>JAFKJJ010000395.1 GCA_017306025.1 Planctomycetota bacterium
CGTGATTTTGGCATCAATAGCGATCATGTTGCGGCGCCTCTCGCCACCCAATGATGATGTTATAAGCGGATGTGTCGCAATCAATAACTGCGAGCGCCGGCGGAGCGAAGCCGCATAATTCAAGCGATTTCGCTCCGGATAGCCTCTGAACGCATCCTTTGCTCGATTGCTCGGCTTTGCTCGCCCTGGCCGGCTACCTCGAGCACTGCAACCTTGCCCACAAGCAAGACGGCGACAGGATCGTCGTGGAGGAGAACGGTGAAGCGGTGCTGACGGCGACGTTCGATGACCAGAATCGGCTGACGAACTTGGAGGTCAAGTTGAGGTCCGGTGCTCCCGCTCCGAAAGGCGAGTCGTGGGACGAGGCCAGTTGCGGTGGATGATGGGTGGTGAAGGCCGGGGCGTCGGTACGTCGAGGCGATTCACACCCGGACGATCTTCTCGCGCCCTCTCGTGATGGCCCGGGTGGCGTTGCGGGTGTCGATGACGAGCTTGCTGTGCCGGACGATGAAGTCGTAGTCGTAGGCGGTGTGGTCGGTGGCGATGAGCACGCAGTCCTGCGCCGCCAGGTACTCCGCCGTGAGCGGCTGACTGTGCATCGGTTCGAGGTGGGACCAGTGGTGCATCCGCGGCAGGCTCGGGATGTGCGGGTCGTTGTAGCTGACGGCCGCGCCCTTCTTCAGCAGGTGGTTGAGCAGCTCGAAGCCGGGCGACTCGCGCGGGTCGTCCACGTCCTTCTTGTGCGCCATCCCGAGGATCGCCACCTTGCTCCCGCGGACCGCCTTGCCCGCGTCGTTGAGCGCGTCGGCCAGCCGTGTGATGACGTAGCCCGGCACCGACCGATTGATCTCGGCGGCGCGGTCGAGCAGTTCGGTCGAGGCTCCCCACTGCCGCACGCCCCAGGTGAACAGGGCCGGGGCGGCGCTCGCGTCGAAGGTCGGAGGCGATTCCGTCCCGCTGGCGCCGAACACCTCCCAGGGGTCGAGGCCCATGCGGGCACAGGCCGTCCGGATCTGGTTCGCCAGCCCCGCGAGTGTGGCGCGGACCGCGGGTCCCACCGCCCCGCTCACCTCGGCCGCCTCCGGCGACGACACCGGCCGCGCGTCGATTCCGGCGCCGCTGAGCAGGGCCACCGCCGC
>JAFKJJ010000469.1 GCA_017306025.1 Planctomycetota bacterium
GAACGTGGATAATCGTCGCCGGATCGCCGTGGTGAGTGTGGTACTCCCCATAGCTCCCGCCTCCTTCCTTCGGCTGCAACACCAATAGAAGGAGGCGTTTCCGTTTACCAAGTCAACACCAACCCAACTGGGTGAACTCCAACCAGGTCATTTCCGTTGCCCCGCGCTTCGATCCGTGGCACAATGCACGTGCCCTGATCCCGCCGACACTCCGGACGTCCCCAATAGGTCCGGCTCGCCGATCCACCGCTCGCCACGCACACCGGAAGCCGCCCCATGCGGTTCTGCCTGCCAATCATCCTGCTCGCGCTCCCAACCACGGCACGCGCCGCGGACGCGTTCCACTTCGAAAACGACATCCTGCCCATCCTGAGCCGCCACGGGTGCAACTCGTCGGGTTGCCACGGGAAGGCCGAAGGACAAGGCGGGTTCAAGCTGTCGGTGTTCGCATCGGACCCGGATGCCGACTACACGGCGCTCACGAAGGAAGGGCGCGGCCGCCGGGTGTTTCCGGCCAGGCCCGAAGAGAGCCTCCTATTGCGGAAGGGCACCGGGCGCACCGCGCACGGCGGCGGAACGAAGCTCCCGTTCGGCGGCGAGGACTACCGCACGCTCCGCGACTGGATCGCGGCCGGAATGCCGGTCGGCTCGCCCGACGCGCCGCGCCTCGTGTCGCTGCGCGTCGAGCCGGTCGAGCGCGTGATGTCCCAAAAGGGCGAACAGCAACTGAAGGTGTTCGCGAAGTACAGCGACGGCGCGGAGAAGGACGTAACACGACACGCCCGCTTCCAGAGCAACGCCGAGAGCGTCGCCGCGGTGAGCGCCGCCGGACTCGTGACGACGCGGGACGTGCCCGGCGAGGCCGCGGTGATGGCCGGCTACCTCGGCGAAGTCGGAATGTTCCGCGTGATGGTTCCGCGACCGGGCGCCCCCGCCGACAACAACCTGCCGCAGTTCAATTTCATCGACAAACTCGTTGACGCGAAGCTCGCCAAGCTCAACGTCGCGCCGTCCGGTCTTTGCGACGACGCGGACTTCCTCCGACGCGTGTACCTCGACCTTACCGGCACGCTCCCCACACCCGACGAGGCACGGAAGTTTCTCGCCGACACCGACAAAGACAAGCGCGCGAAGCTCGTCGGCGCGTTACTCGAACGCCCCGAGTTCGCGGACCTGTGGGCGCTGCGGTGGGCCGATCTGCTCCGCGTGGACCGTCAGCCGCTCGGCCACCAGCGGGCGCACCTCTACTACAAGTGGATTCGCGACTCGATCGCGGCGAACAAGCCGTTCGACGAGTTCGCACGCGAACTCGTCACGGCCGAGGGGCCGGCGACCGAAGTCGGCCCGGTGAACTTCTTCAAGGTGGTCACGAAACCCGGCGAGGCGGCCGGCACGGTGTCGCAGGTGTTCCTCGGCGTGCGGATCGCGTGCGCGGAGTGCCACCACCACCCGTTCGACCGCTGGAAGCAATCCGATTATTACGGCATGTCGGCCTTCTTCAGCGCCGGCGCCACGACGCACCCGCGGACCAAGAAGGACGTGTTCGCACACGCGCTCGGTACCGACATGCCCGCCGCGAACCCGCTCGGCGACCGGCGCGTTCCGCTCGCGGAGTGGATGACAAAGCCCGACAACCCGTTCTTCGCGCGGAATCTCGCGAACCGCGTCTGGGCGTGGACGCTCGGCCGCGGGCTGGTCGAGCCGGTGGACGACGTCCGCGCGACCAACCCGCCGAGCAACCCCGAACTGCTCGACGCGCTGGCGAAGTACCTCGTCGACAACAAGTACGACGTGCGCAAGCTGATCGTGCTCATCACGTCTTCGCGCGTCTACCAGACGAGCGCGGCGCCGAACGCGACCAACGAGAAGGACGAGCGAAACTTTTCGCGCGCGTACTTCAAGCGCCCGGACGCCGAGGTGCTCTGCGACATGATCTCGCAGGCGCTCGGAGTGCCGGAGAAGTTCCAGGGCTCGCCGGGCGTGACGCGCGCGGTTCAACTGTGGGACAGCAAGGCGCGGAGCGACTTCCTGAAGCTGTTCGGCCGCCCGAGTCGCGTGACCGCCTGCGAGTGCGAGCGCACCCGCGAGCCGTCGGTGAGTCAGGTGCTCAACCTGCTGAACTCGGCCGAGATTCAGGCGAAACTCACGCACGAAGCCGGCGCGGTCGCCAAGCTCGTTCGCGCGCGGCCTGACGACGCGAAGCTGGTCGAGGAACTGTACCTGACGTTCTTCTCGCGCCCCCCGACGGCCGACGAAACGGCGGCCGGTGTGAAGCACCTGAAGAAGTACCCGAACAACCGCCGCGCCGCGGCCGAAGACCTGGCCTGGGCGCTCCTGAACAGCACGGAGTTCTTGTTCAACCACTGAAAAGACGAAGAAAGCAGGTGGCCACAAAAAGGCGCAAAAAAGCACAAAAATGAAGACGAGCAAAGCGTAGCTGCGAACACAGTCGTTTGTCCCCTTTTTTGTGCCTCTTCGTGCCTTTTTGTGGCCATCTGCTTGAGGGCCTCTCATGCACACCTTTTGCGACGGACTCACGCGGCGCGACGCGATCCGCGTCGGCACCGCAACCCTCTTCGGCTCCGCCATCGGGCTGCCACAACTGCTCCGCGCTTCCGAAGGTGTGAAGCCCAAAAAAGACGTGTCACTGATCTTCGTGTTCCTTCACGGCGGCCAAAGTCACCTCGACACGTTCGACCTGAAACCGGACGCGCCCGCGGAGTTTCGCGGCGAGTTTTCCCCCGCAAAGACCAAGATCCCGGGGCTGCAAATCTGCGACCTGTTGCCGAAGGTCGGCCGGGAGGTGGACAAGTTCTCGCTGGTGCGGTCGTTCCGCCACCACAACTCCGACCACGGCCCCGCCGACCACTACATCCTCACCGGCTACTTCCCGACGGCCGGCTTCAACCCGAGCTTGAGCCCGAACAACCAGCGCCCGTGCGTCGGGTCCGTCGTGTCGAAGAAGCTCGGCCCGAAGGGGTCGGTGCCCGCCTACGTCGCACTGCCGAAGCTCCACCCGAGCGGCGGACCGGCGTACCTGGGCGCGAACCACTCGGCCTTTGTGATCGACGCCGACCCATCGGCCCCGAACTTCTCGGTTCCCGATCTCGTTCCGCCCCCGGCGATCGCGTCCGACCGCCTCGACGACCGCAAGAAGTTGCTCGAAACAGTGGACCGGTTCCACAAGGCAGCCGAAGCAAGGGCGAACGCACAGGCCGGCGCGGTCGGCGCGTTCCGCGACAAGGCGTTCGACCTGATGACCTCGCAGCAGGCCAAAAAGGCGTTCGACATCCACGCGGAATCCGACAAGCTCCGCGACGAGTACGGCCGGCACTCGCTGGGGCAGTCGTGCCTGATGGCGCGGCGGCTGGTGGAAGCCGGCGTGCGGTGCGTGACCATCGACCACTCAAATTGGGACACGCACGACGGCAACTTTGCCGTGCTGAAGAACTCGCTCCTGCCGATGTACGACGCCGCGATCAGCGCGCTGTTCCGGGACCTCAGCACGCGCGGGCTGCTCGAAAGTACGCTCGTGGTGGTGACGGGCGAGTTCGGGCGCACGCCGCGGATCAACAAGAACGCGGGCCGCGACCACTGGGGGCCGGCGTTCACCGTCCTGGCGGGCGGCGGCGGCATCAAGGGCGGGGTCGTGGTCGGCAAGACCAACGCCCGCGCCGAGAAGCCCGCGAGCGACCCCTACGGCCCGGAAGACCTGTTCGCGACCATGTACTCGCTTATGGGCATCGACCCGAAGGACGAGGTCCACACGCCCGACGGCCGCCCGGCCGCACTGGTCAACAACGGCCGGGTGATTAGTGAGTTGGTGTGAGTTGGGAGGGACTAACCACAGAGGCACAGAGACGCAGAGAAGATAAGAGAGAATAACAATGCCCAGAATTCGTGTTTCACTCTGGTTCCTGTCTTCTCTGTGTCTCTGTGCCTCTGTGGTTAGTCCCTCCCCCGCCAACCCGCCGACCGCGAGTTACATCTTCCCGGCCGGGGCGCAGCGCGGCACGGCCGTCGGGGTGCGTGTCGGCGGGCTGTTCCTCCACGACGCGCCCGCGTTCGAGGTCACGGGCGCCGGCGTCACCGCGTCGCCGCGCCTCGCGCCCGCCAGGCGGGTCTGGTTCGAAGGTCCCCTCCTCCCGTTACCGGAATCGCAGCAGCAGGAGGATTACCCCGCCGACTTGAGCGGCAAAATTTCGGTCGCGAAGGACGCGCCGCCCGGCGCGCGGCGCGTGCGCGTGTTCACCGCGCAGGGCGGTGCGGGCGGCCCGGTGTTCGTGGTCGGTGAATTGCCGGAGGTGATCGAACGGGAGATCGACGGCGACGCGATCGCCCAACCGATCAAGCTCCCCGTCACCGCCAACGGCCGCATCTTCCCGCGCGAGGACATCGACCTGTGGGAG
This sequence comes from Planctomycetota bacterium, assembly GCA_017306025.1. GTDB lineage: Bacteria > Planctomycetota > Planctomycetia > Gemmatales > Gemmataceae > Gemmata. The sequence goes on from JAFKJJ010000469.1 coordinate 4,410, forward strand.
TTCGACGCGGAGGCCGGTCGGACGGTCACCTGCTTCGTTCACGCGCAATCGCTCAGTTCTCCCCTGATTCCGAAGCTCGACGTTGTCGACACAAAAGGAAACGTGGTCGCGGAGCAGATGCTCCACGCGTGCGTGGGCACCGACGCGAGCGTGAAGTTCACGCCGAAGGCAGCGGGCAAGTACCGCGTGCGTGTCACCGACGCCCGCACGCTCGGCGGACCGGCCTACGTCTACCGACTCACGGTCACGACCGAACACGTGCCGGAGTTCCACTACCCGCACAAGGCAAAGCCCGACGGGCTGAAGGACGCAACGGGCGCCGGCCCGTTCGCGCCGCCGATCGCGCTGAACGGCCAAATCGAGCGCCCCGGGATCGCCGGCGAATGGAAACTGGAGTTGCAGAGGGGCGCGAAGTACGCGTTCGACCTGCAAGCCCGTCGTTACGATTCTCCGCTGTGCGGGGTCGTTCGCGTTCTCGACGCCAGCGGCAAGGAGTTGGCGAGGGGCGAAGCGACCGAGACGGCCGATCCCGCCCCGATCGCGTTCTCACCGCCCGCCGACGGCACGTATACCGTTCGTGTGACGGAGCGGTTCCGTGGCCGAGCCGGGGCGAACTTCGTTTACCGCTTGCGGGTGCTCGACGCGTCGGAGAAGGTCGAACCGGGATTCCGGCTCGCGGTCGCGTCGGACGTGTCCACCGTTCCGCGCGGCGGGTCGGTCAAGGTGAAACTGACCGCGGAGCGGTTCGGCGACTTCAAGGGGCCGATCGAGGTGAGGGCCGATGCCTTGCCGAAGGGCGTCGAAGCGAAGCCGCTCACGCTCGCCGCGAATCAGACTTCGGCCGACTTCACCGTTACCGCCGGCGCGGAGGCCGCCATCGGGCACGCTCCGCTCGTCCTCGTCGGCACCGCGACCGTCGGCGACAAGCCGGTGGTCGTGCCCGCAACGTTTCCCGGCGTCGGTCCGGTAACCGGGTCGGGCGAGCTGCGGTTGGCGGTCGCTTTTCCGACGCCGTTCAAGATCGCGGACGAGTACGTGATGACCAGCGCCCCGCGCGGCGAGACGTACTACCGTAAGTACAAGATCGACCGCGGTACCTTCGACGGCCCGATTCAGGTTCAGCTCGCCGACAAGCAGGCGCGGCACCTTCAAGGCGTGACCGGACCGGTCCTGACGCTCAAGCCGGGCGAAACGGGGTTCGAGTACCCCGCGTTCCTCCCGCCGTGGATGGAACTGGGCCGCACGTGCCGTGTGTGCGTGATGGCGACCGCGAAGGTGCGCGACCCGCTCGACGGCCGCGAACACACGGTGAGTTTCAGCTCGACGGAGCAGAACCAGCAGATGATCGTGGTCGTCGGCCCCGGCCGCCTCGATCTGAGCTGCGACAGGACGAGCGTCCGCGCCGAGGGCGCGGTGCGGCTCGCGGTGAAGGTCAGCCGGAGCAAGGACCTGTCGGGCGCCGCGACGGTCGAGTTGGTGCTGCCCGAGCACGTGAAGGGCGTGAGCGCGGCAAAGCTCGTCGTCCCCGCCGACAGGACCGATGGCGAACTGGTGCTCACGTTCGCGCCGGACGCCGGCCCGTTCAACGTGCCGCTGGTACTGAAGGCGACCGTCCCGACCGACCGCGGCCCGGTCACGGCCGAGACGAAGGTCGAGGCGGTGAAGTGAGGCGGAGACGATCGCTATTCGCCCGAAGGAGAAATCCGATGACCCCGGCCGTGATCGTTCCGATCTTGTTTTGTCTGATCGTGGTCATCGCCGTTGTGACGGCCATCCGAGACCGCGCCACTTTCGACGAGCGCTTCCCCCCGATCTCGGACGCGGAGTTCCTGGCCCGCTGCTCGCCGGGCGTCAGCCCGGAGGTGGCGCTGAAGGTGCGACAGATCGTCGCGCACCACTTCGCCATCGAGTACGAGCGCGTTCACCCCTCGATGTCGTTCGTCGACGACATTGGGGCCGACTAACGCGCCGGCGGGGCCGCTCGCTCTCCGAAACGATTCGTCCTATCCCTCCGGGGCCTCTCGCCGCGCCGCTTCCGCCGCGAACGGCTTCACGTTGAGCCGCGTCTGGTGCGACTCGAAGTCCTTTCCGTCGGGCGTCTTTCCCTGGAAGTAGTCCTTCTGCCACCCGCGGGCCACCGCCTCCGGGTTACGGGCGCCCAGGTCCGTCAAAAACCCGCTGCGGCTCGCCTCCCACTTCCGGTACTGCTCCTGCACCTCCGGGTTCGACGCGATCGGTTCGACCCGCGGAACGAGCCCCTCGATCAGCCCCCGCGGCACTGGCACGAGCATGCAGAACGGCTCTCCCTTCTCGAACCGCACCCACTCGCACACCCTGGTCATCTTCCAGTTCATGGTGAAAGTGGAGGCGAGCCAGTCCGTTTCGACGACGCCCTCCAGGGCCTGTATGCCGTCCTTCACCCAGTTCGCCGGGCCCTTCACCCACAGGTTGACGCCCGGCGGGGTGCGGAACAGGAACGGGATCGTGAACGTGATGACCCCGTTGCCGAAGTGGCTGAGGATGCGGTTCTCCTCCGGCGCGTCGAACCGCAACTCGACGTCCTGCTTGGCCGAGCCGCCGTACCAGTACGCGTTGAACCCGGTCGGGTTGCGGAGCACCCAGCCGCACTGGTTGGCGATGACCAGCGGCAGGCACCGGTACGGGTGCCGCAGGTGGGCCGCGTCCATCCACGAGCGGCCGATCGGGGCCGGCTCGGGGAAGACGTCGGTCGGCTGGTTGGCGTGGAGCGCGTAGGCGGTCAGCACGTTCGTGTCGGGCATGTTCGGTGCGTCCGTGACGGCGGGGCGGTGTTCACACTAGCAATTCGGGTCGCACGGCGGAAGACGGGTACGCGGTTGCGGTTGACCGTCCCGCCACGGGCGTTATCGTATGCGCCTCACCGTACTCGGTGCGGAGGTGTTGCGGTGCGCGTGCTCGTGAACACGATGTGTACGCTCGCCACGCGGTCCGGCGTCGGGCACCACACCAGCGAGGTCGTCGCGGCCCTCCGGGCGCGGACCGAACCGGGCACGATCGGCACCTACCCGAGCGGCGTGTTCCTGCCGTGCAACCGGTGGCTCGCGCGGCAGGCCGAGCGCTACCTGAAGCTCCGCGAGCGCGGCGGGGTGCTCGCACGGGCCGAAGCGACGGTCCGGCGCGGGCTCATGGCCGTGGGCCGCCGGGCCGGGCGCCTGCTCGTCCGCAACCCGCTCGACTACTGCGCGCGCCGCGGCGCGTACGACCTGTACCACGAGCCGAACACGCTCGCGGTGCCGTGCTCGCTCCCGCTCGTCATCACCGTTCACGACCTGTCCGTGCTCCTGCACCCGGAGTGGCACCCGCCGCGGCGCGTGCAGGAGTACGAGTGGCAGTTCCGCGACAGCCTGAACCGCTCCGCGCACGTGCTCGCGGTGTCCGAATTCACGAAACGAGAGTTGGTGCGTGAGTTGGGTTATCCGGCGGAGCGGGTGAGCGTGACGTACAACGGCCGCCGCCCGTTCCTGCGCCCGCTCTCCGCCCCGGCGTGCGCCCCCACCCTCCTGCGGCTCGGGCTCCAACCCGGCTACCTCCTGCACGTCGGCACCGTCGAGCCCCGCAAGAACATCGCCACCCTGCTCCGGGCACACGACGCCCTCCCCACCGCCCTCCGACACCGCCACCCCCTGGTCCTCGTCGGCGGAACCGGCTGGCGCGCCAACGACCTCGAGCGCGCGCTCGCCGACCGCCAGCGGGACGGCACCGTCCGACGGCTCGGGTACTGCCCCGACGGCGACCTGGCCGCGCTCTACAGTTCCGCCCGCGCGCTCGTGTTCCCCACGCTCTACGAGGGGTTCGGGATGCCCACCGTCGAGATGCTCGCCTGCGGAGGGGCCGTGCTCGCCTCCGACACGCCCGCCGTCGCCGAGACCGTGGGCACCGCCGCGCA
>JAFKJJ010000470.1 GCA_017306025.1 Planctomycetota bacterium
GGACGGCCGCGGTCCCAGGGTTACACCCGATTCACGCCCCTTGCGGGACGATCGCGAGCAGCCGCTCGACCAGTTGGTCGGCGTCCACCTTGTCGGCGCGGGCGTGGAAGTTCAGCACGAGCCGGTGGCGCAGCACCGGGGCCGCCAGCGCCTTGAGGTCGGCGAAGTCCACGTGGAACCGGCCCGCCAGGAGCGCCCGGGCCTTCGCCCCGAGTACCAGACACTGCGACGCCCGCGGGCTGGCCCCGTACGCGAGGTACTTGTGGATCTCGGCCGGCCCGCCGCACCCGGGACGGGTCGCGGCCACCAGCCGCGCCGCGTAGTTCACCACGCTGTCGGCGATCGGCACGCCCCGGACGTACTCCTGTAGACGGGCGACTTCCTCCGTCCCCATCGCGGCCGCGGCCTTCGCCACCGCCGTACCGGTCGTGCCCTTGATGATCCGCACCTCCTCTTCCACCGTCGGGTAGGCGATGCGGAGGCTGAACATGAACCGGTCCACCTGCGCCTCGGGCAACGGGTAGGTGCCCTCCATCTCGATCGGGTTCTGCGTGGCCACCACGAAGAACGGTCGCGGCAGCGCGAACGTCTGCCGGCCGACCGTCACTTCCGTCTCCTGCATCGCCTGGAGCAGCGCCGCCTGCGTCTTGGGCGGCGTGCGGTTGATCTCGTCGGCTAGCAGGAAGTTCGTGAACACCGGACCGGGCAGAAACTCTAGCGAGTGCTTCCCGGACGCCGGGTCCTCCTTGATGATGTCGGTCCCGGTAATGTCCGACGGCATCAGGTCGGGGGTGAACTGGACCCGGCGGAACTCCATCGCCAGCGAATCGGCCAGGGTCTTGGCCATGAGCGTCTTGCCCAACCCCGGGACGCCGTGCAAGAGCACGTGCCCGCGACAGAGCAGGGCCGTCAACAGGAGGTCGATAATGTCCGTCTGGCCGATGATCACCCGGCCGATTTCCTGCTTGATCCGCTCGCGGGCGTCGGCGAGTCGGCGCACGGCCGCCGCGTCGTCGTGCGCGGGATGTCCGTTCACTTCAACCAGGGAGACGGTTCGCGGTTCGGCGGTCGCCATAACAATCCCTTCTCGGAGGACAGAAGAGGGCTAACCACAGAGGCACAGAGAAAACAGAAGACTGTGTTTTGAAGAACTCTTCCTCTGCCTTTCTCCGCGCCTCTGTGCCTCTGTGGTTAACTCGTCTTCCGCCTTCTGACTTCGATCCGCTGCTCACTTGAACTTCTCGATAGCCTTCTCGGCCTCTTCGGGGCTGATGAGCCCGTCGTGGTTGGTGTCCAGTTCCTCGAACACGTGTCGCGGGCCGAGGAACTCTTTCCAGGTCAGGTCGCCGTCCATGTTCCGGTCCATCCGCTGGAACCAGATCGGCCCGACCGGGGTCCGCGGCGCGGCGGCGAGTTTGGGGACGGTCGATTCGCCCGCCGGCCCGGTGCTGAACAACTGGAACGTGCCGCGGACGACTTCCAGGTGCATCCGCCGGGGCGGATCGGTCGCCCGGAGGACCGTCAGGCCGGGCTTGCGCAGCCCGCGGAGCGTGTCCGCCGCGGCCCGGATCTCCCGCAGCCCGATCCGGCCGTCGTGGTTGCGGTCGAGCGCCTCGAAGAACCCGTGGCCGAGGTCGTGCAGGACGACGTCGCACCGCGTCGCGGCCGCCTCGGCACGGCTGCGGACGTATGACTCCATCTCCGCCCAGAAGATCTTGTCGTCGCCGTCGGCGTCGATGGCCTCGAACAGCCCGCGCTGGAACCGGACGTTCTCCTTCAACTCGTCGCGGTCGAGGTAGCCGTTCTGATCGGCGTCGAGCCGGTTGAACTGCTGTCGGGCGTCGGCGACCGCCGCGGTAACCGGGTCGAACGACCGGACGGCCAGCGCCAGGTCGCTCTCACCGAGGCCGAACACCGCGACGTCCGGCCGCGTGGTCCGGGCGCTCGACCCGGCCGCGAGCGCGATCCGCGGCGCCTGGCCGGCCGGCGGCTGCAATTCGATCCCCGCGCCCACGTCCGGCGGCTGCTTGTGGAACGCCTTGAGCTCCTCGGCGCCGAGCTTCCCGTCCCCGTCGGTGTCGAGTGCGCGGAACCGCTCCGGCGACAGCCCGATCTCCTCCCGCGACAGTTTCCCGTCCCCGTTGCGGTCGTACCGACGGATGAGGCGCGGACCGAACAGCGGGCCGGTGCCGTCCACCAGGAGCGTGCTGACCGCGGCCAGCGGCCGTTCCGGGGCGCCCGGGAACACCGCCACCGGCATGAGGACCTCCGGCGGGTTGAACTCTTCGATCGTCAGGCAGTCGTCCTCGTCCTGATCCTTGGCGAGCAAGAGCTCCTGTGCGGCGCGGATCTCGTCCTCGGACAGCACGCCGTCCTTGTTGGTGTCGAGGGCCGCGAAGACCATGTCGTCGGTCTTGCGGGCGGTGTTGTCCTGGCGGAAGGCGCGCGTCTCACCGACGACCCGTTCGAGGGCCCCCGTGAGCTTCGCGGCCGGCACCACTTCCGCCGCTTCCTTCGGCGAAAGCGGACGGGCGCTCGGCCCGCGCCGCGACGTGTTCAGCGGCGACCGCTCGAACTCCGCGCGGGTCAGCTTGCCGTCGCCGTCGGTGTCGAGCGCCTTGAACAGGCGCGCGAGGTACTCGCGGCGGACCGCCTGGGGCGACTTCCCGCCGATGGTGATCCGCAGCCGCAGGTGGAGCGGCCCGCGGTCGAGCAACAGGAACACGTCGCGAACGGCCTCCGGGTCGTCGGCCGGCCCCGCCGGCGCGGCGCCCGGCGGGTCGCCGCCGGCGCGACTCCCCGCCAGCGCGACGGCCGCGGCAACGATCGCCGCCCCCGCCAGGGCTCGCACGCGGCCATTCATTGGATCAGGTCCTCGATGGCCGTGCCGCCCTTGACCAACGGGATGGGACGGCCGTCCCACGTCTGGTTCTCGGTCTTCGGGTCGACGCCCACGGCCGTGAAGACCGTCGCGAGGAAGTCGGCGACGCTCACCGGCTTGTCGGCGACCGTCCGGCCGTCGTTCTCGGTCTTCCCGTACGCCCGTCCGCCCTTCACCCCGGCCCCGGCCAGTACGGTGGACCACGCGAGCGGGAAGTGGTCGCGCCCGCCGTTGTTGTTGATGACCGGCGTGCGGCCGAATTCCCCCATCCACACGACGAGCGTGTTGGCCAGCATCCCGCGGTCCTTCAGGTCCGACAGGAGGGTGGCGAACGCCGGGTCGAGCGTCTCGCTGAGGGTCTTCACCTGCTCGAAATTCTGCGCGTGCGTGTCCCAGCCGTCGAGCGTGACCTCCACGAACGATACGCCGCGCTCGACCAGTCGGCGGGCGAGCAGGCACCCCTGACCGAACCGGGTGCGGCCGTAGGCGTCGCGGAGCTTGGCCGGCTCCTCGTCCAGTTTGAAGGCACCCTTGGCCTCGGTGTCGATCATCTTTTGTGCCTTGCGGTAGCTCGCGGCGTGGGCCTTGGCCGCCGCGGCGCCGCCGTGCTGCTTCTCGAAGTCGGTCTGCAGGTCGGCCAACAGTTGCCGGCGCACGTCCTGATCGTTGGTCGCGACCGGCTTCTCGGGTTTCAGATAGTCGATGGTCAGGTTGGCGCGGGCGTTGGGGTTGTCGCTGATCCCGGAGACCGTCATCGGTGCGTACTGCGGCCCGAGGAACCCGGGTCCGGCCGCCATGTTCAGCCCGCCGGGCGAGATCGTGATGTACCCGGGCAGGTCGTGTTCCGGGTCGCCGATCTCCTTGGCCAGCATCGACCCCAGGGCGGGATACTGTACCGCTTCGCTCGGTAGCTGCCCGGTGTGGAGCAGTTGCGTGGCGCGCTGGTGCTCGCCCTCCTTGGTGGTCATGCTGCGGATGATACCGAGCTCCCTGGCGACCTCGGCGAGCTTCTTCAGGTGCTCGCTGAACCGCAGCCCCGGGACGGCGGTCGCGGTCTCCTTCGACGGTCCGCCGTTCTTGTGGCCGACCTTGAGGTCCCAGGTGTCGGTCTGGCTCGGGCCGCCGGACATCCACAGGACGATGCACGCCTTGGCGGATTTCTTCTTTTCGGCCGCGGCGGCCAGTCGGGGCAGCCACGGGCACGCGGCGGCCCCGAACGCGCTCGCGAGGCTCATCCGCACCAGATCCCGCCGACTGAACTCGTGCGCGGCCATGAGAACCTCGATTTCTGTAGTGTGGTCCGCTCGCTCCGCGAGCGGTCGCTTCGCACCAGAGAACGCGACCACCTTACCCTGTCTCTCGTCCGCTCGCCTCGCACCGCTCGCGGAGCGAGCGGACCACTCTGAACCGCCTCACGGGCACAGGACGAATTCGGGACTGTTGAGCAGCGCCCAGAAGACGTTCGCGTACGCCTGGCGCCGGGACTCGGTAGTGCCCCCGGCCCGGACCACCTTCAGCATCCGCTCTCGCTCCGACTGTCGCGGCAGCCGGCTGTACGCGGCGAGGTACAGGGTGTCCAGCTTCTCGGTGTCCTTGAGGAACGGCGCGTCCACGACGGCGCGGAGCGTCATGCTCTCTTCCAGCGTCGTCGCCGCGGTGACCACCGAGCCGTTCATGAGCAACAGCGCCTGCGGGATGCCGCCCTTGAAGTCGGTGGGGGTCGATCCGCGGGCCGCGTCGAGTTGGGCCATCAGGGTCCGCCCTTCGGGCGTGTACTTCGGGCCGAACCCGCGGCCCTTCTTGAGCCCGAGTGACTGGTCGAGCGAGGCGAACACCTGCTCCGGCGAGAGCGTCCGCACCGGGCGCTGCGCCGAGCCGGCCACAGTGCTCGCAATGCTCGCGCGCTGGTACGCCTTGCTCAGACAGATGCCCTCCACCAGCCAGCGCACGTTGAACCCGCTCGCGGCGAACTTGGCGGCGAGTTCGTCGAGGATCTCCTTCCGCGCTTCGGGCGAGAGCGTGTCGAGGTCGTCGACCGTCGCGACCAGTCCCGTGCCGCACAGATCCTGCCAGACGCGGTTGACGACGTTGGCGGCGAAGAAGCGGTTCTCCGGCGCGGCGAGCCAGTCGGCCAGCACGGCCCGGTTCGAGCGGCCCGCCTCGAACTTGGGCGCCGGTCCGTCGAGGAACTTCGCCGCGTACTCCTTGCCGTCGGCGACGATCCGGACCGCCGCGTTATCGACGACGCGCCCCGGCGCCGCGGAGGTGCCCGCGAAGAACGCCGCGAGCCCCCAGAAGTCCTCTTGCGTCCACGCGGCGAACGGGTGGTTGTGGCACTGAGCACAGCCGAGCCGCACCCCGAGCAGTCCGCGCCCCACGGCCTCGGCGACCCGCTCGGGGGTGTTCCCCACGGCGAAGTAGAAGCTCGCCGGGTTCGACGCGTTCGCGTCGCCGGTTGCGGTGAGGACGGACCGGGCGATCTGGTCGAACGGCGTGTTCTTGCGGAACTCGGTGCGGAGCCAGCCTTCGAGCGGCCCGCGGGTGTTCCCGGCCGGGGCCAGGGTGCGCGCCCACTGCCGCGCGGTGTGCTCGGCAAACCGCTTGTCGTCGAGGAGGGTGCGGACCAGCAGTTCGCGCTTGTTGGCGCTGGTCGATTCGAGGAAGTCGCGGGCCTCGGCGACGCTCGGGATGGTGCCGGTTAGTTCGAGGTAGACGCGGCGGAGGAACACCTCGTCGCCGGCGACGTCCCGGGCAGCCAGCCCCTTCGCGCGCCACGACGTCTCCAACTTGGCGTCGATCCAGGCGGCCAGTTCGGCCGGGCTCTCCTTCGGGTTCGCCCCCATCACGACCATGACAACGGTCAAGGACAGCATGCAACGCCCTCCGCCGTTCCGGGTAGGACCGCCGCCCGGCACCGATGTGTACTGGTGCCCCGTGACTGTGCGATATTTAAAGACAGAATGACTTGAATTGCAAGAGCAACTTTCCGGATTCTTCAAAACGGTTCCGATCCCGCTTCAATCACGGGCAAAGCGGCCGAAAAAGGACCGGCACCGGGACCGGAGCACACGGGCCGCGACGGCGTCACTACAATCGACCCCGAACCGTGATCTTTGTTTCCGTGAAGGAGCGGCCGTGCCGAAGCAGTTCATCAACCCGCCCGCGCTCAACCCGACCAACGGCTTCACCCACGTCGTCACCGCGACCGGTGGGAAGACGATCTACGTCTCGGGCCAGGTGAGCGTGAACGAGAAGGCCGAGGTGGTCGGCAAGGGCGACTTCCGCGCGCAGGTGGAACACACGTTCGAGAACCTCAAGGCCGCCCTCGCGGCCGCGGGGGCGACGTTCAAGGACGTCGTGAAGATCACCTACTTCGTCGTCGGGCTGAAGTCGGAACACGTCCCGCACGTCCGCGAGGTGCGGAAGAAGTACCTCGACGAAACGAACCCGCCGGCGAGTTCGCTGGTCGGCGTCGCGGCGCTGGTGGTCCCGGACTGGCTGATCGAGATCGAACTGATTGCCGTCGTCGAGTGACCACGCCAAAGGCTCATACCTCCCGAGGTCGCGTCATGAGACCGCTCTCCCTCGCCCTCGTTCTCCTGGCCGCGCCCCCGGTCGTTGCGGCGGACCTTCCGCGCAGCGCCCCGGAAGCGCAGGGCGTCTCGTCCGAGGCGATCCGCGCGTTCGTCGAGGCGGCCGACCGGGACATCGACGCGCTGCACAGCTTCATGCTCGTCCGGCACGGGCACGTCGTCGCGGAGGGATGGTGGGCGCCCTACGCGGCCGAGTCCCCGCACATGCTGTTCTCGCTGAGCAAGAGCTTCACCTCGACGGCCGTCGGGCTGGCGGCCGCGGAGGGAAAGCTGAGCGTCGACGATCCGGTGCTGAAGTTCTTCCCGGACGAAGCACCGGCGAATCCGAGCGCCAACCTCAAGGCGATGCGCCTGAGCGACCTGCTCCGGATGAGCACCGGCCACCAGGCCGAGCCGGCGCGCAAACCGACCGAGCCGTGGGCCAAGACGTTCCTGGCGCAGCCCGTGCCGTTCAAGCCGGGAACGCACTTCCTGTACAACACCTCGGCCACGTACATGCTCTCGGCCGCGGTCCAGAAGGCGACCGACGAAACCCTGCTCGACTACCTCAAGCCGCGCCTGTTCGACCCGCTCGGCATCGCGAAGCCGACCTGGGAGGCCAGCCCACAGGGGATCTCGGCCGGCGGATACGGACTGAGCGTCCGGACGGAGGACATCGCGAAGTTCGGCCAGCTCTACCTTCAGAAAGGCAAGTGGAACGGCAAGCAGCTCGTACCGGAGACGTGGATCGAGGCCGCGACCGCGCGGCAGACGTCCAACGGGAGCAACCCGAAAAGCGACTGGGAACAGGGCTACGGTTACCAGTTCTGGCGCTGTCGGCACGGCGCCTACCGCGGCGACGGCGCGTTCGGGCAGTATTGCATCGTGTTGCCCGAGCAAGACGCGGTCATTGCGATCACCGCGGGCGTCCGCGACATGCAGGCGGTGCTGAACCTCGTCTGGGACAGGCTGCTACCGGCCCTGAAGCCGGCCGCGCTCCCGGCCGATGCGGAATCCGCCGCGAAGCTCACGAAGACCTTGAAGGGACTCGTCCTGCGGGTCCCGGAGGGCAAGGCCGCGGCGCCGAAGGTTGCGGGAAAGAAGTACGTGTTCCCGGCCAACGACGGGAAGGCCGAGTCAATCGTACTCGAAGCCGGTCCGGACGGCACGACAACGCTGGTGGAGCGGGTCGCGGGCGTCGAGCGACGGATCGTCTGCGGTAACGGCACGTGGCATAAGGGGCGTGGGGCGTGGAAGGGGCCGACCGAGCAGTCGATCGCTGCGGCCGGGGCTTGGACCGCCGCCGACACGTTCACGGCCAAAATCTGTCACACCGAGACGCCGTTCGTCGCTGCCGTCCGGCTGACATTTAGCGGAAATGAAGTGCGGCTCGAATGTGAGTGGAACGTCGGCTTCGGGGACAGGAAAGAGGCCGCGCTCGTCGGGAAGACGGAGTGAGCGGCCCCTTCGATCCGAACTACTTCTTCTTGCGCGGGTCGTCGGCCCGTGTCGGCGCACGATGGCCGCGAACGCGTTCTCCGCGACCGCCGACGGGCCGGGGCGGTGCGCGAGGAAGTCTTCGAGCAGGCGCTCGTCGGTGTGCTCGCCGGCGGGCGGTAGCGTGCGCAGTCGGCGGATCAGGGAGCGCATCGGTACGTCCGTCTCGCGGTTCGGTTGTCGGTGACCTCCGAGAAGGCACCGGTGACCGAACCGCCTCTGCTGTGGCCCCGCGGGCGGCCGACCCGCGGTTCTCGCCATTCTTTCCCGCGCCGAGAACCGACTGATCCCGAAAAACGTGCGAAGTGATAAAAGAACCGCCCGCGGTTCAAGCGTGGGCGGTTCGGTGCGGGTGGGTTACGGACGGCGCCGAC
>JAFKJJ010000471.1 GCA_017306025.1 Planctomycetota bacterium
TCAGCGCCGCGTACATCTCGTTGAGCGAGGAGCGGCAGAAGTTGATCTCCCGCAGGTACTCCGTGGCGTTGCCCAGCAGCCGGCGGAACACCGACAGGGCCATGTCCAGTACGTGCAACTGGAGCCGCTTGCGCGGGTAGGAGCGGAGCAGGTCGAACACCGCGGCCGCGTTCGACGTGCGGCTGGCCATCGCCCCCAGCCCGGTCGCGCCCAGCGCGCCGATCGCCTGGATCAGCCGCGCGTACATGGACCGCACCTCCCGGTCCAGGTCGGCCCGCACCGACTCCAGCCCCTCGACCTGCTGCTTCAGTTTCTCGCCGATCTGCCGCACCGCCTCCTCGGCCCCCGGCAGCCGGTACTGCGGCACCTCCAGGAACGTCGCGGCCATCACCGAGAGGTGGCCCTCGGTCTCCCGCACCAGCTCCTCGTACTTGGCGCCGAGCGCCGCGACGAGCGACCCCTCCTGCGCGTTTTCGCCGTCCGGCTTGCCGACCATCTTGAGCAACTGGTCGAGCACGGCGCACGCGCTGGCCGCGTCGAGCCGGCCCCCGGACGGGGTCCGCGAGCGCAAGGGGTCGATGAACGCGTCGAACACCTTCTCCGGCTCCTCGCGCAGCGCGGCGCGGGCGGCCCCGTTGAGCACCTCCACCACCGCGTCGAACGCGAGCCTCCGCTCCTCCCACTGCCGCGTCAGCCACTCGGCGATGTGCTCCCGCAGGTGGGCGGCGTCCTTCCCGGTCCACCGCTGGAGCTGGCGCTGCGCCAGCCGGCGTGTGGCGGCGGCCAGCACCTCCGGCCGCGGCCAGCTCAGCCGGTACAGGCCGTACGTCTGGCACGTCGGGACCGCCGCGGGGAACGCGTTGCGGTAGACGTCCCGCACCTCGTCGGCGACCCGCCCGGCCGGGGTGAGCAGCTCGTGGTAGAGGACCCGCGCCGCGGCGGCCAGCACCGGCCGCGACTTGGCCGGGTCGGCCCCGCGCGGCAGTTGCAGGACCTCGACGCGGGCGAACGGCGCGTCGCCGTCGCTGACCGGCCCTTCGGACTTGTCGAACGCGGTCAGGTACCGCGTCCGCTTCGCCTGGAAGTGGTGCAACTCGGCCAGCGCCGCGTACGTGTTGCCGAGCGCCGCGGACCGCGGGGCGGTCGCGTCACCCGGGGGGACGAAGAACACGCCGACCACCTCCGGGCGGAGGTACCCGACCTGCCGCAGCTCGTGCCGGACGAGGTACGCGACGTCGAGGAACATGCCGCTCCCGGTCCCGCCGGCCAGCCCCGCCACGACGTAGGCCCGCGGGCGGTTCGTGCGCAAGCCGAGCTTCGTCGCGCGGTCGGCCTGCATGAGCGGGTCGTCGGTCAGGAACGTCTCGATCTCCTGCCGGACGCGCTGGGCGACGGTGCGGTAGTGGTCGAACAGGGCGAGCCGGCCGAAGCAGCGCACCCCGTTGGCCGCCCCGGGGTTCCGCGGCAGCTTGTAGAGCGTCCCGGGCGGCAGCCACTGCTCGACCGGCGGGAGCGACTCCTTCTGCATGTAGTGCGTCGAGCGGTTCAGCCGGGCCGGGACGATCTCGGCCGGGGCGAGCGCGGCCGGGTCGTCGGCCGAGGGCGTCTGGGCCAGCGCCTCGGGGTCGGTGTCCACGTACAGGATGCGGACGTTGGGGACCTTCGCGGTCGACGCGTACCGGTCGGCGATCGCGCGCTTGAGCTGTTCGACGACGCGGCGCCCGGTCTGTCCCAGGGCGACGATCAGCGCGGGGAACAGCGCGCCGTCGCCGGTCCGCTCCGGCGGCGCGATGCCGAGGCTGCCCATCCGGCCGGTCTGGAGGACCGCGTGTCGGCTGAGCGTCTGGGCCGGGTTGTTGGCCGCGACGACGGGCGTTACGAGCCGCGCCTGGCTCCCGGCCGGGGTGAGCAGCGACGGCATCGGGAGCGGCGTGGCCGGTCCCGCGGGCTTGGCCAGCGGGGGGAGCGTGGCCGGGGGCGGGGTGCGGTTGTGGGCCGGGGCGGCCGGGTCCGGACCGAGCCGTCCGGACCCGCCGAGGGCGGCCATCCGCGTCGCCTGGAGCGAGTCGGCCAGCGCGTGCCCGGCCGGCCCGAGCATGGTCGGCGCGCCGCTGCCGGGCACGGCCCGGGCGGGGGCGGTGGGCGTTTGTGGTACGGTCGGCGGGGCCACCGGGAGGCCGCCGAGCTTCAGCGCGCGGACCAGTTCGGTACAACTCGGCCACCGGTCGTCCGGTTTCTTGGCCAGCCCGCGTGCGATCACCGGGCGGTCGGCCAGCGGCAGCGAGCTGAGGTCCGGGGTGCCGTTGATGTGCTGCATCAAGAGCTGCCGGGTGTTCGTCCCGTTGAACGGCCGGACGCCGGTGAGCAGCTCCTGGAACACGATCGCCAGGCTGTACTGATCGGAAAACCGCGACACCCACCCCTCGAACGTTTCGGGGGCGGCGTACACCGGCGTGACGCCGCCGGTGACGGTCGCCTTGACCCCTTCGAGCACCTTCGCCAGCCCGAAGTCCGCGACCTTGATGTGGTTGAAGACGAGGAACAGGTTCTGCGGCTTCACGTCGAGGTGCTGGATCTGATAGTAGTTGTTCATCAGATCGAGGGCCTCGGCGGTCTCCTCCATGTACCGCATCAGCTCGTCGCGCGGGACGCCCGAGAGGCCCTGCGCGCGACACTCGCGGAACCGGTCCCACAGGTTGCGGTCGGCCAGTTCCATCACGATAATGAGCTGGCCGTCGATGACCCGGAACTGTTCGAGCGAGAGGATGTGCGTCGAGGTCGCCGAAGACGAACTTGGCCGCCTTGAGCAGCCCGCCGGGGGCCTCGACCTTCCAGACCTCGCCGAACCCGCCCCGACCGAGGCGCTCGATCAGCCGGTAGCCCTTCAGCGGGCCGGGCAGTTCTTCCTGGCTGACCAAGCGAACCGGCATGACTGAAAACTGCCTGTTGGGCGAATGGCCCCGCGGTCCGGCGCGGACCGGGAGCGACTTGGGCTATCTAGTCTGTAGCTCAGTCAGTGAGGTTTGGCAAAAATGAGTCGCCCGCGCTCCGAACCGGTTCGCGCCGAGCCTGAATCACCCTTTTGTACCCACGAAGCGCCCGGCGGTGTTCGTGAAATGGCGACGGGCGGAGCTTTTGATTTGGTCGCCGGTCTGAGGGCCGCGGAGATTCCACCCGAGCGGCGGACTCGGAAGTGCATCTCAACACACGGTCGGACTCACGGTCTGGTGCCAAAGATCGCGCGCTTATCACCACGCCCGAACTCACAAACTGAGGACGGCGCGGCGAGATCGTCGGCACGGCCGAATTGCCGACGGGCGTATGTTTTTGCGTGACAAAAAAGCTCGCGGGAGTGACGGAATTGCGTCGAAACGCCACAAACCAGATGCCCCCGGGCGGGCTTTGCGGGTTCGTGTTCCAGAACCCCCACCCGATCGCGTATCATGCCTGCCCCGAACGGACCTTGTTCTTCACGGTGGAAGGAATCACCCTCTCATGAGCACCACGCCCGGATTGTTGGTCAGCGTGCGGACGGCGGACGAGGTTTCGGCGGCTCTGGACGGCGGGGCCGATCTGATCGACGTGAAGGAGCCCGTGAAGGGTCCGCTCGCCCCCGCGGAGGCCGAAGTGGTCGCGGCGGTCATCGACGCGGTGGACGGGAAGGTTCCCGTGAGCGCCGCACTCGGCGAGTGGTCGCCCAACGCGATCACGGAGGCCCACTGGCACCTCGAACTACCGCTCCAGTACGTGAAGTGGGGGCTGGCGGGCTACGCCCCGGCGCCCGGCTGGGGCGAAGACCTGCTCGACACGCGGCGCGAGCTACCGATCGGCACCGAAATGGTAATGGTAGCCTACGCCGACTGGGAGCGGGCGAAGTCGGTGCCGCCCGCGGAAGTGGCGAAGTTCGCGAAGCGCTTCCGCTTCAAGGCGTTCCTGCTCGACACCTGGGGCAAGGACGGCAAGACGCTGCTCGACTTCATGCCCGCGAAAGAGGTCGCGGACCTGGTCAACGGCCTGAAGCGGGTTTACACGACGGTCGCGGTGGGCGGCTCGCTCCGCCCGGAGCAGTTGAAGCAGCTCAAGGGCGTCGCGCCGGACTACTTTGCGGTGCGCACCTCGGTGTGCGCCGCCGGCAAGCGCGACGGCGTGATCGACACGACCCGCGTGAGGAAGTGGAAGGAACTGCTCGCCGGGGTGAAAGTTTAGACGAGCCGAAGGACAGAAAGTCGAAGATCTCCGCAACTCCGGCTCTTCGACTTTCTGACCTTCGACTGCTGACCTTCGGCTTTCAAAATTATGACCGACCCGTTTCTGGCGCTCGTGGTCGAGGCGCTGAACCTGACGCACCCGCGGTTCGCCTCCGCGGGCGGCCTCGTTTACACGTCCGAAGAGGCCGAAGAGCCGCCCGCGGCGCGGAAGGTCCGCGAGCGGCCGTTCGTGATGGAGTTCTACCACGAGTTCCGCCGCATGTGGGACCAAGCGGTTCCAGTACAAAGGGGGTTGGGGCACATCCTGATTCGATCTGATCCGGAGTGCGGCCCTCGCGCGCCGGACTTGCTGTTCTGGAAGCTGGGCGAGCGCGGACAGTCGGATTCGCGGCTCGCGGCCGTGTCGTTCGCGTTCCTGACAAATCCTGGCGCGGTGGCGGCCGATCAAACGTTGCTCGCCCGGATGCGCGACAAGCCGGGTTACCCTCGTGCGGTGAGCGTCCTCATCGGACGCCGCGCGGACGTGCCCGGAAGCGGCGTGCCGACGGTCGATGGCGTCGCGACGGTGTTCTTCGACACGGAGAAGTGGCAGGTCGTCGAGGAATAGTCATGGCGCGTGAGTACAATCACGATTACGCGACATGCGATGAAACCTACGCCACCCTCTGCGTCTATCACCACGACCTCGACCCCGACGCCGTTTCCCACCTGCTCGAACTGCGGCCGACGCGATCTCAGCGCCGCGGCGACGTCCGCAATCCGAACGCGGCGGCCCCGGTTCCGCTCCCCACCGGCGCGTGGTTTCTATGCACCAGAGATGCGAGCCGATCGCGCGACGTCCGCTTTCACATCGACCTCCTTCTGAGGGTGCTCGCGGAGAAAGGCGACGCGATCCGTCAACTCGCGGCACAGGGGTGCCAGTTGCGAATCGACTGTTATTGGGAGTCGGCGCACGGTCACGGCGGCCCTATGATCTGGCCTGAGACGATGGCGCGACTCGCCGAGTTGGGAATCGAATTGGGCTTCGACGTCTACTTCTACGGCGAAGACGGTCGGCCCCCACGCGCCACGCCGGAGGCACCCTGATGTTCCGCTTGGGTCTTCTTTTCGCCGCGACGCTCGGAGCCGCGATGATGTCCGTTCCCGACCCCTCACCCGCGGCCGCGGCGCAGCCGGAGAAGAGCGCGGAAGACGCGCGGCTCGCGAAGCTCTTTCGGACCTACCTCGACGAAGAGTTCAGGCTCCACCCGCTGTTCGCCACCCAGCAGGGCAACCACGAGTTCGATGACCAACTCGACGACCTCTCGCCCGCGTCCCGCGGGAAGGACGTCGAGCGCGCGAGGGCGTGGCTCGCGCGGCTCCCGAAGGAGATCGACACCCAGAAGCTCTCCCGCGACGGACAGATCGACTACGAAATCTGGACCCACGCGCTTCGATACGGGCTGTGGTCGGTCGAGAACGACAACCGCTTCGAGTACGACCCCCGCGCGTACGGCGAGTACGTCTCCGACGGCGTCTTTCTGCTGCTGACGCAGTCGAGCCTGCCGCGCGAGCGCAACGTCGAGAACGCGGCCAAACGCATCAAGCACATCCCGAAGATCGTCGAGGCCGCAAAGGCCAGCCTCAAGACGCCGCCGCGCATCCTCACCGAAGTCGCCATCAAACGGAACCTCGGCGCGATCAGCTTCTACGAGAAGGACGTTTACGCTTTCGCGAACGAGACTCCGGGCACCGAGCCGCTCGCGACCCCGTGCAAGGCCGCGGTCGCGGCGCTCAAGGACTATCAGGCGTGGCTCGAAAAGGAGTTGCTGCCCAAATCGACCGGCCGGTGGCGGCTCGGCAAAGAGAAGTTCGCGAAGAAGCTGGAGTTGGAACTCGACGCCGGGCTGACCGCGGACGAGGTCGTGAAGCTCGCGGAGGCCGAAGCCGATCGCGTCGAGCGCGAGATGTACTACGTCGCGAAGCAGCTCTGGTCGAAGCTGTTCGCGGGCGCGGCGCTGCCGCCCGACGACGCCGTCGGGCGGCGCGACACGATCGCGCGCGTCCTTTCCGAACTCGGCAAGTCGCACGGCACGCCGGAAACGCTCGTGGACGACGCGAAGAAGACCGTGGACAAGATCAAGACGTTCATCCGCGACAAGAAGATCCTCACGCTGCCGGACCCTGACACGTGCAAGATCATCGCCATGCCGGAATTTCAACGGGGCTTTTCGGCCGCGTATCTGAACCCGGCGCCGCCGCTGGACCCGAAGGCCAACAGCCTCTACGCGGTCGCCCCGCCGCCGAAGGACTGGCCGGCTGCACGGCAAGAGACCTTCTTCCGCGAGTACAACTCCGCGATGCTCCAGATCCTCACCATTCACGAAGCCTACCCCGGCCACTACGTGCAGCTCGCCTACTCGAACCGCTGCCCGTCGCTCGTGCGGAAGGTGCTGTGGTCGGGCTCGTTCGCGGAGGGGTGGGCCGTCTACACCGAGCAGATGATGCTCGACCAGGGGTACGGCGACGGCGACCTGTCGCTGCGGCTGCACCAGTTGAAGTTCTACATCCGCGCGGTGCTCAACGCGATCCTCGACAACAAGATGCACACCGCCGACATGACCGACGACGAGGCACTGAAGATGCTCGTCGAACGCGGGTTCCAGACCGAAGCGGAGGCCGTTGGCAAGATCGCCCGCGCCAAGCAGAGCAGCACGCAGCTTTCGACGTACTTTGTGGGCCGCACCGCGTTCTACCTGCTGCGTCAGGACGTGCAGCGGAAGCGGGGCGACGCGTTCGAACTGGGGAAGTTCCACGAGGCCGTGCTGAGCCACGGCACGCTGCCGGTGAAGTACTTGCCGGAACTGGTGAAGTGATTTCCGGCGTGTGGGGCGGGGCCACGAATGGCCCCGCCCCGCTTCATTTCTTGAGCACGTCGACGAGGGCGTCGGCGAACTGTACCGCCTCGCGACCGCCGGAGGCGGTCACGACCACCTTGTTGCTCTCGCTCCGGTCGACCGTCACGCCCGGTTGATCCCACAGAATGCCGGAGTCCTTCTTGGTAATCACGGGGTGCTTCCACATCAGCGGCTCGCAATGAGCCGCCTTCTTTCCTTTCAGCACGCCGTGGTACACGAGCACGCCCTGGCCGAGGCAAATGGCCGCGACCGGCTTGTTGGCGCTTTGCATCCGCTGAATCACCTTGGCAGCAGCGGCCGCGCCGCGCCCCTGTTGCATGTACTCGTCCGAGCTGTAACCGGCAAAGATCACCGCGTCGTATTCGGCCAGGTCCATGTTGGCGGTGAAGAACTTGTCGATCGGAATCGGCGGGCCGGGGAAGTCGTGGTGCGGTCGGGCGCTCCCGCCGTCGGTGGACGCGGTCACGACGGCCACGCCCTTCGCCTCCAGTCGCTCGCGCACCGGCACGTAGTCCGGCGGCCACGCGCCGGCGCTCGGCAGCACGTACAGCACCTTCGGACCGCCGCCCTTCGGCGGGGTGACCGTCAGCGGCGCCACCCACGGGTTCGGCTTCTCGCCCTTGTCGCCCGTGTCGGACCTGTCGCTCTTCTCGCCCTTCGCGGGCGGAGCCGGGGACCCCGTTTTCTCCCCCACGCTCGCCACGGCGGCCGGGTCGGCGGGACCGTCCGCGAGCTTCTTCCCGCCGCGAGCGGCGACGATGCCGCCGACGAACACCGCCAGCGCCGCGGCGGCGCCGAGCACCGCCCACTTCCGCCGCGACCACCACGACCGCTTCTTCGCCTTCCTCTTTTTCGGCTTGACCAGTTCCGCGACCGTCGGGCCGTCCGGCTCCGGCGCGGTGTCGAACGCGAACTGCGGCGCGGGCGCGGCGACCGGCCGCGCGACCACCTGCGGCGGGGGCGCCACCGCGACCGCCTCGACGATTTCGAAGGGGTGCTCCTTTGCGGGGTCCGAACGGGTGAACGGCAGCAGGGCGGCGGCGACCTCGGCCGCGGTCTGGTAGCGGTCGGCAGGCTTCTTCGCCATCATCTTCGCGAGCACTTCGGCCAACCCCTCCGTCACCTCCATCCGCTCCAGGCGGATCGGGGGCGGCTCCTCTTCCGTGTGGGCCAGCAGCTTGTCGATGAGGGTGGCGGCGGCGGCGAACGGCGGCTTGCCGGTGAGGAGGAAGTACAGGGTGCAGCCGAGCGAGTAGACGTCGCTCCGCGGGTCGACGTCGTGCGAGTTCTTCGCCTGCTCCGGCGACAGGTAGTCCGGGGTGCCCATCAGCAGGTTCGGGTTGGTCACGCCGGCGTTGCTCGGCGCCCGCCCCGCCCCGAAGGGCAGCTTCCCGGGCGACGCGGCGTCCGCCTCGTTTTCGTCCTCGGTGCGGGCGAACCGGGCCAGTCCGAAGTCGAGGACCTTCACCTGTCCCTTGCGCGTCACGAGGAGGTTCTGCGGCTTGATGTCGCGGTGAACCATCCCCTTCCCGGCCGCGTGCTGGAGCCCCAGCGCCGCCTGCCGCGCGAACATGCACGCCATCGGCACCGGCAGCGGCCCCTTCTTGGCGACGAGCCGGTCGAGGCTGACGCCCTCGACGAACTCCATCACGAGGAACTGTGCGCCGCCGGCCTCGCCGGTGTCGTGCGCCACGACGATGTTCTGGTGCGTGAGCTGCGCCGCGGCCCGCACCTCCTTGCGGAACCGGGCCAGCGCGCTGGCCCTCGCGGTCAGGTGCGGGGACACCACCTTCAGCGCGATGGTGCGGGCCATCCAGGTGTCTTCGGCCTTGTAGACGGTGCCCATCCCGCCGGCGCCGAGCTCGCCGGTGATGCGGTACCGCGGGTGATCGACGAACCCGGCCGGGATCTGGTTCGCGGGGAGCTTGGCCTCCGCCCCCGCGGGCGTCATCCCGGAGCGGACCGTGGGCGGTACGACGGCCGCGGCGCGGGCCAGACCGGCGAGCGAGTCCTCGGGAAGGATCTGCAGCGCGCGGCAACACGCCTCGCACCCGCCCACGTGCTCCGCGACGC
This sequence comes from Planctomycetota bacterium, assembly GCA_017306025.1. Lineage (GTDB taxonomy): Bacteria > Planctomycetota > Planctomycetia > Gemmatales > Gemmataceae > Gemmata. The sequence continues at coordinate 9,179 of JAFKJJ010000471.1, forward strand.
CGGACAGTTCGGCAGCGACCAGGTCGCCGCGGGCGAAGGCGGCCAGGGTTTCGGGCTTCGGGCAGGCGGCAACGGCCATCGACACGGCCTCCGACAGTTCAACTGGACGTCAGAGAGAAAATGGCACGAAAACGCCGGACCTGTCTCGTTTCGTGTTTGATATTCGGTGTTTTGTGTTTGGTGCCGCGCGAATCCTCTCGCGGTGGCGCGGGACGGACATCAAACGCTACCCGAGCAGTCCGCCCGCTTCTTCGCGGAGCCGGGAAAGGACGCGGGATTTGGCGATGTAGACCGCGTTGGGCGTGGTGCCGTTCTCGGTCGCGACCTCCTCGGCCGAAAGACCGTCCAGCACGAACCGGGCGAACATCTCCCACGTGCGGGCTTCGAAATCGCCTTTGATGCGCTCAAGTAGTTTACGGGTGACGTGCAGGTCGTGTTCGCGCTCCCAGGCGCGGGCGAAGTCGTCGGTCGGGTCTTCGAGCCGGGCGAGGTAGCTGCCGAAATCGGTCCCGCCGGGGGCGGTCGGGCGGACCTTCCGCCCCTTCCACATGGTCCGGGCACAGTTGGCGGCGATGGCCCGGAGCCAGCCGCGGAACGCGCCGGGCTTCTCCGGGTGAACGAACTCCGGGAACCGCCGGACCACGACCGCCATGACTTCTTGAACGAGGTCGTCGGCGTCGGCGCCGCGGACGTTGAGGCGCTCGGCCCACCCGCGGATGAGCGGGGAGTACAGCTCGACGAGCCGCCCCCACGCCTCGGCGTCGCGGGCGTCCTTCAACCGGTCCAAGAGCGTGGCCGACGTGACCGACATGAATTCACCTCGTACCCCAGTGTACCCCATTCCGGCGCGGAAATGGAACCGGTCACACGCCCGGCACCGGCGCGTGTGTGCGGACGGGGGCGACGGCCGCGACCGCCACAGTGGCGGCCGGGTCGGGACCCCGAACACGGAGAACGAATACCATGTCCGATCGCCGCCCGAACCGGTTCGCGCCGTCGCTCCAGGCACTCGACGCCCGCGAGGTCCCGGCCGTCATCCTCAACACGCTGGCCGACGGGAGCACCGAGGTGTTCATCAACGACCTCGGGTCCGGGGCCGACACCATCGTCGTTCGGGATTTCGGCAACGGCACGGTGGCCGGCCAGGACAACGCGATCTCGTTTTCGGCCTCGAACGTCACCAAGATCCGCATCAACACCGAGGGCGGTAACGACGCGGTGCGCTACGAACTGATCGGCTCGTTGCAGGACGGTCGGCAGATGTCGGTCGAGGTCGGGTTGGGCAGCAACTTCGACCCGACGGTCGGGAACGACCGGTTCGAGGCGATCCTGGACAGCGGCGTCACCCTGGGTAACAAGTCGAACCTGTCGATCTCCGCGGACGGCGGCAACGGCCGCGACTACCTGAGCGTGACCGCGATCGACGTGAACGTGCGGCCCGACGCGACCCTGAAGACGGTCCTGGTCGGCGGGTACGACGACGACACGATCGCCCAGCTCTTCCGTTACGGCACCAACTACGGGACCGTGGACATGGAGAGCTACGGGCTGAGCGGGGCGGACACGATTCGCCAGTACGCGGAGTTCGGGGCGGCTTCGACCGGCCACACGGTGCAACTGGCCTACGGCGGCGACGGCGCCGACACCGCCAACGTGACGCTGATCGCCCCGACGACGATGACGATCGACGACGCGGAACTGTTCGGCGACAACGGGCCGGCCGACACCTACGTCGACACCTTCTTGAACGCGACCCCGAACGTGACCGTACACCAGTGACCGCGAGCGTAGGCCGCGAGTGCGGGCGGGCGCGGCTCCGGAGCCGCGCCC
>JAFKJJ010000472.1 GCA_017306025.1 Planctomycetota bacterium
CGGTCCACGAGGTGGTGGGTGGCCGCCCGCGGGAGACGCCCGCGCCGCGCGTCGCGGTCCGCGACGGCTGGGAAGAGCTGATCGAGCCCGACCAGTTCGACCGGCTCGAACGGGCGATCAAGAGCTACCTGACCGACGCGGTGGTGCATTACGGGAAGGCCCGCACGGTGCGTGACGTGACGGTCCGTGCCGCGACCCGGCTACCGATCCCGACCCCGACGGCGCTCGTCGCGGTGAACGCCGAGCTCCTCGACGGGGAGGCGCAGTTCCGCGCCGTCCGGCTGGGGTTCGCCCCCCCGGAGGCGGCCGGCGCGATCGCCCCGGCCGCGGTGGTCGCGGAGCTCACCCGGGGCGGCGCGCCGGCCGGGGTGCTGTTCGACGCCCGCACCGACCCGGCGTACTCGGGCGCGTTCCTGGGCGCCATCGCCGCGAACCGCGCCGTGCCGTTCGACGGCGGCGAGGTGGTCGCGACGCGGTTCCCGCGGTTCGCGTCCGCAATCGAGGGCGACGCGGTGCCCGAGCCGATCACCCTCCGCCGCAGCCGGCAGCACGACCTGACCGTGACGTTCGGCACCCGGGCCGTGATGAAGTCGTTCGAGCGGATCGAGGCCGGCGTCCACCCGACCGTCGAGCTCGGCCGGTTCCTGACCGAGCAGACGACCTACGACCGCGCCGTGCCGGTGCTCGGCGCGCTCGAGTTCCGGCCCGCCGACGGCGAACCGCTCACGATGGCCGTCCTGTACGGGTTCGTGCCCCACGAGAGCACCGCGTGGCAGTACACGCTCGACGCGCTCTCCCGGTTTTATGAGGGCGTGCTGGCGCACCCGATGAACCCGCCGCCGCCGGCCCCCGCCGACGCGTGGCTGACCGACGCGGCCCCGCCCGGCGAGGGGCGCGAGCTGCTCAACTCCTACCTCCAGACCGCCGAGGCGCTGGGCCGCGACACCGCCGCCCTGCACCGCACGCTGGCCACCGGCACCGCCCCGGCGCTGGCCCCGGAGCCGTTCGGCAAGCTCTACCAGCGGTCCGTTTACCAGGGGATGCGGACCCGCATCGGGCTCGTGCTCCGCGGGCTGGCCCGCCAACTGCCCGCACTCTCGGACACGGCCCGCGACCTCGCCCGGTCCCTCCTGGCCGCCGAGGGGGAGCTGACCCGCCGCTGCCGCGCCGTCCTCCGCCCGGAGATGACCGGCCAGCGGGTCCGCGTTCACGGCAACTACCACCTGGGCGAGCTGCTCTACACCGGCAGCGGGTTCGTGGTGATCGACTTCGAGGGCGACCCGGAGCGGCCGCTGTCCGAACGGCGCATCAAGCGGTCGCCCCTGCGCGACGTCGCGGACATGGTGCGGTCGTTCCACTACGCGGCGCTGACCCCGCTGTACGGGCCGGAGGACGCGCCGGGGAAGTTCTCCGGCGTGATCCGGGCCGAGGACCGGCGCGAGGTGCTCGGCTGGGCCCGGTTCTGGGCGTCGTGGGCCGCCGCGCGGTTCGTCCGCGCGTACTTCGCCGAAACGGCCGGCACCGGCCTCCTGCCGGCCGACCCGGCCGCGCGGCGCGAGCTCCTGGAGCTCTTCGTGCTGGAAAAGGCGGTGGCCGAACTCGGCACGGAACTCGATCAGCGCCCGGCGCGGGCCGCGATCCCCATGACCGGGCTGCTCGACCTGCTGGGCGCGGACTCGCCGGTTCCGGCGATCGCCAAGGGGCCGCCGGCATGACCCCGATCGAGACCGACGTGCCCGCCCGGCTCGACCGGCTCCCGTGGGGGCGGTTCCACTGGCTGTTCGTTTCCGCCCTCGGCATCACCTGGGTACTCGACGGCCTGGAGGTCACCGTCGTCGGGGCGGTGGGCAACGCCCTCCTGGAGCCCGAAACGCTCGGGCTGCGCACGGAACAGCTCGGCGCCTCGCACACCGGGTACCTCGTCGGCGCGGTCACGGGGGCGCTGGTCTTCGGCCGCCTGACCGACCGCCTCGGCCGCAAGAGGCTGTTCACCGTCACGCTGCTCGTGTACCTCGCCGGCGCGGCCCTTACCGCACTGGCCTGGGACTTCTGGAGCTTCGCGTTCGCGCGGCTGGTTACCGGTCTGGCGATCGGCGGCGAGTACGCGGCGATTAACTCGGCCATCGACGAACTGATCCCGGCCCGCGTGCGGGGGCGGGTGGACCTCGCGGTCAACGGCACGTTCTGGCTCGGCGCGATCCTCGGCGCCGGCGTGTCGGTGTTCCTACTCGACCCGGCGCTGGTGCCCCTGTGGCTCGGCTGGCGGCTGGCGTTCGGGCTGGGGGCGGTCGCGGCGGTCGGGATGATCGTCGCGCGGCAGTTCGTACCCGAGAGCCCGCGGTGGCTCGTCACGCACGGCCGCGTCGGGGAGGCCGAGGCGATCGTCCGCGACATCGAGCGGCGGTCGGTCGGGGCCGGGCCGCTCCCGCCCGCGGGGCCGCCCATCACGATCGTGCCCGGCACGCAAATCGGCTTCCGCCGGATCGCCGGCACGCTCCTGGTGAAGTACCGGTCGCGGGCCGTGCTCGGGCTGGTGCTCATCGCGTCGCAGGCGTTCTTCTACAACGGCATGTCGTTCACTTACCCGCTCGTGCTGCGCGAGCGCTTCGGGGTCGCGCTGGACCGGACCGGGCTGTTCGTCCTGGCGATGGCGGTCGCGAACCTCCTGGGGCCGGTCCTGCTCGGCCCGCTGTTCGACATCGTCGGCCGGCGGCGGATGATCGCCGGAACCTACGCGATCTCGGCGGTGGTGGTCGCGGTCGGGTCGGTGCTGTTCGCCAGGGGCGAGCTGACCGCGGTCACCCAGACCGCGCTGTGGGCCGGCGCGTTCTTCTTCGCCTCGGCCGCCGCGAGCGCGGGGTACCTGACGGTGAGCGAGATCTTCCCGGTGGAGATGCGCGCGATGGCGATCGCGCTCTTTTACGCGGTCGGCACGGCCGTCGGCGGTGCGCTGGCGCCGCTCCTGTTCGGGTACCTGCTGAAGACCGGCTCGCCGTGGGTGCTGGCGTGCGGTTACTGGCTGGGTGCGGGGCTGATGCTCGCGGCGGCCGTGGCGGAGAGCGTTCTCGGGATCGACGCCGAGCGGCGCGGGCTGGAGGAGATCGCCGAACCGCTCTCGGCCGCTCCCGCCCCGACGTAGGGGCGCGTCTTGTCGTGGGGCCGGCCGCCGGGCCGGCCCCACGACAAGACACGCCACACGAACCCCCCCCACGCGCTCTTAATCGGTGCCGCTCTGCTGGTCCGGCTTCCGTCCGTAGGTCTCGGTCAGCTCGCCGAGCCGGTCGAAGTGGCCGCCCGCCAGTTGCTCCGCGGTGACCCGCCAGCGCCAGTTCCCCGTTGCGGTACCCGGCACGTTCATCCGGGCCTCACCGCCGAGGTCGAGCACGTCCTGAAGGGGCGCAACGGCCGTGTCCGCGACCGACCCCAGCCCCAGCCGGATGAGCGCCCACACCGGATCGCGCGCGGCCTCCGGGGCGTAGCGGTAGAACGCCGCGCGCTCGCCCGCGGTCAGCGCCTCGTACCAGCCGCGGGTGGTGTCGTTGTCGTGGGTGCCGGTGTACACGACCGCGTTCCGGTCGAACGCGTGCGGCAGAAACCGCTCCTCGACCGCCCCGCCGAACGCGAACTGTAGCACCCGCATCCCCGGCAGGCCGAAGTTGGCCCGCAGGGCGTCCACCGGCGGGGTGATGACGCCCAGGTCCTCGGCCACGAACGGGAGGGGGGCGGCGCCGAGTGCGGTTCGGAGGGTCGCGAGCAGTTCCTGCCCCGGCGCCTCGACCCAGCGGCCGATCTGGGCGGTCGGACTGGCCGCGGGGATCTCCCAGTACGCCTCGAACCCGCGGAAGTGGTCGAGCCGCACCGCGTCCACCTGCGCGAGCGCGGCGCGCACCCGGGCCGCCCACCACGCGAACCCGTCGCGCCGCATCGCCTCCCAGTCGTAAAGCGGGTTCCCCCACCGCTGGCCGGTCGCCGAAAAGTAGTCGGGCGGCACCCCGGCTACGAACTTCGGTCGGCGGTGGGCGTCGAGCAGGAACAGGTGCGGGCCGGCCCACACGTCGGCCGAGTCGCCGGCCACGAAAATGGGCATGTCGCCGAGCAACCGGACCCCGCGGGCCGCCGCGTGCCGACGGAGGGCGGCGAGCTGCCGCGAAAAGACGAACTGCACGAACCGGTGCCGGCCGACCGCGTCCGCGAGTTCGGCCCGCGTCCGCTTCAGCGCCGCCGGCTGGCGCTCGACCAGTTCCGTCGGCCAGTCGGTCCAGACGCCCTCGGGCGCCCGCTCCTTGATGGCCGTGAACAGCGCGTAGTCGTCCAGCCAGTCGTTCGCGGAAGCGAACGCGTCGAGTTCCGCTCGCAACCGCGGCGCCGCGCCGTCGCGGAACCGCTCCCACGCGCGGGCCAGCAGCGCGCCTTTGGTAACCGCGACGCGGGCGAAGTCCACGCGGCCGGGCGGGAGATGCGCGGCGGCGAGGTCGTCTCCCCTCAACAGCTCGTCGGCGGCGAGGTCGTCGGGGCTGATGAGCAGCGGACTCCCGGCGAACGCGGAGAACGCGGAGTACGGCGAGTCGCCCGCGCCGGGCGGGTTGAGCGGGAGCACCTGCCACCACGTCTGGCCCGCACTCGCGAGGCGATCGACCCACGCCCGCGCGGCCGGGCCGAGGTCGCCGATCCCGTACGGGCCGGGCAGTGAGGTCGGGTGCAACAAAACGCCGGCCGCTCGCGCCGGGCGCGGGGTGACGGGGGAGGGCATCATTTGTCTCGCCTAATCGCTCGGGCAGTCCGGTCCCGGCTGCTCAATTTTACCTCACTGTGGGCACGTTTCGTACCGCGGTAGGCCAGTGAGGAACAATCGCGCGAAGAAACCGCTCGGGGCTGGATTCCCCGAGCGGTGCGAAACAGGAAGGCACCGGAGAATCCTCCGGGACGTGGATGGCCACCGGGTCGGAGGAGCCCGGCCGCGCGGACGTGATGGGCTCGGTACCGCGGTGCCGAGCGGTACCGTGCCGGAAGTCTCTTTCGATCAGGAGTGTTGTTGCCGGCGCCGTTGGGATTGTTTGACCCGCCGGGCGCTTCGCGGCTCTTGTTCTCGTTGGGTCCGCCGCCCGGCACGTTTGTACGGCTCCGGCGGTGCGGGTGCGTACTTCGGGACGGTGCGCGTCAGGAGCCCCGCGGCGACCGCGAACGCGCCGAAGGCGACGTGCGGTACCCACACCCCGCGCGCGAACCCGAACAGCCAGGGCGAGGCCGCCAGGAACAACCCCACGGCAAGGTCGATCCGCAGGTCCCAGCGCATCGGCAGGACCCCCACCACGCCGGCCTCGTACTCGGTGAACAGGTGTAGAAGATCGCCCCCGCGCCGACGAACAGCGGGACCATCGCCTCGCCCCACATCGAACCGAACCCGAGCGCCCACGGCGCCCCGATCAGGGCTGCGGCCCACAGGTAGTCGATCGCACCGTGAACGGAGGTCGGGACGAATCGCATCGGCTGGCCCTCCGGGCGACGGGCGGTCCGTTACCGGCCGGACGGTGCGGGTACGAGTTCCCGCATCCGCGTTCGGACGCGGTCGATGAGCGACGGGAGGGCGCCCGTTCCCTCCACCGGTCCCGTGAGGACCAACCGTGGGGTGCAGGGGAGCGATCCCTCGTTGAACGGCTGGGCGAGGATCAGGACCGGCACGTGCCAGGTGCCGGGGTCCTCGTGGAGTACGGCCAGCACCCCGGCCACCGATCCCCACAACAGCGGCGGGAGCAGTACCAGTAGGTCGGGCGCCGAGGCCCGCGCCTGTTCCACGCAGCCCACGCCGCTGTCGGCCGTCCGCACCTCGCAGCCGGCCTCCGCGAGCACCGCGGCCGCCCGTTCGCGAAGGACCCGATCCGTCGTGCTGACGATCGCACGCAGCGCCGGCATGGCGTTCTCCGTGAGTCGGTTCTTTACGGCCCCTTCCCCGCCGGTGTGTTCGTGGTCCGACCGGTAGGGCGGAAAGTGAGGTTCGCACGTCCAGTGCCGCACGACACGGACCGTGTCTTCTGAGGGAGGCTCCCGACGCGCACCCACACGGGAGGTCGGGACAGTAGCCGTTCCCGTCGGGCGGAGCATCGTGAGGGGCCGATGCGGCGTGGGAAGTAGGAATCGCCAGACGCAGGCGCGGGCACGCGCGTTCCGCGAACCGTACCGGTCGCACACCGGCATCTACCTCACTCACCCCACGAGATGGGTGCGCCGCGCACGGCCCGCAAGTTGCTGACACTTCCCGCGCCGACCGTTCGGTTTCAGACACTACGGAGCCAAAGATGTCACTCGATTCGCTGCACGACCTGTACGTGGACGAGCTGAAGGACCTGTACAGCGCCGAGAACCAGCTCCTCAAGGCGCTGCCGCGCATGGCCAAGGCGGCGACCGCGCCGGAACTCAAGGCCGCGTTCACCGAACACCTGGAGGTGACCCGCGGTCAGGTCGCACGCCTGGAGCAGATCTTCGAAGAACTCGGCGTCAGCCCGAAGGGGAAGAAGTGCAAGGCGATGGAGGGCCTCATCGAAGAGGGCAAGGAGCTGATGCAAGAAGACGGCGACGAGAACGTGATGGACGCGGCGCTGATTGCGGCCGCGCAGAGGGTCGAGCACTACGAGATGGCCGGGTACGGGTGCGTCCGGACGTTCGCGCACCTGCTCGGCTACGAGGACGCCACGGCACTGTTGCAGGAGACGCTCGACGAGGAGGGGGAGGCCGACAAGAAGCTGACCGCTCTGGCCGAGAGCGTCATCAACGTGGAAGCCGCCGACGAAGAAGGCGCCGAGGAAGAAGAGGCCGCGCCCGCCCCGCGGAGCGGGGCGGCCAAGCGGAAGCCCGCCGGCAAGAAGTAGCGCAACCCGCGCGGCGCGACCGGCCGTCGCGCCGCGCTCAGTCGCCGGCGAGGGCGCGGACGAGATAAGGGGCGGTCCGGCTCCCGTGTGCCCGGGCGACCTCCGCGGGCGGCCCGGCCGCGACCACCGTTCCGCCCTCGTCTCCCGCGCCGGGGCCGACGTCGATCACCCAGTCGCTCGCCGAAACGACCCGCATGTCGTGTTCGACCACCACGACCGTGTTTCCGGTCTCGACCAGCCCGTTCAGTTGGGTCAGGAGCTTCCCCACGTCCGCCGGGTGCAACCCGGTCGTCGGCTCGTCGCGAACGTAGAGGCTGTTACCGCGCTCGGACCGCTGCAACTCGGTGGCGAGCTTGATGCGCTGGGCCTCGCCGCCGGACAGTTCGGTTGCAGGTTGTCCGAGTCGCAGGTAACCGAGCCCGACGTCGCGCAGGACGCCGAGCGACCGGTGCGCGTGCGGCTCGTCGGCCAGGAACTCCCACGCCGCGTCCACCGTCATTCCGAGTACGTCGGCGACGTTCTTCCCGCGGTACTCGATCTCCAGCGTCTTCGCGTTGTACCGCGTCCCGTGGCACGTCGGGCACGGAGTGTAGACGCTCGGCAGGAACAGCAACTCGACCATCACGAACCCCTCGCCGGCGCACGTGTCGCACCGGCCGCCGGCCACGTTGAACGAGAACCGCCCCGCGCCGTATTTCCGCGACCGGGCGGCCTTCGTCGAAGCGAACAGCCGGCGGACGTGGTCGAACAGTCCGGTGTAGGTAGCGAGGTTCGACCGCGGGGTGCGGCCGATCGGCTTCTGATCCACGACCACCAACCGCTTGACGCCTTCCGTACCCGTGGCGAGCCGACCTCCCACCGGCGACGACGGCGCACGTTCCAGTGCCTCGCCCTCGTCCTCGCCTTCCGCCGCGATCTCGTGGCCGAGGTGGGCGGCCACCAGTTCGACGAGCGCCTGGCTGACCAGGCTCGATTTGCCCGACCCGGAGACGCCGGTCACGGTCGTCAGCGCGCCGAGCGGGAACGCGACGTCGATCCCCTTCAGGTTGTGCGTCCGCGCGCCCCGGACCTTGATGCGGGCGTCGGGCTGGGGCATCGGCGGGCCTCGGGGTGGAAATGGGAGCGGCGAGCCGGAAGGTCCGGCTCGCCGCGCGATGGGTCGATCAGCCTGGCGGGCCGCCCGGGATCAGGGGTTGGCCTTCGGCAGGCTGAAGCCGGTCTGGACGAAGCCGTCGTCGTCCATGACGCTGTAGCTGCCGCCGAGCGTCAGGTACTTGGCGAAGACCTCGAAGTCGGGCATCTTGGCCGGGTCGACGAGCTGCGGGATCTCGGGGACGGGCTGGCCGGGGCGGCTGGCGGCCATCCCCTGCTTGACGGCCTGCTCGAAGCGGCCGGACTTGAACATGTCATACGTCAGGCGGGCCTGCTCGTCGGGC
>JAFKJJ010000396.1 GCA_017306025.1 Planctomycetota bacterium
TGCGGCGCGGGCCGCGGCGAGCAGGTCGGCCGCGGAACGCACCATGCGCACGGCCAGCCCCGCGGCGCGGGCCGCGCCCGACACGCGGCTGAAGAAGATCAGGTCGTCGCACAGCATCAGACCGTCCGCGCTCACTTCTTCTCTCCCAGGCCCTTCGCGTCGAGCGTGATGTCGATCGCCTTCTGAAGCCCCTCGTCGAACTTCTTCTCCTTGAAGGATTCGAGCATTGCGGTTTCGACCTTCGTACCGTATCCGGGTGGGAACTCGGACCGGTCGGGGATGTAGACGTACAGGAACGACGGGTTCTTGCACACCAGGACATACACGCCCTTCAGGTTCACCTCCTTCGCCCGCTCGACGGCCAGGTCGTGGAACACCTTCTTCCGGTCCTCGGGCTTCATCGCCTTGATCTTGTCCGCGTCGCCCTTCCACGGCGTCATGACCGTTTCGACGAAGAAATCGGTGCTCTTCTCCTTCAGGAGCTTCTCCGCGGCCGGGGCCACCTTCTTGAACGCCTCCTCGCTGAAGAACTTCCCGTCGTCGCGGCTGGTCAGCGGCTTCTCGCGGGCGGTCTTGGGCTGTTCCTTCTTCGGCTCGTCCTTCGGCTCGGCGGCAGACCGGAGCATCTGCACCGTGCGCCGGTTCAGGAGCCGCTTCACCTCGGACAGGTCGACGAAGATGCTGATGGCCTGGGCGTCGATCGCGCCGCCCTGCGTGACGCCGACCAGTTCGCCCCGGTCGTTCACCAGCGGTCCGCCGCTGTCGCCGGGGTTGGTGGGCGAGTCGGTCTCGATCACCTTCGCCTCGAAGGTGATGACGGTCTTCTCGTCGAGTTGTGCCTTCCACTTCTTGCCGTAAACCTGTCGCACCTTGCCGGGCGTGTAGACCCACAGCGCGCCGCTCTTGCCGGGGTTGCCGAGCGAATGGACCGACTGGCCGGGCTCGGGGCTCTCTTTCGCGAGCGGCAACTCGGGTACGCCCTCGGGCACGCGGTCGACGCGGACGAGGGCGAGGTCGGCCTGCCTGTCGACCTCGACCACCTCGCCGGGGATGCCGACCTTGTAGCGGCTCCGCTCCGGGATCACCTTCTTGCCGTCGTAGAGCGGAAAGAAGACCGTCGCGTTC
>JAFKJJ010000397.1 GCA_017306025.1 Planctomycetota bacterium
GAAGGGAAGGGGGAGAAAGCCTCGTCTCCTTCGTCCACGTCAACAGAATCGCAGGATGCATTTCACGCGTTCTCCCCCTTCCCTTCAGGGAGGGGGGACGGGGGGGTAGGTCCGCCGTATAACTCCGCGAGCGCCCGCATGTGCCATTCGTGGGTGCGGTCGAAGTACAGCTTGCCTTCGGTCGCCAGCAGGAAGAACGGCGCGAACTTCAGGTCCGCGACCGAGTTCACCGGGCAACAGTAGCCGCGGTACGCCGCGACGAACCGTTCGACCGCGTCTGCCTTCGTCGCGAACCGGGCGCGCAGGTCCGCGGCCGCCTCGCCCCGGGCCGCGAGAACGGCGTTCACCTCCGCGAGCGCGGCCCGGGCCGCGCTGCCGGTGGCCGCGTACTGGCGTTTCAGCAGCTCTTGCGCTTTCGCGGACCACGGCATCAACTCGCCGTCGAGCGCGACCCAGTCCGTATTGAACTTCGCCCACCAGCCCGCGGCGGTGAGCGCGTCGCGCACGATCGCCAGGAACGCGGACTCTACCTCCGGCGCGTCGAAGAACCGGCGCCCGGTGCGCGTGTAGACGATTCCGCCCTCGCCCGTCGGTTGGAGGGAACCCACCGCGGGTTCCCCCCGATCCCCCCTCCTGTTCACCCGAAAGCGTCGCTCCGCGGCGGCTTCGTCTTGGCACACGATGACCACGGCGCGCGAGCCCATGTGCTTCTGCTCGCACACCACCCGTTCGACGCCCTCTTGCTTGAAGTAGCCGAACGCCTCGGCCGGGTGTTCGAGGAAGTCCGGCAGGGCCGACGCTTCGCACGGCGACATCGTCGGCGGGAGGTAAATGAGCCACCGCGGGTCGGCGGCGAACCGCGACATCACCTCGAGTGCCGCGGCCGCGTTCTCCTCGCGCACTACGACGCGCCCGGCGAACCGCGTCTCGATCGCGCGCCGGCCGGTCACGTCGGCGAGGTCGAGGTCGGTGGGGGAACCTAACCCCCCGTCCCCCTTCGGTTCCCTCGCCGGCCCTGTCAGCGGAGCTTCTCGCGGGCCGGCGTAGAAGGAAGGGGCTGGCGCGTGGAATGACGAACCGGATCGCTCAAGGGCCGGGTGCAACGTGGCCCCGCCCGGCGGCGGT
>JAFKJJ010000398.1 GCA_017306025.1 Planctomycetota bacterium
CCGGTCTCGTCGGCGTGCCAGACGCCCGCATCAAGGCCGTGGCGGTGAATTTGCTCGTACCACGGCTCGAGCACGTCGGACAACCGGTGCCACATAGCCGTCAGTCCGCCATCGGTGATCTTCAACTTCAGGTGCTGATTGAAGACATCGACGATCGGGCTGGTGGTGACGCCCAGACCGTAATGCAGCCACGCCGAGAGTGCGACGGTGCGGTTGCCCGGGGTACAATTGGGCAACGCATCGGGGACTTTGGGTCCGACCTGCTTCTTGCAACACGGGCACCCGTCGCGGTGGATCGTATGTTCGGTGACGACGGGCTCGAGGTCGTCGGGGATGTCTTCGACGATGCGGGTGCGGGTGCGTTTGGTGCGTGTGAGTACGCCGCCGCAATCGGGGCAGGCGGGGAGTTGGTGCGATTCTCGGCGGTCGATCTGTTCGGGTTGAGGTCGTGCGACGCCGGTGTGTCCGATTTGGGCACCGCGTTTCTTGCGACGCGGTGGTGCGGACGGCCTGGCGTACGGCGGAATGGAACCTGAAGGTTGGTGGGCGCCGTTGGCAGGTGCGGGTGATCCGAGGGTGGTGCTGAGTTGGAGGAGGAAGAAGATGGCAGCGGCGCGATCACGCGGTAGGACGGCATCGGCCTGTTCGGGCGTGAGAGTGCCGGAGCGAAACGCGGCTACGAATGCGGCATCGAGAAGCGGGGCCGAGGGCGTCATACCCAGCAATTCTCGAAAAGCAGCGGCAAAGTGGAAGACCAGTTCAGAAGGCTGAAGCGTTACTCCACACCAAATCGCTTCCGGTACCGGTCGCGGATCGCCACCGGGTTCCCGCGCACCCGCCACGTCGCGTAGAGCCGCTTCTTGTTGCACCGGCGCCCGGTTTTCTTGTGGCGGTAGCTCTTGTGAGCCACGACCACGTTCATCCGTACCGACGTCCCCCGGTCCTCGTGGGTGTACGCGTATCGACCCGCGCCCCGGCGACGCAGGGTCCGCAACCCGACTGCCTTGACCCCGATCCGGGGCTTGCGCCCGCGGATCGGGGCCGGGATCACCAACGGCCGATCCCGGGACCGGAGCAGAAGCACCACCGCGAGCGAGAAGAACGCCTCGTCGAGAAGCACC
>JAFKJJ010000540.1 GCA_017306025.1 Planctomycetota bacterium
CTGTCGGCGCCACCCCCTTCCTTCTTAGGGAAGGGGGACGGGGGGTTAGGTTTCTTCAGCGGCGGGGCGAAGATGTCGAACGCCGGAGCTTCGTTCTCCGCTTTCTCTTCGAGCGGGGCCGCGCCGGGTTCCGCGCCCCGCACCGGGGCCGGGGTGCGCCAGAACGGGTCGGCCGCCTCGCCGCGCTCCCACGGCGCGAGCGTTTGCTCGGCCAGCTCGCGCCGCGGCGACGTGAACAGCGTCGGAACCGGCATCGGCTCCTGATCCCTGCCCCCTGATTCCTGATTCCTGGCCCCTACTTCCTCGCCCTGCGGCACCGTCAGTTGCGGGATCAGGTTCTCCCTCAAGAGCCGGTGCTTGATCGTGCTCCGCACCAGCGAGTAGACGAGCGAGTTCTCCTGGAACCGCACCTCGGCCTTCGTCGGGTGGACGTTCACGTCGACCTTGTCCGGCGGGATCGTGAGGTACAAGAAGCCGATCGCGTAGCGGCCGCTCATCAGGAGGCCGCGGAAGGATTCTTGTAGCGCGTGCGCGAGGCTGCGATCGCGGAACCAGCGGCCGTTCACGAACAGGTACTGCAATTTCGCGTTCCCGCGGTCGCACTTCGGGTCCGCGACGAACCCCGTCAGCCGCATCGGGCCGGGGACGGATTCGAGTTCGTACAGCGCGTCGCGCACCTCGCCCGTGAAGAACAGCGCGATGCGGTCGAGCAGCCCGGCGCTCCCCGGGATGTCGTACACGAGCCGGCCGTTGTGCCGGAGCGTGAGGTGAAGCGCCGGGTGCGCGAGCGCGAGCCGCGTGACCGTCTCGCAGACGTGCCCGAGTTCGGTCGCCACGCTCTTGAGGAACCGCTTCCGTACCGGCACGTTGTAGAAGAGGTGACGGACCTCGATCCGCGTCCCCGGCGACCCGTTCCACGGCTTCGCGGGGGAGAGCGCGCCGCCGTCGCACTTCACCTCGCACCCGCTGCCCGCCGCGTGCGTCCGCGACTGGAGCGTGACCTGTCCGACGCCCGCGATCGACGCCAGCGCCTCGCCGCGGAAACCCATCGTACCGATGCGGAACAGGTCGTCGGCGGTTTCGAGCTTGCTCGTCGCGTGCTGCGAAAACGCGAGCGCGAGGTCGTCCGGCTCGATCCCGCAGCCGTCGTCGACGACCCGGATGAGTTCGGTTCCGCCCGCGTCGAGGTCGATGTCGATGCGGGTGCTCCCCGCGTCGATGGAGTTTTCGAGCAGCTCCTTCACGACGGACGCCGGGCGCTCGATCACCTCACCGGCGGCGATCTTGGTGACGACCTCGGGAGGCAGTTGTCGGATGCGGGGCATTTTTCTTCTTCGGGCTCGCGACGCGGGCAATGAGAGTAGTATCGCGAGCAGAGGGGGCCGACGGAACCCCAGTTGAATCGGCACTCCGGTTGCAAACGGACAGCGCCCCGGCGCGAGGCCGGGGCGCTGATCCAACCGGAGGGACCGCTCGTGAAGAAGTCACTCGCCGCGGCCGTTGCCGCGTTCGCATTCGCTCTACTCATCGGCTGTCGGCCGACCGTCGCCACGACGCCGGCCACCCCGCCGAGCAACGAAAAAGATCGCGACGTCCACATCCGCACTCCGGGCGCGAGCGTGGACGTCGAGGGCAAAGGGAAGGACCGCAAGGTCGATGTGGACGTTCACCGCAAGGACAAGAACCCCTGACCTCACGCCCCGGCCGAACGCGCCGGGCGCTCGTCGCGGTAGAGTTCCAGGCGCTCGGCGTACTCGGCCCGGCGCCCGTCGTCGGCGGTCCGGTCGATCGCCTTTTCCTGCCACTTGACCGCGTCTTCGAACTCGCCGCACTCGGCGCACGCGGCCGCGAGCGTGTCGAGGAAGCTCGGCTCGCCCCACTCGGTCAGCTCGCACGCCCGCGTCGCGCACTCGTGCGCCTGCCGGCCGTTGCGCACGTCCGGGTCCGGGCACGTCGCCCAGATCCACGCGAGCTGGTTGAACGTACCGGCGCTCCGCGGGTCGCGCTTCAGCGCCTCCATGTGGTCGCGGATCGCCAGCCCGTAGTTGTGCCGCGCGTAGTGGACCGCGGCGCGGTACGCGTAGGGCGCGATCGCCGAGGGTGCGAGCTTCACCGCCTCGTCGAAGTCGGCCAGCGCCCCGTCGAAATCGCCGGCGGCCTTCCGCGCCCGGCCGCGCACCTCGTACCCCCTTATCACGCCTGGCATCAGCTTCAGGAACTCGGTCGCGTCGGCCGCGGCCGATAGCGGGTCGTTCGTAACCAGTCGGCAAAGCGCACGCCCCAGCAGCGCGAACGGGTGCAGCGGCTTGACGGCGAGCGCGGCGCTGAAATCGTCCGCGGCGCCCGCGACGTCGCCTGCTTCTTGTCGGATGCTGCCGCGGAGGAAGTACGCCTCCGCGTTCTTCGGGTCGGCCGCGACGACCGCGGCCGCGTCCTCGGTCGCGGCGGCGTAGTCTTCGAGAGCGAGGTACAGTTTCGCGCGGAACAGGCGGTGGGCCGCGGCGTTGGCCGGGTCGGCGGCGATGGCCGCCGCGAAGTCCTTGAACGCGGCTTCGCTGTTCCCGCCGTCGGCGTGGCACCGCGCGCGGAGGCCGATCAGTTCCACCCGCTTCGGGTCGAGGGCCAGCGCGCGGTCGCAGTCGGCGACGGCCTGATCGAACTGCCGCTGGGCGTAGAGTTCCGCGGCGCGGTCGGCGTAACCCTGCGGGTCGCCGGGCTTGAGCCGGACGGCCTGGTCGAGGTCGTTGAGGGCGCGGACGCGGTCGCCCATTTCGAGGTACGCGTAGGCCCGCATCCGGTACACCTCGGACACGTTCGGGCGCAGCCGGATGGCGCGCGAGAAGCACTCGACGGCTTCCTGGTAGTCGCGGGCGTCGAACGCCTTGTGTCCGCGGGTGAACAGGTCCTGGGCGTCTTCGGTGGCGCGGTCGCGTGGCATGGTGTCGCGTGGGCTGCCTGGGTGTTCGGGCTCTCGTGATCGGGTCGAACCGACGGGAGACAGGACCGGCGGCGCGCGGGGCCGGTTCGGGTATCTTAGCGGACGCCGCACCCGTTGTGGAACTGAGATACCGCGATGCAGACGTTCCAGACGGAGACGTGCCTCCGCCACGACCTGCGCTTCTCCCCGGACGGCCGACGGCTGATGATCGGCTCCGGGTGGCCGGTGCTGTTCGACACACACGGCACGGAACCGCCCGTCACGCTGAAGCCGCTCGGCGGCCGATTCGCCGTCCACGCCCGATTCGCTCTCGGCGGGAGCGCGCTCGTCTACGCAGCCGACGGGCACGTTCACGACGGGCACGTTCACGTCTGGGACTTCGCGACCGGGCACGAGAGGGTTCGGAAACACGCGGGACCGAACATCAGGGGCCTGGCCGTCGACCCCGGCGGGGCGGTCGTGTACGAAACGCACATCACCCCGGACGCGTTCTCGTGGCGCACGGAGGTCCGCGCGTTCGACGTGGCGACCGGCGAGCCGAGAGGACGGTTCCCGGCTCACGAGGGCGCGTTTGCAGGGCCGATCGTGTCGGCCGACGGTCGGCGACTGGCCGGTTGCGGTTCGTGGAGCGCGTGCGTGTGGGACCTGACCGCCCCGGATGCCCCGGAATCAGCGGTCGTGGAAGTGCGTGCCGGGAAGCTCGGGACACACCTGGACGGCATCGCGCTGTCGGCCGACGGCACGTGGCTGGCGACGATCAACCACCGCGGCCTCACCCTCTGGGACGTCTCGGGCGCGTCGGCGAGCGAGGTGTTTCGCTCCGGCAAGCACCGGCGCCGCGTGAGTGCGGTCGCATGCGGTCCGACGAGGCCGGTTCTTGCCACCGGCGACACCGCGGGACAGGTTTTCTTGTGGGACCATACCGGGCGCGTACTGAACCGTTACGACTGGGGCTTGAGCGAGGTGTACGCGCTGTGCTTCGCGCCAGATGGGCTCCGCTGCGCCGTGGCCGATGGGAAGGGGAAGATCGTTGTGTGGGACCTGGACGCGTGAGCCGGTGAGGCGCATGCAAAAGCGAACAGCGGCCACCGGCCACTTCTCTCATCACGGGGTGTGAAATAGCCGTAATGAGAGCGTGCCACAATTGCTCATGAGTTTCTGATAAGGTGATCGCGGCAAACGGACCCTGGTCACAATTCGCGCACAGGGTGCGCAATTCTGCCACACCATCCGGCAGGCCGTACGGTTGCGGCGCTGCGGACCGGGCAATCCTCAAGATTAATTCACTCAACCGCCCGGCGAATCGCCACGTTGTCCACCTGGAACGTTGGTGGTGGCACCCCAATTGCGTGAGTGAAACACCAACAAACTGTCCCCTGGTTCGTCCCGTCTCCCACCAGTCCGCTGGGTGCAGCGGGCGTTCTCGTTCTACCTTCGAGGAGTCGACCTGATGCCGGTCCGTTCCACAACCCGCGCCCGTTGGCGCGGGTTTACGCTCATTGAGTTGCTGGTGGTGATCGCGATCATCGCGATCCTCATCGGACTGCTCCTCCCCGCCGTCCAGAAGGTGCGCGAGGCCGCCGCCCGAATGAGCAGCCAGAACAACCTCAAGCAGATGGGCTTGGCCCTGCACAACCTTGCGGGTACTCAGTCCAACCAGACGTTCTGCGCCGGGTGGGGTGGGGTCGGGGCCACCACCAACACCACCGACTTCGTGCGGCCGTGGCTGTGGCACATCCTCCCCTACATCGAGCAGGATAACACCGCCAAGAACGCCGCCACCACCACAGCCGTCAAGACCTTCAACGCCCCGTCCGACGCGTCGTTCGTCAGCGGACAGGCCCAGACCAGCTACGCCGGCAACGCCCTTGTGCTGACGATCGCCAATCCGACCAGCCCGCCGGCCCTCGGTTCGACCACCGCGTACACCGCGAAGTTGTACAGCATGAACTCCCCCGGCGACGGAACCTCGAACACGGTCCTGATCGCGGAACGGTACGCGACCAGTTACATCGCCTACGCCTCGACGATCTCTTACTACACCGCAACGACTTCGTCGGGCACTGCGACCGTCAACCTCACCAACCTCGTGGCCCAACCGCACCTGTGGTACGGGACCAACGCGTCGCACGTGTTGTTCCTCCCGCAGGTGGCCCAGACGGCCGCCCCGTTCCCGTTCCAAGTCAAGCCGCCCCTCAGCGGGACCACCCCGCGCCCGGCCGACGACTGCGTGCCCCAGGGCATGTCGTCGGGCGTCATGAGCGTTGCCATGTGCGACGGCAGCGTGCGCGGCGTGTCTTCCAGCGTCTCCAACCAGACCTGGGTGTACGCTTGCGATCCGAACGACGGACTCGTCCTCCCGTCGAACTGGTAATCGTGTTCCAACCGCGTGCGGCCGAAGCGAACGGCCGCACGCGGTCACTTCACGTCGAGAACGAAGACGTCACTCCCGCCGGCTCGCGTTGAGACGAACGCGAGTTTTTTCCCGTCCGGGTGCCACGCCGGCGCCGTGTCCCGCGCCTTGTTGTCGGTCAGGTTCACCAGTTCCTTGCCGTCGGCGGTCATTAGCCAGATGTCATAGTCGCCAGCGCGGTTGGACACGAACGCGACGTGCTTGCCGTTGGGCCGCCACGCGGGCCACGCGTCGAGAAACTCGCCGTCGGTGAGCTTCTTCACGTTTGTCCCGTCGGCGCCCATCACATGAATCTTCTGCCGGCCGCTCCGCCCGCTGGCGAACGCGATGAGCTTTCCGTCGGGGCTCCACGCCGGGTGCAGGTCGTAGGCGGGGTCGTTGGTGAGCCGCTTCACGTCCTTGCCGTCAACCGACACGGTGTAGAGGTCCGGGTTGCCGTCGCGCGTGGACACCCACAGCACCGACTTGCCGTCCGGACTGAACCGCGGTGATTCCTCGAACGCCTTGTGCGGGACCAGCGTCCGGTCATCCGTCCCGTCGGCGTTGCACACGTTGACGCGCAGCTTGCCGTCGGTGCCTTGGAGCTGGTCATAAACGTAAACGATCCGCTTGCCGTCCTGGGAAAAGTGGCCGTCGAAGTGCGGCTCGGAGTGGTCGGGGAGCAGGCGTTTCATCTCACCGCCGGCCGCGGGCATCGTCCAGAGGCTCATCTTCCCCTGGTGGATGCGCGTGAACAGGAGCGTCTTGCCGTCGGGGGACCACTGGAGGTTCTGCTTGAAGCTGCCGTCGGTGGTGAGGCGGACGGGTTCACCGCCGAGACCGCGAAGGGGAAGGCAAAGAAGGGCGAGAACCACGGAAGCCGATCGAATTCCGCGCATGCTATCTTCCCCCGCGCCCACTGTGGTCTCGGCGGCACAAACTCTTCTGAGAACGATCGCGGAGAAGAGCCACGGATGACACGGAAGACGCGGATAATAAGAATATTAAACAATTATTTTATTCTGATCCGTGTTTTCTGTGTCATCCGTGGCTCTTCTCATCTCTTCTCACCTCTTCTTGTCCGGGTCGCCGAACCGGCCGGGCTCGTGACGGTTCCTCAGTTCCCGCTCGGAGCGCCGCCGGCGAAGCCGAGGAGCGAACGTGTCATCGGACCGCCCGCGACCAGCAGTTCGGCCAGCGCCTCGTCCACGTGCCGATCGGTGACGACCAGTTCATCGCCCGTGCCGTTGGCCTCCGCGGCCAGTACCGCGGCCTTGCGGAGCAGTTCGCGGACGAACGCGGCGCTGACCCCTTTGGTGCGCCGAACCCATACCTCGGGGTCCGCCAGTTCGAGTCTCAGCCCGCGGCCGTAGAGGGCGAACAGCCGGCGCCGGCACTCCTCGTCCGGCAACGGAACCTCGATTGCGAGGTCGATACGGCCCGGCCGCGCCGCGAGCGCCGGTTCCAGGAAGTCCGGGCGGTTGGTGGTGAGGAGGAACAGGATGTCGGCGTCTTCGCCCAGGCCGTCCATCTGGTTGAGCAACTCGAAGAGCAGCGCGTTGGCACAGACCGACTGGTGCTCGCGCTCGGTGCCGATCAGGTCCACGTCTTCGAGGATGATCGTGGCCGGTTCGAGCAACCGGGCGAGGGCGCAGGCGGTTTCGATCGAGCCGACCGCGCCGCCGGTGAGCACCATCACCGTGCGGCCCGGCATCTGGGCCGCGAGGTACATCGCCGAGAGCGTCTTGCCGGTGCCGGGCTTGCCGTGCATCAGGATGCCGCGCTTGAGGTGCCGGCCCGCGGCCTT
Source organism: Planctomycetota bacterium (assembly GCA_017306025.1). Classification (GTDB taxonomy): domain Bacteria; phylum Planctomycetota; class Planctomycetia; order Gemmatales; family Gemmataceae; genus Gemmata. The sequence continues at coordinate 7,138 of JAFKJJ010000540.1, forward strand.
CAACTTGTCGGCGTACTTGCTGAGGCCCATCGCCTGCCGCTCGATCCGCCGGAGCAGGTCTTCGGGCAGGATCAGGTTCTCGCGCCGCACGTCGGGGAGCTTGTGGAAGCGGACCGTCGGGCCGTCGGAGCGGTTGCCCTCGACCGACAGCACCTTGCCGCGGAACGCGGACCCGTGGCGCACGCCGGCCGCGAGCTTGCGGCCGAACCGCTCGGCGGTCTCGCGGTCGGCGGCCATGACCGCGACCTCCAGGCCCTTCTCGGAGCGGTACGTGTCCTCCTCCGCGACAAGCAGCGCCAGCGGTCGACCGGCTTCGCGGAACGTGTAGAGCCCCTGCTTGACGCACGCGAGCTTCTGCTCGTCGGCCAGTTGTACGTCCGCGTACTGGACCGGCCCCTCCTGAAACGACTTGGCGGTTTCCTTGCGCGCGAGTTTCGCCAGAGACAGGCCGGAATACCGTTCGACGAGAACGCCGACCAGCGCCGCCGGGGGATCGGACGCCGCGAGCAGTTCTTGGAGGGTGAGGTGCAAGTTGGCGCGGTCATAACTGGGGAAGGTCTGCTCGATGACCGGCAGTTTGGCCGGGTCGGTGCCGAAGTGCTTACGGAGCCTCGTGAACAGTGCAGGTGCTCTGCTCGGCTTTCTGGAACGCTTCTTCGCCTTCGCCATCGCGGTCTCCGTCAGCGGTTGAGCGGGAACGGACCTTGCGAACTGGACGCCGGGAAGGTGAAACGAGTTCGCTCAGAACAGCTCCTCGATGACGCGGCCGGCCGGCGCGAGGCCCAACCCGGTGATCTGCTCGCTCGTCAGGCCGATGGCGTGTTGCACGGTGGCGTTGAGATCGGCGGGTGTGAGCGGCGTGTCGGCCGGCTTCGCGGCCGTCGCGTCGCTCGTGCCGACGAACCGCCCGCCCTTCACCCCGCCGCCCGCGACCAGCGCGCAGTAACAGTCCGGGTGGTGCTCGCGGCCCGCCTTGTCGTTGATCTTCGGCGAGCGGCCGAACTCTCCCACCGCGAGAACGAGCGTCGAATCGAGCATCCGCCGGTCGTGCAAGTCGGCGAGCAGCGCGCTCATCGACTGATCGAGCCACGGCGCGTGCCGGTCCTGCATGATCTGGAAGTTGCGGTAGTGGTGGTCCCAGCCGCCGTCACCGGCGTCCTCTTCCGCCTCGACGTGGTCGCTCCAGTTTACCTGCACGAACGGCACGCCGGCCTCGACCAGGCGCCGCGCCAGCAGGCACGACTGCCCGAACCGAGTGCGACCGTAGGCGTCTTTGGTCGCGTCCGATTCTTTGGAGAGGTCGAAACCGGCCGCCGCGGTGCGCGAGGTGAGCATCGCGAACGCCCGCCCCCGATATTCGTCGAGCGCGCCCGCGGCGCCGAGGTCGGCCACGCGCCGGTCGGCGTTTCCGAGTGCGCCGAGGAGTTGCTGCCGGTCGCTCATGCGTTCCGGGGTGAGTTCCTTCGGCAACTGGAGCGCGGGCACCTTCGTTCCGCTAGACGGGTCGTACTCCAGCCGGAACGGGTCCCATGCCGCCCCGAGCGGCCCGCCGCCCTCGCCGATGATCGCCTTCTTCCCCTGGTGAAGTTTGCCCCCGACCACGAAGAACGGGTGAACTCCCTGCCGGCGCCCGCCGCTCGCGAGCGCCTTCGCGACGATCGAACCCAGCGCGGGCCGTGCGGAGCCTTGCAGCGGCTTGCCGTCCAGCCCGGTACCGCCCGCGGCGCTACCGGTGAGCCCGATCGTACCCGCGATGCCGTGGTCGTTGGACTGTGTGTGCAGCGAGCGGACGACCGCGAGCTTGTCGGTGAGTTTCGCCAGTTGCGGGAACAGTTCGCAGAACCGCAGTCCGGTGATGCGCGTGGGGATCGTGCCGAACGGCCCGCGGTAGTCGAGCGTGGCGTTCGGCTTGGGGTCGAAGGTGTCGAGCTGGCTCGGCCCGCCCCACAGCCACAGCAGGATGACCGCTTTCGCTTTCGCGCCCTCGCCGGTGCCCGCCGCACGCGCCCGTAGCAGATCCGCGAGCGACAGCCCCAGCACGCTCGACGCGCCAACTTGAAGGAATGCGCGGCGGTGAGGCCCGGAGCAGGTGCGGGTGATCCGACGGCCGACCAGGAGCATGGGGAGAGGCCCTCTGCGAGATGCGCCCATTATCGGCACGAACTATGGAAGGCACAAGCGCGCCCGGGGCAGAAGGCCGAAAGGCGGCTATACTGCTCGCGGTACCCGCGGTCGGAAAGCGAGGGCTTCCGAATGGCGACGATCGACGTCGACGCGTACTTCCAGCGGATCGGCTACACCGGCGGGCGGGCTCCGACGCTCGAAACGCTGCGCGCGATCCACCTCCGACACGCGGAGACGATCCCGTTCGAGAACCTGAACCCGCTCCTGAAGTGGCCGGTGAAACTCGATCCGGCTTCGATCGAACGGAAGTTGGTTCACGAGCGCCGCGGCGGATACTGCTTCGAGCAGAACCAGTTGCTCCGCCACGCGCTGGAGGGGCTCGGCTTCCGCGTGTCGGGTCTGGCGGCCCGCGTCCTGTGGTACGTGCCCGACGGCGTCACGCCCCGCACCCACATGGTGCTCCGGGTCAAGGCCGACGGCGAGGAGTACATCGCCGACGTCGGGTTCGGCAGTCAGACGCTGACCGGTCCGCTCCGGCTCGTGCCAGACGTCGCGCAGGATACCCCGCACGGCCCGTTCCGGCTCCGTCCGGTCGGTGGAGAATTCGTGATGGAATCGGAGATCCGTGGCGAGTGGCGGCCACTGTACCGGTTCGACCTGAGCGAACACCATCCGATCGACTACGAGGTGGCAAACTGGTACGTCTCGACGTGCCCGGCGTCGCAGTTCACGACGACCCTGATCGCCGCCCGACCGGCCCCTGGTAAGCGTTACGTGTTGCGCGACAACGATCTGGGGGTGCACACGCGCGACGGCACCGAGCGCCGCATCCTCACGAGCGCGGCCGAACTGCGGGAGGCACTAACGGGCGTGTTCGGCATCGCGCTGCCCGAAGGGCCGGAACTTGACGTGGCACTGGAGCGCGCGGCCGCGAAGCCGCGCCCGGTGGGGTGAGTATGGGCGGGTGGTGTTGATTTGTGATCGACCGAACGAAGTAGCGATGGGTAGAATTAAGCGACCACCCGACGAGGGCTTGTTGTGGACGAGAACCTACCCGGTATAGCCAAGATCGCGAAACTGCCCCGGTCGGCACGTGTCGCGTTCGCGGCTCGGTGCGCTCGGCGAGTGTTACCATTAGTGAAGCACTATTGGCCGAACGCCCCTGAACATCACCTGAAGGCTCTTGACAGAGCCGTTAGCGTTGCGGAGAACGCCGCCGACGCCGCCCGCTCCGCCGCTGACGCCGCCGCCCGCGCCAGCGCCGCCGCCCGCGCCGCCCGCGCCGCCGACGCCGCCGACGCCGCCCACGCCGCCGACGCCGCCGCCTACGCTGCCGCCGCCCTGGCCGGCGACGCCGCCTACGCCGCCGCCGCCGCCGCCGCTGCCTACGCCGCCTACGCCACCGCCCGTCGATTCATTGCTCGCGATTTCAAAACGCTCGTCGAGGCCGCGGCAGCCGGCAAGTGGACCAACCAGACACCGGTTCCACCAACCGTATTCGGCCCGATGTGGCCGGAGGGCGTGCCTCCGGACTGGCCACTCGCCCCCGATGCCGATGTCCTCCGACTTCGCATCGAAATCCCGGACGGCGCCACGGACGAGGACGTCAAACGGATGGTTCGGGAACTGGTCGGCGCAATGAACGACGTTCACCGCGCATCCAGCGGGAGTGGGCTTCAGGTCGATAACCTTCGGCTGTTCGACACGTCCGGTGTGCCGGCGGGGGTGCCGCAATGAGCAACCAACCCCGCACGAAGCGATACATCGAGCTCGATCTCGTCACACGAGTACCCGGTGACAAACCGGAGGCGATGGAGGCGGTTCGGCGCCCCCTGTCGGATGCACCACCGACCGAACCCGGCTTCACGCTGCAAGAACAACTTGAGGGGGAAGTTCGCGAGGAGGCCGCGGAGAAGTTGACCTCTCGTAACCGCGAGCGGGACGAACTCCTCACCGCCGCCACGCAGCTCAAGGTTGAAGGTGCCGCGATCGCCGACCGCTTCGGCACGGTTCTGGTTCAGCACGTCGCCACGGTCGGCACGGCCGCCGAGCAGAAAGAGGCCGAGACCGCGTATCGGCGCGTGCTCGATGCCTCACGGGCCAAAGGATACAATGTGTTCAGGCGCCCCGCCGAAGAGTAACGGGGAATCGACGTGAACCCGCCAATCGCACTGGCACCGAACACGGAACGGCTGAAGGCTCTGGCCGTTCAGCCGAATTCTGCGGAGCTTCGAATCGCCGAACTGGACGAATTGCTCGCGGACGACGACCGCTGGCTCGGCCAGTTCGAAGACGTTTACGAAAAGGCGTGCGCGAAGTTCGACGAGGGCGGGGACGCGGGTGAAGTCGTCCTGTTGCTGTGGGGAACCGCTTGCGACCGGATGAGCGCCTACCAGAGCCTCATCAACGACGCGCGCACAAACGCACGTGGGCAATTCCGCAGACGGTTCATTGCCGCCGTCACGCTCCGAATGGAGCGGCTCGTCGAACTGATGCGGACGATGGTCGTCGTTTGGCAGGAACTCGAACTCGAAACACCCGACGCGATTTACGAAGCCGTCTGGACGATCCGGATTCCGGTTGTGGCGCAACTCCGGGCGATGTGGAACCTGTTCTGGTCGTCGATACTCCATCCGCGGTCGGAAACGACGATCGAACTGAAGACCGGCCGCGTGCTGGCCGCCGACTGAACGAGGAGTCGCCGTGCCCAGCGACGAGAAGCCGGAGCCCGAACCCGCACCCGCCGAGGAACCCAAGAAGCCCGCTCGCACGAAGCCGCGCGGGCGCAAGGCCGGCAAAAAGGCTTACCCCGTCCTCACCAAGAACCGGATGTTCGCCGGATTGGTGTGCGGGGTGCTCGTGTTCGCTCTTCTTGCATTTCTGACGCTAATCTCGCTCGCCTTCTTTGGGAAAGACCCGCCGACGCAACTCCAGAGCCGGCTCGCGGACGTGTGCTACTTCGTGATTACGGCAACGATCGGCGCGCTGGTCGGGCTGGTCGGGGGACGCGCGGCCGCGCCCGACACCTGGCAATCGGGCGAGCCGAAAACGTGATCGACCGCACCGTCCGACCGGCTACTGCCCCAGGTGGATCTGATCGAACCGCGGCGCGGCGGCCGCGAACGCCGCCAGCAGCGTCGGGTCGAACTGCCCCTGCGAGTCCTGCGTCATCAGCCGCACCGCCTGCGCGTGACTCAGCGGCGGCCGGTGCGGGCGGCGGCTCCGCAGCGCCTCGTACACCGCCACCAGTCCCGCCACCCGCGCCGACAGCGGGATCTCCTCGCCGATCAGGCCGTCCGGGTAGCCGCCCCCGTCCCACCGCTCGTGGTGGCACCGCGCGACGTCCGCCGCGATGTCCAGGCCCGGCACGTCCCCGCCGAACGTCTGCGCCACGCCCAGGAGCACCTCCGCGCCGATCGAACAGTGCGTCTGCACGATCGACCGCTCGGCCGCGTCCAGCCGGTCCGGCTTCAAGAGCGTGTGCCGCGGCACCCCCAACAGCCCGATGTCGTACACCGGCGCCACCGCCGACAGGAGCGCGACGTACCGCTCGTCCTTCAGCCGCGCGTACTCGCCCTCCTCGGGCACCGCGCGGGCCAGCGCGCGGACGTACCGCGCCACCCGCTGCCACTGCCCCTCGGAGATCAGTTGCGTCTCGGCCAACAGCCGCGAGACCGTGAGGGACAGCGCCTCGGCCGCCACCGGGCGGTCGTTGGCGACCGGCGGCGGGGTGACCGTCATCCCGACCGAGTCGCCCGTCCGCGACGGGCGCCGCATCAGGAGCGCGCGGACCCGCGAGAGGAACTCGACCGGCGTGAACGGCTTGTTGATAAAGTCGTCGGCCCCCGACACGGACAGCCCGCCCAGCGCCTCGGCCGGCAGCTCGCCGGACGTCAGGAGCACCTTCATCCGGATGCTCTCCAGCCCCGCGGCGCGGGCCTTGTCGATCAGGTCGGTGCCGGAAAGCCCCGGCAGCCCCACGTCCACCACCGCGAGGTCCGGCGGGTCCTGCAGGATCTCCGCCAGGGCCGCCTCGCCGTCCTCCGCCTCCCGGATGTCGTACTGGTCCTGCAACAGCACCAGCATCAGCGCGCGGACGCTCGGGTCGTCTTCCACCAACAGCACCCGCGGGCGGCCCGGGTCGAGGACCCGCGACGACGCCGCGCCCGGCGCCGTGCCGTGCGGCAGCCACAGCGTGAAGCCGGTCAGCGCCGCGGACACGGTCCGCGCCGAGGGGAACCGCAACTCCGGGTCCGGTTCCATGAGCCGCGAGACGAGGTCGGACACCTCCGCGGGCACCTCCGGGCGCACCCGGCGCACCGGCTGCGGCGTGGTCGTGAACCGCCGGTGCAGGTCCTGGATCGGGTTGCCGGACTCCGGGTACGGGTCGCGGCCGGTCAGCGCCCAGTACAGCGTCGCGCCGAGGCTGAACAGGTCCGCCCGGCTGTCCACCGAGTGCGGGTCGCGGGCCTGCTCCGGGGCCATGTAGCCGATCGTGCCGAGCACCACGCCCGGCTCCGTCATCTGCTGCGTCGGCATCCGGGCGAGGCCGAAGTCGAGCACCTTCGCCTGCCCGTCCGGCGTCACCAGCACGTTGCTCGGCTTGATGTCGCGGTGGACCAGGCCGTGCCGGTGCGCCTCGCCGAGCGCGTCGGCCACCTGACGGAACAGGTCGCAGGCCCGCAGCGGGGAGAGCGGCCCGCGCTCGCGCACGAGCGTGAACAGGTCCTGGCCGGGGATCAGCTCCATCACGAAGTAGTCGCGGGGCGTCCCGCCCTTCGTGTGCCGGCCCGCGTCGAAACAGGTGACGATGTGCGGGTGCTGGAGCCGCGCGACGGCGCGGGCCTCGCCGTAGAACCGGTGGATCAGCCGCGGGCTGACGTCGGCCGAGCGGGCCATCACCTTCAGGGCCACCTGGCGGCGGAGCTGGAGGTGCTCGGCCCGGTACACGGTCCCCATCCCGCCCTGACCGAGCACGTCGAGGATGCGGTAGTTGCCGAGCACGAGGTCCTCGGCGCCGCCCTTGCGGATCGTTTCGAACTGGTAGCGGGTGAGCAGGTGCAGGTGGAGCAGTTTGGTCAGCAGGGACTCGGCCGAGACGATCCGGGTGAGGGCCTCGCGGTCGCCGAGCGGCACCTCCTCCCACTCTTCCGGCAGCAACACCTGGGTGGCGAGCAGGCGCGACAGCAGGGATTGCGCGGGGGGGATCGCGGCTTCCATCGTTCCGGCGTTCATCGCGCTCACGTGCCCCAGTTCGGTGTGGACCGCATCGAACATCGGCGTCATCCGGTTCCTCCCCGTCGCGGTGGCGAACGGATCGCGGCGGGCGTTCCGACGAGCCGGGCGCGGGCTCTCCACGCACTGCGGCCTCCGTATGGAATTTGGGTCACGAATAACGCGATGACAACCGCCGGGGCCGAGAACCGCCGGATACGGGCGGAAACGCGCGCGCCTTCACGCCCGCAGCGTGAAATGTTTGTCGCGGCGTGAACAAATCGTTCTAGCGTTGACTAGTGAGATGAGGAGCGACAACAAATGCTGAAGCGGCACCAACAACCACAAACGCGAGAGGTCCGGTATTGGCGACAACTTTGTCGCCAATACCGGACCTCCGGCCGACCCCGCAATTACGCCCCGGCCGCCTTCTTCAGCGCGTCGGCCTTGTCCGTCTTCTCCCACGAGAACTCCGGCCGCTCGCGGCCGAAGTGGCCGTTGCGCGCCGTCTCGCGGTAGATCGGACGGCGCAGGTCCAGCGAGCCGATGATCCCCTTCGGCGTGAGTTCGAAGTGCGTGCGGATCAGCTCGATCAGTTTCTCTTCCGGCACCTTCGCGGTCCCGTTCGTGTTCACCCAGATGTTGAGCGGGTCCGGGTAGCCGATGGCATACGAGAGCTGCACTTCGCACTCGCGGGCCAGACCGGCCCTCACGATGTTCTTGGCGATGTACCGGCAGATGTAGGCGGCCGAGCGGTCCACCTTCGTCGGGTCCTTGCCGCTGAAGGCCCCGCCGCCGTGCCGCCCGCGCCCGCCGTAGGTGTCCACAATGATCTTGCGGCCGGTCAGGCCGCAGTCGCCGTGCGGGCCGCCCGTCAGGAAGCAGCCCGTCGGGTTGATGTGGCACGCGATGTCGTTCTCACCGAGCTTCGGGGACTTTTTGCCCGGTTGGATCATCACCAGGTTGCCCTTCACCAGATCCTTGCGGTCGGCTTCGAGCGTGGGGCGGATGAGCTTGTCGATTACGATCTGCCGCGCGTCGTCGGTGAAGTAGTCGTGGCCGTCCTGCGAAACCATCACCTCGCGGGTGTGCTGCGTGCTGATGACGACGGTGTGGATGCGGTGCGGGGTGCCGTCGGCGTTGTACTCGACGGTCACCTGGCTCTTGGCGTCCGGCCGCAGCCACTTCAGCGCGCCGGACTTCCGCATGTCCGCGTGCTTCTCGACCAGCCGGTGCGCGAGGTGAATGGGGAGCGGCATGAGGGTCGGGGTCTCGTCGCACGCGAAGCCGAACATCAGCCCCTGGTCGCCCGCGCCGCCGACGTCCACCCCCTGGCTGATGTGCGGGCTTTGTGCGTGGATGCGGCAGTCGACCTGGCACGCGTCGGCGGTGAAGCCGATCTCCTCGCGCTCGGCCTGGTCCTTCGCCACGTAGCCGATCTCGCGGATCACCTCGCGGACGAGCGCGTCCACGGCCTCGCGGGTGAGGTTGGCCTTCGTGGTGATCTCGCCGGCGACGACCGCGAGGTCGGTGGTGACGAGCGTCTCGCACGCGACCCGGCTGGCGGGGTCGGCCTTGAGGCAGAAGTCGAGGACCGCGTCGGAGATCTGGTCGGACACCTTGTCCGGGTGCCCCATCGACACGGATTCGCTGGTGAACAGGTAGCGACTAGCGCTCACGGCGGTCCTCTCCTTGGGAGGCGTGTGAAATTCCTAAGAGTAAAGATGTGCGTGTTATACCCGGCCGTGCGGGCCGGGGCAATTCGAGTGTGCCCGCGGCCGCCCGCCCCTTCCCGCTCCGGGAAAGTGCCCCTACAATCACCGTTCCGAGTTTTTAGCCCCGTGAGAACGGGGTTTTGCGAACGGCCCGACTCGGACCGCGGACACCGACCGCGGGGCCGTTCGCGCCAGGGTGCCAACGGGGAACCAAGACGGAGGCGATTCGCCCTCCGCCCCCGCGCACGGAGTATCGAACCAATGGCCACCAAGAACAAGACGAACAAGAGCGTCAAGAAGCGGGTCAAGGTGACCGCGACCGGCAAGCTGAAGTACGGCAAGGTCGGTCGGCGCCACCTGAACGCGCACATGAAGGCGAAGCGGAAGCGCCAGCTCCGTCGGGCCGGCGTCATCGCCGGCCGCGCACGCGTGCAGAAGAAGTACAAGATCGCGCTGGGCCTGCTGTAAGCCGCACGGCGGCCAGAACCCGCCGCCCTTGCGGGCGGGGTTCGCCTTCACCGCTCTCGTTCATCTACACTCGTTCATAAGGGGAATTGGTCATGGTTCGCGCACGCAGTAAGGCGACGACGGCGGCCCGCAAGAAGCGGCTGCGGAAACTGACGAAGGGGTTCCGCCTCAGCCGGCACAACCTGTACCGGATGGCGAAGGTCACGCTCCTGAAGGCGCGGACCTACGCGTTCCGCGACCGCAAGGCGAAGAAGCGGCAGTTCCGCCGGCTGTGGATCGTCCGGATCAACGCGGCCTGCCGGATGCGCGGCATGCGGTACAGCGAGTTCATGTACGGGCTGCAACTGGCGAGCGTGGCCCTCGACCGCAAGTCGCTGTCGGAAATCGCCATTCACGACCCGGCCGCGTTCGACAAGCTCGTCGAACTGGCCCGCAAGCACCTGCCGAAGCCGGAAGCCGCCAAGAAGTAGGCCCCGCAAGGACGGTCCCGGTGAACCCGCCCGCAAGGGCGGTGGGTGGCGCTGAAGTGTCGCGCCACCCACCGCCCTTGCGGGCGGGTTCACCATTCCACCTTCATCCTTTCCATATAATCGTTCACGTTTTGCAACGCCGAGCGATCCCAAGCGAAGTACAGTGCGAGTAGCACATCCGTACCTCTCAGGGTTTGCCCATGACTCCTGACCGCGCCGACCTGCTCGCGCGTATCCTGGCCTTCGACATCGACGGTGGCGAAGTGGCGCTTCCTTTCGCGGCCCGCCTCGCCCGCGAGAACGGCTGGTGCCGATCCTACGCCGAGCGCGTCATCGAAGAGTACAAGCGGTTCGCCTTCCTCGCGGCAGCCGGAAACACCGTCTGCCCGTCCGAAGACGTGGACGCGGCGTGGCACCTGCACCTCACCTACACCAAGTCCTACTGGAAACGGTTTTGCGGCGAAGTTCTCGGCCGGCCGCTGCATCACGAGCCGACGAAGGGCGGTCCGGCCGAGGGCGAGAAGCACCTCGAAATGTACGCCGACACGCTCACCGCTTACCGCGAGGCGTTCGGCCGCTCGGCCCCCGCGGACGTCTGGCCCCCGGCCGCGGAGCGGTTCGGCGCCGACATGCACCACCGCGCGGTGAATACCACCCGCAACTGGGTGATTCCGAAGGCCCCCGTGAAACGCGCCACGGGGCTCGTGCTCGCGTTCGCGGTGGTCGCGGTGCTCGTCCCCGGCTGCGACGGCGGATGGAACCCGTTTGCCCTCAAAAACGCCGATTTCCTCACCGTGCTGGCGGTTTCGCTGGTCGGGGCGGTGTGCGTCGGCCGGGTGGTGCGGTCGGTTCTGCGGAAGCCGAACCCCGCCCCCGAAGATGACGCGACCGAACTCGACTGGGAGCAGACCGCGTATCTTGCGGGCGGTGCGGGCCGGCTCATGACGGCCGCGGTCGCACGGGTGGTCGGCCGCGGGTTGGCGGACGTGACCGCCGACGGCACGCGGTTGCGGCTCACCGGCCCGGTGCCGAACGACGTGAGCCGTGTCGAGAAGGCGGTACTCGATGGGCTGCCGGTGAGCAACGACACGACCGCGCTGAAGCCGCTCCAGGACGCAGTGGAGGCCGCGTTCGCGCGGGAGGCCGACCGGATGGAGATGAACGGGCTGACGCTGACGACCGCGGACAAAATACGCATCGGGCTGGCCTCGCTAATCCCGCTCGCACTGGTTCTGCTGTGCCTCGCGACCCCGCGGCTGGTAATGGGGGTTCAGGGGAACAAGCCGACCGGCTACCTCCAAACGATGATGGCCGTTGGCGGGGTCCTGGGGTTGATCCTCGCGCTCGCCGGCTCACTCCGGTTGAGCAACCGCGGACAGGCGCTGTTGGCGAAGCAGAAAGAGCGACACGAGGCGCTCAAGAGTGGGACGAAGTGGGAGCACAACGAGCAGGCCGGGATGGCGGTGGCGCTGTTCGGCACGGCGGTGCTGGCCGGAACCGCGATCGCCACGCTGCAAACGTGGTACCCGCGGCAGACGAGCGAGGCGTCGGGCGGGTGCAGCACCGGCTGCGGTTCGGGCTGCGGCGGGGGCGGGGGATGTGGTGGCGGGTGCGGCGGGGGCGGGGACTGACCTGAGAAGTCACAAGTCGTAAAGTCGAAGACATCGACGGTGAATGTCTTCGACTTTACGACTTGCGACCTTACGACTTGTGACCTGTCTCATTTCTTCTCTTTGGAGAGCCAGTCACGCCACTCGGCGGCGGTGGCGAAGTCCTTACCGGTCAGGCTCTTGAGGCCCGCTTTCGCGGCCCGCACCACGGACCCGTCGCCGTCGGACATCGCGGCCACGAGGTCGGGGATGTGGTCCTTGTCGTCCTTCATCGCGCAGGCGAGCGCAGCGGCCCGGCGCAACTCGGCCTCGTTCGCCTGGAGCATCGCGCGGAGCGTGGTCGGCGTCATCCGGCACAGCCGCTCGGCCAGCGCGTCGCGAACGGCCTTCTTGCGGTCGCCGTCCACGTTGTTCGCGAGCACGACCAAGGCGCGGGTGTTGTTCGCCCCCTTCGCGTCGCGGGTCGAGGCGAGCAACTTCGACCAATCGGCGCCGGAGGACTTGAGCAGCTTCGACGCCAGCGCGATCGCCTCGTCGCCGGTCGGGTTGGGCAGGTCGAGCACCGGCGCGGCCGCGGGAGCCGGTCGGGTCGGGAGCAGATCGGTCGCCGGCGAGCCGGCGCCGGCCCGCATTTCGGTGTTGACCGGGTCCTTTTGGACCTTGCCGGACAGGTCGCGGGCCAGGTTCGAGCGGGCCAGGAACAGGACCGCGAACGCGGTGTTCACCTCGACCCCGTAACTGCCGAGGTTCCAGGTGCCGTCGTTGGCCTGTGAGCGGACCAGTGCGGTCGAGCCGATGTCGTACCAGTCGAACCCGCCGATCTTGTCCACGCCGTAGATGACGCCGACGCGCTCCACCGACCAGAGGAAGTACAGGTCGCCGTGGCCGTGGCCGCCGGTCCCGTTGTCGAAGAGCAGACCCTTACCGCCGCGGATCTGATCGGCGATGGTGAGCCCCAGCCCGGCGAAGGCGCGCTGCACGGTGGCGTCGCGGGTGTCGGTCGGCCGGGCGTCCTCTTTTTTGGGCGGCGGTGCCGCGGCGGGCGGGTTGTAGAACGGGTCGCTCGGCTTGGCCGGGTCGACCTTCGGCTTCGGCTTGGCGGGCGTCTCGCCCTTCCGCTTCTCCTCGCGCCGGGCCACCGCGGTCGCCATCCCGAGCAGTCCGGCGCAGTACATCGACGGGCTGCCGACGCCCATCCCGGCGGCCGCCCCCCCGGAGTACGACCAGTTCCCGGTGCGCGGGTCCTGGCTCCCCACGAACCGCTTCTCGATCAGCTCCAGCGCGTTCTCGACCGGGACGCCGTGCTTGCGGGCCATCCACACAGCGAGCACCCCGAACTGCGTGTTCGAGTTGTCGTCGGCGCCCCCTGTGCCGCCCCCGACCGCGTTGCGCCCCGCGGCCAGGGCCTGACCGTACTTCTCGACGTCCGGGTGGAGTTTCCCCGGCCCCTGGTCCGCCCTCAGCGCCTTCAACCACTTCACGTCGTCCGCCGAGGGCTGCGCGCAGCACTGGTAGCTCCACCCGCCGGCGACGGTCTGTCCGACCAGGAGGCGGACCCCGAGGATCTGAATGCGGAGCACGTCGGCCGGGTCGCCGTAGCGGTCCAGGTACATCAGGCACAGCGCGATCTGGTAGGTGCCCGTCTGGGTGTAGCACGCCTCCCGCACCGTCCCGGTGATGGCCTTCACCGCCGGGTCGTCGACGGGAACGCCGGCCTCCAGGAGCGCCAGGCCGGCCAGACAGGTGGCGCCGAGCCCCTGGCCGTCGCCCCCGACCGCAGCAGCCGGGGCGCCGCCCTTGTAGCGGGCCTTGAGGGCGTCGCTCCCGGCCTTGAGCGCCCGCTCGACCTCCTTCGGGGTGGCGCCGGACGCGGGCGGGGCCGACACCGCGAAGAGCAGCCCCAGGAGCCCGGCGGCTCGAACGAGTTTCGGGAGCACGGCTCGGCCCTCGACGTGAACGAAATGGCGCCCGTTAATCTAACACGTCCGGGGGCGGTGTGCGACGGAGAACCGGGGCGGACTACTTTACCGTCAACTCGACCGGAATGAGGTGATTAATCATGTACGTGCGCCGATCCGGGTCGCGCTTCTCCGGCTGCGTGTTGCCCTTGTCGTCGGTGGCGCGGGCGAGCAGCTTGAGCGGCCCAGCCGCGGGGGCAAACGTCGCACGCCAGCGCGCCGCCTTCAGCGGCTCCGACTTCTCCAGCACGGCCGCCGCCCAGGTCTTGCCGCCGTCGGCGCTCACCTCGACCTTCGCAACCGCGTTCTCTCCGGCCCACGCGAAGCCCTCGATCGCGTGCTTCTCTCCGGCCTTCAGCACCGCGCCGGGCACCGGATTCGTGACGACCGCCTTCGGCTGGATCGCGGCGAGCGGCACCAGTTGCGGGACGCCCTCCTTCGTCCGCTCCCAGTACGAGTAGTCGATCGTCTGCCAGTAGCCGATGTGCGGCCGGTCGAGCACGACGATCCGCGACAGCCACTTCACCGCCGCCATGCCGTACCACCCGCCGACGATCGCCCGCAGGGGCGCGCCGTGGCTGACGGGCAGCGGGGCCTCGTTCATGCCCCAGGCCACGAGCGTTTCGTCCTTCTTGGCCTTCGCCAGCGGAATCCCGCGATCGAAGTTGATGGCGCCGGGGGTCGCGGGGTCGGCGATCGCGCCCTTGTCCGCGCCGATGAGCACCACGTCGCCGGCGCCGGCCTTCACCTTCGCGCGTTCCAGAACCGCGCCGAGCGGCACGCCGGTCCACTTCGCCTGTCCGACCGCGCCGTGCCCCCACTGTGCCCCGCGCACGGGCGGGACGAGGAACACGCGGCCGTTGCCCGCGCACTCCAGCACGATCTCGCGCGTCACGGCCCCCATCTTCTTCAGGTCGTCGAGCGTCAGTTCCAGTTCGTTCTCGACGTGCCCCTCGACGGTCAGCTTGAACGTCTTGAGGTCCACGTCGGGCAACGAGAAGTGGTCCCGCACGTAGAACTTCCCGGTGTCGGTCGAGAAGAGGTCGGAGAGGGGCGTTTCGAGGTTCCGCGGCTCGCGCACGCGGACGACGAGCGGCTCGGCGCGGGCGGGTGAAGCGAGCCGCGGGTGCAACCCGGCCGCGAGTGCGGCCGCCGGCGCGGTACGGAACAGGTCGCGACGCGAAAGAGGCATGGGAAAGCTCCGTGAGTCGAAGGGCGTAAGGTCCCAGGTCGTAAAGTCGAAGACATCAGCCGTAGAGGCCTTCGACTTTACGACCTGGGACCTCACGACTTGGGACCTTCTTACCAGCCCAACCCCTTGGTGGTCGTCTTGACGCGGGTGAGCTTGTCGTTGGTGCAGAGGTACAGTACCGTGCCGTCGTCGCCCCAACCGCAGTTGGCGGTCTTGTCGTTGGTGACGATGCGGCCGATGAGCGTGTGGTCCGGAGAGAACACGTACACGCCGTTGACCGCGGTGGCAAAGATGTTGCCCTTCGCGTCCACCTTCAGGCCGTCGGGCAGCCCCTTCATCGCGGCGGTGGCGGCCACGTCGGCGGTCGCGTCGTGGATCACCTTGCCCTTGCCGAGTGCCCCGTCGGCGTTGATGGGGAACGCCATCCAGATCGCCTTATCCGGGTCGGAGTTGGCGACGTAAAGCGTCTTCTCGTCCGGCGAGAGCGCGATGCCGTTGGGCCGGCTCATTTCTTTCGTCAGGAGAGTAAGTTCGCCCTTCGCGGAGAGCCGGTAGACGCCCTGGAAGTCGAGCTCCTTCTTGGGGTCCTTCATCTGCCCCGGCAGGCCGTAGGGCGGGTCGGTGAAGTACAGGTCGCCGTTCCTGGCGAAGACGAGATCGTTGGGGCTGTTGAACCGCTTGCCCGTGTACTTGTCCACGATCGTCTCGAACGACTTGCCGTCCTTGGCGAGCCGGGCGACCCGGCGGTCTCCGTGCTGACAGAGGACCAGGTTGCCGTGGGCGTCGAAGGCCAGCCCGTTCGACCCCGGCTCGGCGCCCTTGAACTCTTCCTTCCCCGTATAACCGCTCGGGCGGAGGAAGTCCTTCACGCCGTCCTTCGCGGACCAGCTCACGACGCGGTTGTTCGGGATGTCGGAGAACAGCAGCCGGTTGTGCTTCTTGTCCCACACGGCCCCTTCGGTCCACTTGAACCCGCCGGCGAGCACCTCGATCTTGGCGTCTTTGGGGATGAGGGCGTCGAGCTTGGGGTCCTTGCGGTCGATCGACCCGAGGGTCATGGGGAGTTTCGGCTCGGCGGCGGCGGCGCGCGGGGAGCGGGAGCCCCCGGCGGCCGCAACGGCAATCGCACAGGTGAGACAGGCGAATACGCGGAACATGGGGTGAGATCTCCGGGGGCGGGCGGCGAACGGGTGACGATCGGGAGTGGGGCAGACCCGCACGGCGACATGGTATCCGCGCCGCGCGGGCTTGCAAGCGGGTGTGAAGAATCCGCGAGATCGCCGCGGCACGTGTGGCGATTCCAAGAAGAATGCGCTATCCCGCGGCGCGGGCGGTCGTTAGGATTTTCCCCAATCTCCTCCGCCGTTCCCGCCGTTTAAGCCGAGGTTCCGGTATATGGCCGAGCCGTATCGCGTCATGCTCATCGCCTGGGTGCTCGTCGGCGTCTGGATCGCCTTCGTCATCTACACGAACCGCAAGGTTCACCCCAAGGCGCTGTTCTTCCTGTTCATGGTCGAACTGTGGGAGCGGTTCAGCTATTACGGGATGCGCGCCCTGCTGGTGCTGTACCTGACATCCGAGACGATCAAAGGCGGCTTCGGGCTTGAGGAGAAGCTGGCCGTCGCCATCTATGCGGCGTACGGCGCCCTGGTGTACCTGACCCCCCTGGCCGGCGGGTACCTCGCGGACCGCCTGCTCGGGTTCCGCAAGTCGATCATCTGGGGGGCGCTGCTGATGGCCGCCGGTCAGTTCACCCTCGCGTCGAGTACCGGGAACAAGTACCTGCTGTACGCCGGCCTTGCGCTGCTCGTGATCGGAAACGGGTTCTTCAAGCCGAACATTTCCAGTCTGATCGGGAAGTTCTACCCGGCGGGCGACCCGCGGCGCGACGGGGCCTTCACCATCTTCTACATGGGCATCAACATCGGGGCGTTCCTCACCCCGCTCACGTGCGGAACGATCGGCGAGCTGGAGGGGTGGAGCTACGGCTTTCTGTGCGCCGGCATCGGAATGCTCGTGGGTCTGGGCACCTTCCTGTACACCGTTTCGATCGGCGTCCTCGGGCACCACGCCGACCCGCCGAGCGCACCGCCGGTGTCGATGGCGGCGCGCGAGCCCGGCGACGTTGCCGAGGCGCCGACCGGTCCCCCACATCCCGGCGCGCCCCCGGCCGGATCGCCGCTGTTCGTTTACGTCGGCACGCTGCTGATGATCCCGGTCGCCGGGTTGCTCATCTACCAGAACGACGTGATGGACTACCTGCTCGGCGCGGTCGGCCTCGGGGCGATCGGGTACATGCTCTACCTCTCGTTCCAGTACCCGAAGGAAGAGCGACAGCGGATGTGGGTCATTATCGTGCTGCTGTTCTTTACCGCGGTGTTCTGGACGTTCTTCGAACTCGCCGGCAGCGCGCTGACCCTGTTCACCAAGCGAAACGTGGACCGCAACTTCCTCGGCGTCGAACTCACGACGAGCAACTTCCAGGCGGTGAACGCGTTCTTCATCATGCTGTTCGCACCGGTCTTCTCGGTGATGTGGGTGCAACTGGCGAAGAAGGGGTGGGAGCCGAATGCGGCGGTCAAATTCGCCATCGGCCTGTTGCTCCTGGGCGGCGGCTTCCTGATCCTCAACCTCGGCAAGGCGGCGGCGACCGCGGCGATGGTTCCGGCGCTGTTCCTGATCCTCCTTTACCTGCTCCACACGCTCGGCGAGTTGGCCCTCTCGCCGGTCGGGCTGTCGCTCGTCACGAAGCTCGCGCCGGCGAAGATCGTCGGGTTCATGATGGGCTTCTGGTTCCTGTCCTCGGCCATCGCACACCAGGCGGGGAAGTGGATCGCCGGTGAGGCCGCGGCGGACAAGGACGCGACCCCGGAGCAGACGCTCGACCTCGCGCTGAGCGTGTTCAACCAGGTCGGCCTGTTCGCGATCGGGTCGGGGGTACTGTTGCTGGTGCTCTCGCCGGTCCTGAAGAAGTGGATGCACGGCGTCAAGTGACGTGCTCAGTACCGCGGCACGCCCGGATCGACCGTCAGCGACCAGCGGTCGATCCCCCCGGCCAGCGACGCGGCCTCGATCCCGGCGCGCCGGAGGATCGCGGCGCCGCTCAGGCTCCGGACGCCGTGGTGGCAGTACACCACCACGAGCGCCCCCTCCGGTTGCACCTCCTCGACCCGCCCCATCAACTCGCCGAGCGGGATCAGCACGCTCCCCGGCAGCGCGCAGAACACGTGCTCCTCCGGCTGCCGCACGTCCACCAACAGCACCGGGCGGCCGGAGTCGATCAGGGCCTTCAGTTCGGCCGGCTGGATCTGCGCGATCATGCGATGTCCGGGAGGTTCAGTTTGGTGAGGTACTCGCGCTCTTTCGCGCGCATCTCGCGCTCGCCCGCGGCGTCGGTGTCGGTGTAGCCGCACAGGTGCAGGCACCCGTGGATCACGTACAGGAGCAGTTCGAGGCTCACGTCGTGCTTCCGGTCGTCCGCGTACTCCTTCGCGATCTCGTAGCCGATCACCACCTCGCCCTCGAGCGCCTTCGCGCCCGGGTCGGTGTACGGGAACGTCAGCACGTCGGTCGGCTCGTCGTGGTTCAGGAACTGCCGGTTCAGCCGGTGGATGTGCGGATTGTCGACGAAGGCGAGCGTCACCTTGCACGCCCTGACGCCCTCGCCCTCGAACACGGCCCGCGCCGCATCCTTGAGCTTCTGGAACTCCAGCGGGTACTCGTACGGGTTGGCAATTGAGACGCGCAGCATGATGGGGATTATAGCGGAACGCGGTCGGGCTTTTTTCACCCCGTCGCGGTGCGGTATCCTGTTGAGTCAAACGGCCCGCCGTCTTCCCGAAGATCCGACACCACGGAGGGTGTTCACCGTGACCGACCCGGTTCTCGCTTCGCCCGGTGCTCCGCCGGGCCGGTTCCTGGCTGACCGCCGCACGCTCGCACTGTTCCTCATCAGCGCCGTCGGGCTGTTCCTCGAACTGCTCCTCATTCGCTGGATCGGGACCGAGATCCGCATCTTCGCGTACCTCCAGAACACCGTGCTGGTGGTCTGCTTCCTCGGCCTGGGGATGGGCTGCTGGGACTGCCGCAAGCCGTTCGCGCTCCGCGACGTGCTCCGGCCGCTCGGCCTCCTGGTCGCGGTCCTCGCGGTGCCGACGACGCGGGCCGCGGTCGGCGAAATCAGCACGCTCCTCGGCGGGTTTCAGGATTTCCTGATCTGGGACCCGTCCGCGTCCGCTACCGACGGCGCGGTGCGGGTCCTGAAGCCGCTCGCGGGCCTGGTCCTCACGCTCGGGCTGATGGCGCTCCTGTGGGCCTGCTTCGTGCCGGTCGGGCGGCTGCTCGGCCGGCTCATGAGCGACCACCCCGACACGATCTGGGCCTATTCGGCCAACGTCGCGGGCAGCCTGGTCGGCATCTGGTTGTTCGTGGCCGCCAGCGCGCTGTACCTGCCGCCGGTGGCGTGGTTCGGGGCGTTCGCTCTGGGCGCCGCGGTGTTCGCCGGCACCGGCGGCCGGTCGCGCCGCAACGACCTCGCGGCACTGGCCGCGGTGGTGGCGCTGGCGGCCGTGGCGGGCTTCGAACCGGCCTTCGAGGACACCCGCTGGACCCCGTACCAAAAGCTCTCGTACCGCGACCAGGACGCCGTCACCGGCGTGCGCGCGCGGTGGCAGAAGTGGCTGCTCGGCGAGCGCCGCGGGTTCGTCGCGGGGCCGGGGCAGACGTTCATCGCGGTGAACAACACCGGCTACCAGGCGACGATCGACCTGCGGCCCGAGACCGTCGCGGCGAACCCGACGAAGTACCCGCCCGAACTCCGCGGGTACTCGCAGTACGACCTGCCGGCCCGGTTCCACGCGAACCCCGAGCGGGCGCTGGTGGTCGGGGCCGGCAGCGGCAACGACGCGGCCGGGCTCCTGCGGAACGGGCTGAAGCGCGTGGTCGCGGTGGAGATCGACCCCGGGATCATCGAGATCGGCCGCGCGCGGCACGCGGAGAAGCCGTACGACGACCCGCGGTGCGTCGTGGTCAACGACGACGCCCGCGGCTACTTCGCGACCTGCGGCGAGCGGTTCGACGTGATCGCCTTCGGGCTGCTCGACTCGCACACCACCAACGCGATGACCAACGCCCGGCTCGACCACTACGTCTACACGGTCGAGAGCCTGACCCGCGCCCGAGAGCTGCTCGCCCCGGGCGGGGTGATGGTGCTGAGCTTCGAGGCGCAGAAGCCGTACATCGCCGACCGCATGGCCGGGGCGCTGGAGCGGGCGTTCGGGCACGAGCCGCTGGTGTTCCGCGTGCCCGGGAGCAGCTACGGCTGGGGCGGGCTCCTGTTCGTCATCGGCAACGACCAGGGGGCGATCGCCGGCCGCGTCGCGGCCGATCCGAAGCTCGCGGGGCTGATCGGTGACTGGCGGACGGGCGCCCCCCGGCTGACGGGCGCGACGCGGCTGGCGACCGACGACTGGCCGTACATCTACCTCGAAGAGCCCACGATCCCGGTCCTCTACTACCTGCTCGCGGGCACGCTCGCGGTGCTGTTCGTCGGCGGGCTGCTGCGCCTGAAGCTGACGCCGGCCCTGAAGGCGTGGGGCGGTTCGAGCTGGCACTTCTTCTTCCTGGGCGCCGCGTTCATGCTCCTGGAAGTGCAGAACGTGAGCAAGGCGGCGGTGGTGCTGGGCAACACGTGGGCGGTGAACGCGGTCATCATCTCCGGTGTGATGGTGATGATCCTGCTGGCGAACCTGGTCGCGGCCCGCTTCCCGCGGCTCCCGCTCCTGCCGGTTTACGGGCTGCTCGTGTCGTCCTGCGTCGGGCTGTACTTCCTCGACCTGTCGCGGTTCGCGTTCCTGCCGTACCCGACCAAGGCGCTCGTCGTCGGGTTGCTCACGAGCCTGCCGATGCTCTTCAGCGGGGTGGTGTTCATCCGCTCGTTCGCGGTCACCGACCGGAAGGACGCGGCGCTGGGCGCGAACCTGATGGGCTCACTGGTCGGCGGGCTGTTGCAGTCGGTGACGTTCGTGATCGGGATCAAGGCGCTGCTGCTGATCGTCGCGGGGCTGTACCTGGTGGCGATCCTGACGCGGCCGAAGCGCGCGGCGACGTCCGGACCGACGGCGGAGACGGTTGCGGCGCGGATCGTGGTCGCTGCGGAAAAGGCGGAGCGGGCGGAAGAAGCCGTCGAGGTGTGAGAGAGACGCGCGCGGCCCGAGGATACCTCCGGCCGCGCGCCTTGAGGGTGATCCCCTCGTACCGGGTCCACGGGCCGCTCCACCGCCGGTCAGACGAAAGTAACCGGACGTCGCAGATTCCCCACCTCGTACCCGTACAGTACCCTCACTAACGGGAACCGGCGTCCGCATGTGGTGCCGGACGTCGCAAGTTCCCTATCTCGTACCCGTACAGCCCGAAGCAGCTTCCGCGGGTTCACTCGCGGCCCCGTCCCGAAGACGGGGCCGCTCCGCGGACCGGAGCCGCGCATGTTCGCCGCAGACCCCGCGGTCCTCCCGGTGGTCGGAATCGTCTTCGCGGCCACCGTGGTCCGGTCCGCGTTCGGGTTCGGCGCGGCGCTCGTCGCCGTACCGCTGCTGGCCCTCGTCATCCCCGTCGCGGTCGCGGTCCCGCTCGCCGTTCTGCTCTCGATCACGGTCGCCGGGCTGATCCTGGCCCGGGACTGGCGAAAGGTCCACGCCCGGAGCGCCTGGTGGCTGGTCCTGCCCACCCTGTTCGGAATCCCGATCGGCCTTCTCGTGCTGACCGAGGTCCACCCGCCGGTGGTGAAGGGCGCGATGGCGGCCGTCATCATCGCGTTCTCCGGCTACTGCCTGTTCGGCCGCCGGAAGCCGCACCTCCCGGACGACCGGTTCGCGTGGGCGTTCGGGCTCGGCGCCGGGGTGCTGGGCGGGGCGTACGGGATGAACGGGCCACCGCTGGTGGTCTACGCGACCCTCCGCGGGTGGGCGCCGGAGCACTTCCGGGCCACCCTCCAGGGGTACTTCCTGCCGGCGAGCGCGGCCGGCATGTGCGCGTTCTGGGCGGCCGGGTTGTGGGGGGCCGAGGTGACGCGATACTACCTGTGGTGCCTCGCGCCCGCGGCCGTGGCGGTCGCCGTCGGGCGGGTCGCCAACCAGCGCATGCGCGTCGACGCGTTCGCGCGCTACGTCCACCTCGGGCTGATCGGGATCGGGATACTCCTGCTGGTCCAGTCGGTGTGAGCGAGTTTCGTTCGCCGGATGCGAAGCGGAGGCGCGAGATGCCCGGAGTGCGGTTCGGCCTGGTCGGCTACGGGGCGTGGGGGGGCCACCACGCGCGGGCGATCGCGTCCGTTCCCGGGGCGGAACTGGTCGCGATCGCGGCCCACTCCGAGGTGAGCTGTGCGCGGGCCGGCGCCGACCACCCGGGCGCCCGCGTCTACGCCGATCACCGCGCCATGCTCGCGCAAGAACGGCTCGACGTCGCGGACGTGGTGCTCCCGTCCCACCTGCACCACGCGGTCGCGAAGGACGTGCTCCTCTCCGGCCGGCACCTCCTGCTCGAAAAGCCGATGGCGCTGAGCCTCGCTCAGTGCGACGAACTCGTCAGGCTGGCCCGCGAGCGGCAGCGAATCCTCGCCGTCGGGCACGAGCTCCGGCTGTCGCCGCTGTGGGGACTGGCGAAGGAGCTGATCGACTCCGGCGCGATCGGCGAGCCGCGGTACGCTCTCATCGATCTGTGGCGGCGCCCGTACCGCCCCGGCTCCGACGACTGGCGGTACGACATCGGCCGCGTCGGGAGCTGGGTCCTGGAGGAGCCGATCCACTTCCTCGACCTCGCCCGCTGGTACTTTTCCGGGCTGGGCGAGCCGCTCTCGGTCTTCGCGAGCGCCAGCGGCAAGCGCCCCGACCGTCCGGAACTGCACGACAACTTCTCGGCGGTGCTCGCGTTCCCGCGCGGCGCGCACGCGGTCGTCACGCAAACGCTCGGGGGCTGGGAGCACCACCAGACGGCACGCCTGACCGGCACCGAGGGGGCGCTGTGGGCGAGTTGGAGCGGCGCGACGGACCGGACCTTCGAGCCGACCTTCGGGCTGAAGCTCATGCGCGGCGACCGCGTGGAAGAGGTCGCGATCGCGAAGCCGCCGGGCGAGGTGTACGAGTTGGTCGAGCAGATCGCGCGCGTCGCGCGGGCGGTCCGCGACGGTACGCCGGTGGCTTGCACCGGTGAGGACGGCTGCTGGTCGGTGGCGATGTGCCTCGCGGCGCAGGCGTCGATCGGGTCCGGACGCCCCGTTCCGTTCGCGGAGGGCTGACCGCGCAACCGCCCTCGCCCGCACCGCCCGCCGCGTGGTACTCCGGCGTCACCCGCGCGCAGTGGGTCGTGCTCGCGGTCGCGTCGGCGGGGTGGGTGTTCGACGCCTTCGAGGGGCAGCTCTTCAACATCACCCGCGCCCACATGCTGCCGGAACTCCTCGGCACCGCGAAGGACGCGCCCGAAGTCTAGCGGTGGGGCGACCGGCTCCTCGCGGTGTTCCTCGCTGGCGGTACCGTCGGCGGCGTCCTCTTCGGCTCGCTCGCCGACCGCGTCGGCCGCAAGGCGACGATGGCGCTCACCATCCTCTTCTACTCGGTCTTCTCGGACCTGACATACTTCACGACCGAGCTGTGGCAGGTCGCGGTACTGCGGTTCCTGGTGGCGCTCGGGGTCGGCGGCGAGTGGGCGGTGGCCGCGGCGCTGGTGTCCGAAGTGTTCCCGCCGCGCGCCCGCGCGCACGCCTCGGGCATCTCCCACGCCACGAGCGTGCTCGGCGCGTGGCTCGCGGCCCTCGCGTGGCTGGCGGTCGGCGCGGAGTGGCGGTACGCGTACCTCGTCGGGGTCGTCCCGGCGCTCCTGGTGCTGTGGGTGCGCGTCGGGGTACGGGAGCCGGAGCGCTGGGAGCGGGCGCGAACCTCCGAGCGCCGCGGGAGCTTCCGCGAACCGTTCGGCGCGTGGCGGTGGGCGAAGTCGGCGGTACTGGGTCTGTTGCTCGCGGCGGTCGGGCTGGGGACGTTCTGGGGCGTGACCGTGGCGGGACAGGATCTCACCCAGGAGTTGCTGAAGCGCTCCGGCGCGCCCAGTTCGCCTACGGGATCGTGCAGGTGGCCGGGGCCGGGCTGGGGTTGCTCGCTTCGGCCCGCTCGCGGAACGGCTCGGCCGGCGCGGCGCGTTCGCGCTCATGCACGGCGCGGCGCTCGCGATCGTACCGGCCACGTGCTACCTGCCGCAGACGTATACGCAGATGCTCTTCCTGCTGCCGTTCTACGGCTTCTTTACGGTCGGGATTCACTCGGGCTATGCGGTGTACTTTCCCGAACTCTTCCCGGACCACCTGCGAGCCACCGGGGTCGGCGTCTGTTTCAACGGCGGCCGACTGCTCGCGGCGCCGGTCCTGTGGCTCTCCGGCGACCTGAAGGCGTGGACCGGCGACCTCCGGTTCGCGGTCACGGCGCTCGGCGGCCTGTTCCTCGTCGGCCTCGTGCTGGTCTGGTTCCTGCCCGAGACGAAAGGGAAGCCGCTGCCCCAGTAGAATAGCCCCATGAACACCCCTTCTCTCGCGCTCGCCGGCGGCCGCCTGCCATCGGTCGGCCTGGGTTTCTGGAAAGTGCCGAAACACTCCGCGGCCGACCTCGTGCGACAGGCGATTCGGACCGGCTACCGGCACCTCGACTGTGCCTGCGACTACGGCAACGAACCCGAGGTCGGCGCCGGTCTCGCGGCCGCCCTTGCGGCCGGCGAGTGTCGGCGCGACGAGCTGTGGGTCACGTCGAAGTTGTGGAACACCTACCACGCGCGGCCGCACGTCCGTCCCGCGGTGGAACGCACCCTGCGCGACCTCCGGCTCGATCACCTCGACCTCTACCTGATCCACTTCCCGATCGCGCAAGAGTTCGTGCCGTTCGAAGAGCGGTACCCGCCAGAGTGGTTCTTCGACCCGTCCGAGACGGCCCCGCGAATGAAGTTCGCCCGGGTTCCGCTGTCCGAGACCTGGTCGGCAATGGAAGACCTCGTGACGGCCGGTCTGGTGCGGCACATCGGCGTTTGCAACTACGGCGCCGCCCTGCTCCGCGATTTCCTTTCCTGTGCCCGCGTTCGCCCGGCGGTGCTTCAGGTCGAACTGCACCCGTATCTGGCGCAAGAGAAGCTCGTCCGGTTCGCCCGCGAAAACGGGATCGCGGTGACGGCGTTTTCCCCACTCGCCGCGCAATCGTACCACTCGATCGGAATGGCGGGCGCCGGCGAGTCGGTGCTGAACGAAGAAGCGGTGCGGACCGCGGCCGCGCGTCACGAGAAGACGCCCGCGCAGGTGGTGCTGCGGTGGGGCGTGCAGCGCGGAACGGCGGTCGTTCCGAAGACGTCGCGCCCGGAACGGCTCGCGGAAAACCTCGCGCTGTTCGACTTCGAGTTGACCGCCGAGGAGATGGCCGCGATCAGCGCCCTCGACCGCAACCGCCGGTTCAACGACCCCGGCGTCTTCTGCGAGGCCGCGTTCAACACCTTCTGCCCGATCTACGAGTGATACCGAATCCGGGTGAAGAGTATCGGTCGCGAGTAGCGGCCTTTATTGTGGGGCCGGCCGCCGGGCCTGCCTTCGCTATGGCAGGCCCGGCGGCCGGCCCCACAGCCAATACACGCTCGAACCGTGACCGTTACCGATTCGCCCGACTTGGTATGACGCCATGCCGCCCAGCTCGCTCGCGGTCGAAACCGTCGCCATCACCGGCCAGCAGGCGCAAGCTGTTCTTCTTCTGCGAGCAACCGGCCGAAACCGGCGGGGCGACGCCCGTTTGCCGATCGGACGTGTTGTGGGAGCGGTTGAAGGAGCGGTGCCCGGCGTTCGCGCGCGACTGCGAGACAAAAGGGCTGCGGTACTCGCACGTGATGCCGGGCGAGAACGACGCGGCATCCGGGATGAGCCAGAGTTGGCAAAGCACGCTGCGTGCAACGACCCGCCCCGGGGCCGAGGAGCGTCTGCGCGAACTCGGTTACGCGTGGGAATGGCTGACGGACGGCCTGCGCGTGACGACGTCGGTTCTGCCCGCGGTGCGGAAGCTGCCGGACGGGCGGATGACGTTTTTCAACCAACTGATCGCCGCGGCCCGCGGGTGGAAGGACCCCTCCAGAGCGATCACGTTCGGCGACGGTACCCCGCTCGACCGCGACGCGGTGTTGGTCGCGGCGGAACTGGGCGACGAACTCTCCTGCGACGTCCCGTGGCAGCGCGGCGGCGTGGCACTGGTCGACAACTTCGTCGCGATGCACGGGCGGCGGACGTTCACCGGCACGCGGAAGGTGCTGGCGTCGCTGATCGCTGCCGCTTGATGGCTCACGACACCCACGCCGGCTCCCACCCCTTGCGGTAGCTCTTTCGCAGGAGCGCGTCGGCGGCTTTCGAGTTGGTCACCTGGAGCGCCGCGGCGTCCCACTTGAGGGTTTCGCCCGGGACGCGAATCGCGATCGTGCCGAGCAACACGGCTTCTGTTAGCGGGGCCGCGTAGTCGAAGTGCGAGGTCGTCTTGCCCACACCGCGGCACGCGTCCACCCACGACACGTAGTGGTCCACCCCCTCCGCCTTCTCGATCTTGAAGCCCTTGAACGTCTCTTCCGGCAGCAGCCGGGGCATCCCGACGTGGAACGAGGAGCGAGCCCTTCTCGTCGATCAGGAGCGAGCCGGAGCCGGGGAGCTTCACGCCCTCCGCCACGCCGAGCTTCTCGCGGGCGGGCAATTTCCCCTCGCCGTCGTACCACGTCAGCTTGAGCGTCTTGCCCGCGGTGTGCTGCGTGCCGGGGAACTCGTAATTCACAACCGACCACTTGTACCGCGCCTCGCGGTTGAGCGGCGACGACTCGCCCCGAACCGTCAGCGGGGCCGTCAGGTCCAGGGCGGTAAACACCGGGTCGAGGATGTGGCAGCCGAAGTCGCCGAGTTGGCCGTTGGAGAAGTCCTGCCACGCCCGCCAGTTCCACGGGTGGTAGATCTTCTCCTTGAACGGCCGCACGGGTGCAGCGCCCAGCCAGTTGTCCCACCCGTGGAGCGTCTT
The DNA here is from genome assembly GCA_017306025.1 of Planctomycetota bacterium. Classification (GTDB taxonomy): domain Bacteria; phylum Planctomycetota; class Planctomycetia; order Gemmatales; family Gemmataceae; genus Gemmata. Next base: position 33,945 of record JAFKJJ010000540.1, read on the forward strand.
CGGCACCGGGTCCTCGCCCGGCGGCCGGTCGTCCGCCGTCAGCCACTTCATCGTGCCGGACTGCCAGGAGTGGACCTCCTTCACCTCACCGACGGCGCCGCCGCGCACGAGCCTCACCGCGGTGCGGTAGAACTCGTGCGACTGGATCTGGTTGCCCATCTGCGTGACCGCCCCGGCCTTCTTCGCGGCCAGCCGCATCTGCCGGGCCTCGAAGACGGTGTGCGCGAGCGGCTTCTGACAGAAGACGTACTTGCCCAGCGCCAGCGCCGCCAGCGCGATCGGGGCGTGCGTGTGGTCCGGCGTGGAGACGGTGACCGCGTCGAACTCTTTTGGCTTGTCGAGGACCCGGCGCCAGTCGGCGAACCGCGCCGCAGCCGGGAACTTCTCCGCGGCGCGGCCCATGTGCTTCTCGGTGTCGTCGATGTCGCACAGGCTGGCCACGGACACCTTGGGGCTGGCCGCGACCCCGGTGAGGTCCGACCACCCCTTGCCGCCGCCCACCGACGCGAGCCGGAGTTGCTCGTTGGCCCCGTAGACGCGCGCCTAGGACGCCGCGGTGAGCGCGGCCGCCGCACCACCAACGTTCCCAAGGAACCGCCGACGCGAAAGGGCGTGAACACGCATGAGGCCGCTCGGGTTAGGGGGAAACTTCGGTCGAGGTCCGCCCGGCCGACTCACGAGTGACCGAGGATCGGGTGCGGACGGTACGGCTCTTCGAGCGCCTTGAGCTCGTCCGGTTCGAGTTTCACGGCGAGCGCGGCGAGCGCGTCATCGAGGTGGTGCGGCTTCGACGCGCCGACGATCGGGGCCGTTACCCCCGGCTGGTGGAGCAGCCACGCGAGCGCCACCTGCGCGTTCGGCACCCCGCGCTTCTGCGCGATCTCCGTCACGCGATCGACGACCGCAAAGTCGGCGTCCTGGTAGTAGAGCTTGTGGGCGTAATCGTCCGTCTTCGCGCGGCTCGTGTCGCCCTCGCCCTTCGCCCGGCGGTTGCCGGCCAGGAACCCGCGGGCCAGCGGGCTCCAGGGCAGAAGGCCCAGCCCCTCGTCGCGGCACAGCGGGTTCACCTCGCGCTCCTCCTCGCGGTACACGAGGTTGTAGTGGTTCTGCATCGTCACGAACCGCGCCAGCCCGAGCCGGTCGGAGGTGTGGAGCATTTTGGCCAACTGCCACGCGAACATGCTCGACGCCCCGACGTGCAGCACCTTTCCCGCGCGCACCGCCGCGTCGAGCGCGGTGAGCGTCTCCTCGACCGGCGTCGTCGGGTCGAACCGGTGGATCTGGTACAGGGCATCGTAATCGAGTCGGAGCCGCCGGAGGCTGTTGTCGATAGCGTGGCGGATGTGCTTGGCCGAGAGCCCGCGCTCGTTGGCCGTCGGCCCCATCGGGTTGAACACCTTCGTCGCGATCACGACCTGCTCGCGCGGGATCGCGAGGTCGTGCAGCGCGCGGCCGAGCACCTCCTCGCTGGCGCCGTCGGAGTACATGTCCGCGGTGTCGAAGAAGTTGATCCCGGCTTCCCACGCGCGCCGGAAGAACGGCCGGCTCTGCTCCTCGTCGAGCACCCACGCGCGCCACTTCGGGGTGCCGTAGGTCATGCACCCGAGGCAGAGCCGCGACACCTTGATGCCGGTCCGGCCGAGATTAACGTGCTCCACCGCGGATCTCCGCAAAGTCGGTTACTTTCTGTAGCCGGCCCCTGTGGGGCCGGTGCGGGACGCGTGGTGTCGCACCGGCCCCACAGGGGCCGGCTACAGAAACAAAAGAAGATGACGCCCCTCAAGCGACCGGCGGCGGGTTGCGCTCGGCGAACCCGCGCTGGTGCCAGTACGGGTACGCGAGCGTCACCGCGCTGGCCTCGTCGAGCCGCGCCACCTGCGCGGGCGTCAGGTTCCAGCCGACCGCACCGAGGTTGTCCTTCAGTTGCTGCTCGTCGCGGGCGCCGATGATGACGCTGGACACCGTGGGCCGCTGGAGCAGCCAGTTGAGCGCGACCTGCGGGACCGTTTTACCGGTCTCCTGCGCCACCGCGTCGAGCGCGTCCACCACCTTGTAGACGTGCTCGTCGGGCACGGGCGGCCCCTTCTCGTTGCTGATCTGCGAGTTCAGCCGGCTCGTCTTCGGCAGCGGCTGCCCGCGGCGCATCTTGCCGGTGAGCCGGCCCCAGCCGAGGGGGCTCCACACCACGGCCCCGACGCCCTGATCGAGCCCCAGCGGCATCAGCTCCCACTCGTAATCGCGGCCGACGAGCGAGTAGTACGCCTGGTGCGCGACGTACCGCGACCAGCCGTAGCGGTCCGAGACCGCGAGCGACTTCATGAGGTGCCAGCCGGAGAAGTTCGAGCAGCCGATGTAGCGCACCTTCCCCGCCTTCACCAGCCCGTCGAGCGCGGAGAGCGCCTCCTCGACCGGCGTCGTCGCGTCGAACCCGTGCATCTGGTACAGGTCGATGTAGTCGGTGCCCAGGCGCTTCAGTTGCGCCTCGCACGACCGGATCAGGTGGAACCGCGACGAGCCGACGTCGTTCGCCCCGTCGCCGAGGCGGAACGTGGCCTTCGTGGAGACGAGCACCTTCTCGCGCCGGCCCCTGATGGCCGCGCCGAGCACCTGTTCGGCCAGACCGTTGGAGTAGATGTCGGCCGAGTCGAACATGGTGAGCCCGGCGTCGAGGCAGACGTCGACGAGCTTCGACGCGCCCTTGGCGTCGGTGTCGCCCCACGCCTTGAAGAACTCGTTCCCGCCGCCGAACGTGCCGGTGCCCAGGCTCAGCGCCGGCACCTTGAACCCGGACCGGCCCAACTGACGGTATTCCATCGCTGACCCTCGGAGCGCGACACGGGCGACGGGCGTAGGCAGTTATACTCGCCGACGGGCGACGTGCTTACGAAGATCCCGCGCGGCCGCGGCGGGCCTTCACCCGACCCGCTTCAACAGCTCGTTCAGCACTTCGGCGTCGCTGGGGTAGTCCGTCGGCAGGATCACGCGGAGCGGCACCGGCACCTCGTCCATCCGGTAGGCGGTGCCCGGCCGGTGGACGCCGTAAACCGCCGTCGTGAACCGCACCGCGGCCGGCACCGGCGGCGCCACGTTCGCCGAATCCAGCGCGATTACGGGCACGCGCCGCAAGTGCTCGATCGCCGCGGGCGGGAAATCCGCGGCCGTCTCGCTCCCGATCAGAAGACACGCGTCGGGTTCACCGCGGGCGAGCATTTCCGGCCCGGTGAACTCGCCGGGGTTGTACCGCGGGTACCCGCGGCTCAGGTTCACCCCGAACGGGTAGCCCGTCTGCCACGCGAGCACCGAATCGGCCCCGGCCACGTCGCCGTACCGGCGCATCCGCCGTGCGTAGAACCGCCCGCGGTCGTTCAGCTCCGAAACCAGTTGCAGGAGCGCCTCGACGGCGCGGTGCGCCTGCCGCTCGCGCGTCAGCCCGGCGCCGAAGAAGAAGGCCCCGCACCTCGCGGACGCGACGCGGGCCGCCAGCGCGGCGAGCGGTTCGGGCGCGGGCGCGGCGAGCCCCTTGCACAGCATCCGCAGCGTCCACAGCGCCTCCCAGTTCCGCCCGGACGGAACCGGTACGAACAGGTCGGCCCGCTTCGCGCTCTCCGTTACGCGATCGTCGACCACGACGACGAACCGCCCGGCACGGCCCCCCGGCACCCAGCGCCCGACCGCGTCGACCGAGTACCGCTCCATGTGCCGGGGGTGCGTGACGACTGGGTCGCTCCCCCAGAACACCACCAGATCCGCGCGGTTCTTGACTTCGCCCAGCGTGCAGGTCGATTCGCCCACCTGCTGGAGCGCCATGAGCGAGGGGGCGTGCCCGGTGCTCGCGGTGGTGTCGACGGTGCCGCCCAGCTTCTCCGTCAGCGCGACCGCCGCGCGCTGCGCCTCCGTGGTGCTCCGCGACAGCCCGTAAACGAGCGGGTAGCGGGCGGCGCGAAGGATCTCGGCGGCGCGGTCGAACGCCGCTTCCGGCTCGGCCGGTTGGTCGCCGACCGTCGCCGCGGGCGGGCGGGTGGCGTTCTGCGAGAGGAACCACGGCTCGGCGAGGTGGCACGCGCCCCGGGCGGCGGTCACACGACCGTTCTCCACCGCCACCGCGAGGTCGTCGCACACGCACCCGCAGACGGTGCAGCCGACGCTGGTCTGGGTCGTCATAACGGAGGGGGTGTGAGTGCGGGCGGGGCGTGAGGGTGGCAAAGCCGGCGTGCGAAGAACGAAGGGAGGCACGCGGCCGGAACGGCTCTCGGTTCCGGCCGCGTGCCTCCCTCGCACTCACACCCGCACTCACACTCTCGTTACTTGGCGAACCCGCCGGGGCCGTCCTTGTACGGCTTGAACAGCGCGCCGTCGATGGTGAACACGGGGTCCGACTGCGGCAGCCACGCCGACCAGCCGTAGTACGTCGCGCCCGCGTCCGGCGTCGCGCCGAGGTTCAGCGCCACCGCCCCGCCCGGCCAGCGGAACGTCGCCTGGAGGTTCTGCTTCGGGTCGCCGAACCCGTGCTTGGCCTCCGGCGGACCCTTCTCGAACGACTTCACCGACGCCTTCGTCACCATCTCGATGAACGCGTTCAGCTTCGCCGGGTCGAGCTGGAACGAGTCCGGCGTCGGCGCCTTCTTCTCCCACACGCCGGCCGCGTTCTTCTCGAACTTCAACGCGATCCCGCCCCAGCCGGTCAGTTCCACCACGTTCACCCGCGCCGCGGGCACGTTGCGGAAGATGAGGCGGTCGCGGAGGTCCGGGTGGGCGAACCGGTCGAAGACCCGCCGCTGGATCGTGAAGATCGCGGCCTTACCGGTAAAGCGCGCGTACACCTTGTCCGGGTCGGTGGCGTCGCGGCCGAACTCGTAAACGCGGTCGTTGTCGCTTTTGTCACCCAGCCCCACCACCACCTTCAGCCGCGGCGGGGCGAGGCCGAACTCCGCCGGGTTACCCGTCCCTTCGTCCACGAACTTGCCGAACGCCCCTTGCGAGGTCGCCAGCAGGTGCAGCAGTTCCTTCACCGCGGCCGTGTCGGCCACCTGCCCCTTCTTGTCGGCCGGCTCGACGAACCGCCAGAGGGTCTCTTTCGTCGTCGGGTCGGGCTTCTCGTCCCTGGCGAGCGTGTAGGCGTTGGCACCCGTCACGACGAGCCTCACCGCGGCCGTGTCGGAGAACGTCGGCAGCGTCTGATCGAGCAGGTCCAGCCGCGTTTTCGCCACCGACTGCACCACGTCCACGGTCTCGGTCGCGCCCGGGCTCGGTTTGATCGCGGCCGCTACCGCGAACTCGTTCGCCTGACCGCCCGGCAGCGTGCGGCGGACGTACACCGTCTCGCCCTCCTTGCGGCCGAACTCCAGCTTCACCGGCTCCGCCTTCTTCGCCGGCTCGGCCTTCGGGTCGGCCGGCGGGTTGAACCCGTCGACCCACACGTACACGGTCGCGGAGACCGCGGCGAAGTTCGCCGGGTTGGGCGCGGGGAAGTCCTTGATCGTCCGCTTCGCCGTCAGCACCTCCACGAGCTTCGTCACGGCCGGGTCGAACGCCTTCTGCGGGTCGTTCGGCCCGCCGTAGAGCTTCCACTCGGTCCCGACCTTGCGCAGCTTGGTCGGCTTGTCCGGCGCCTGCCCCGCGACGAGGACGTCGAGGCCGTCCACCTGTTTCCCGGCGGCGACGTTCAGCAGGTTGCGGTCGCGGAGCGCGCCCGGGTCGGTGATGACGGCCGCGAGCCCGCCGAGGTTGGTCGCGGAGGCCCGGATCACGCCCGGCGTGCCCTCGACCTGCACGTACATCTTGCCCCCGGTCGGCGGGTGCGGCGGCATGCCGGGCAGCGGCGGGGGCGCCGCGCCGGCCTCGAACTTGCCGAAGTACGCCACCACCGTCTGCCCGTCGCGCGTCTTCATCTCGACGCGGATGCGGTCCGGGTTGTCCGGATTGAGCCCGTACTCTTTCAGGTCCTTCGGCTGGTCGATGAAGTCCCCCGGGGCGAGCGCCGAGACGTTGGCCAGCGCGCGGAGCAGCGGGTTGACGCCGGTGAACTTGTCCGGCGGCGCGGCGCCGTCGCCCTCGGCGTCGGCGTCGCCCCACCCGGCCGGGGCGTCGAACTTCCACCCGCCCGACGGGGCGCGCGACAGCGCCAGTTCCTGCTTCTTGTTCGGCAGGCTCAGCTTGAGGAGCGTCACGTCCTCGCCCATCGCCCGGCTGTCGGCCGGGAACACGTTCGGCGCGCGGAAGTCGGAGGTCCACTTCGCCAGATCGACCGCCTTGCCGTCCTTGTCGCCCTCGCGGAACAGTGCGTCGAGGTCGGACCGGCGGACGGCCATCGGCCGCTTCGACTGCGCCGAGGTGGTCACGAACACCACGCCCTTGTCGCCGCCCATCGTCACGTCGCCGAGGTTGACGGTGGAGGAGCGCTCGGCCCCCTGGCGGAGCGTGACCTTCAGGCCGGGCGGGTCGAGCCCGTGGACGGCCGGGTTGGAGCTGAGCTCGCCGTAGGGGATCGGCTTGGCCCGCAGGAGCGCGTTGATGACCGGCAGCACCTTCGCGGGGTCGGCCTTCGCGCTGATGGGCTTCTGGATCTGCCAGGTGTTCCGCTCCTTGTCGGTGCGGACGATGAGTAGCGTGGCGCCGTCGGCGCGCTCGAACTCGACGGAGTCGACCCCGTCGGCCTTCACGCCGGCGTTGGCCAGCTCGCTCGCGAGCGCGTCGGTGGTCGTCTCCTTGTTGTCGCCGAGCGACAGGACGAGGAGCAGGACCACGATGCCCAAGACGATCCCGATCAGAACGGCGGGCAGTCGGAAGTTCATCGGCGGTTGTCCCTGTGGCGGTCGCGGCGCCGGGCGAGAGGTGTCCCGCGCCGCCTCGTGTTGGGTCGGCTGACTCATGGTCGTTGGTCGGAACGGCACGCGCCCCGCTCCCGTTCAGGGGCGGATCTCTTTTTGCCCCCGCTCCCGCGCGGGAGCGGGCGAACGCCGAGCGCCTTCCCGCGCCTCACTTGCGGCGGACCACCCACACACCGGCGCCCAGCCCCAGGACGGTGAGCAGCCCGAGCCCCAGCGGCACGTAGATGAGCCGCGAACTGTCGTAGCCCGGCTTCAGCATGTAGCTGGTGTACTGCTTCTCGCCCACCGGCGGCAGGGGCGGGCGGTCGCGGATCCAGTCCAGCGTCGCGCCCATCAGCTCGAGCCAGGTCGACGTCGATTGGCCCTGCGCCCGGCCGGCCGCGTCGTCGCTGACGAACCACCCGCACCCGAACACCGCGAGCCGCGCGGTCTGGGCCGGCCCCTGGCCCTCGGAGACGAACACCGCCAGGTCGTGGGACCGTCGGCTGATCTGCTTCTGTGCGACCAGTTCGTCGACCTGCTTCTGCATCTGCTCGGGGCTCATCTTGCTCTGCACGATCCTCTGAAGCTGTTCGTCGAACTCGATCCAGGTCTTCAGCGGGCTGGGCGAGTACACCGGTTCGGTCCAGGTCGGCCGCCCCGGCATGCTGGAGAGCAGGGTCACGGTCTGGTAGGTCGGGGCGCGAACGACCGACAGCTCGCGGCAGTCGAGCAGCGGGAGCCGCTCGACGTTGGCGAACCCCAGCGCGACCGGGTTGCGGGCCTCCACGGCCTCCGGGTTGATGACCGCGAGCATCACGCGGGCGCCCTGGTCGCGGTCGCGGGGGTCGGCGCGTTCGCTGGGCACCGCGTACAGGAACCGGTCGGACAACTGGACGCCGAACGCGCCGAGCGTCGGCTCGATGCCGAGCTTGAGGGGCTTCTCATCGGCCCCGCGTTGCGCCCCGCCGGCCAGCACCACCAGTTTGCCCTTCTTCCCGTCCGGCCGCGGCTCGCTCATGAACTTGCGAATCGCCTCGACCGCGTTGGGCGGCAGCGGGGCGCTCGGGTCGGCGACCACCACCACCGACGCGTCGTCGGGCACCTTCGCGGGCGCGCCCACGTCGAAGGTGAGCGGGGCCACGTCGAAGTAGTTCTTCTCCAGATAGCTCTTGAGCGCGGTCGCGCTGCGCCGCGGGTCGGCGCGGCCCCCGGCCGGGGACAGTGCCAGTTCGCCGGACGACTGCGTGAAATAGACCTTCGGCCGGTTCTTGTTCTCGGCCAGGAACATCAGCTCGCGGAGCAACTTCTGCTCGCCGGTGAAGCTGGCGACCGGGCGCCCGTCCGGCCCCTCCGTCTGCGAGCCGAACTCGTCGCTGCGGATGAACGAGTGCCGGTTGCGCGCGGTCGCCCCCTCCTCGCCGGCCACGAGCAGCACGCCCTCGCGGCTCATCTCGGCCATCGGGTAGTTGGCCCGCAGCTTGCTGATCTCGTCGCGGTTGAGCGCCGGGCTGAGGAACCGGACCTGAAACTTCGACGGGTTGACGTCCTGCGCGCTGTTCAGCAGCCGCTTGACGTCGTCCGCGACCGGGTCCCCGCCCTCCTGGAAGATCGCGTAGGCGTGGATCGGCGTGTCGAGCCCCTCGATCAGTTGCTTGGTCTGTTCGTTGAGCGAGAAGAACCCGGTGCTGGTGGTGTCGAGCCGGTTCGGCACCCGCATCGCGACGACCGCGTTGGCGATGACGAGCACCACGAACAGGATCAAGATCGTCAGGCCGAAGTTGGACCCGTAGACGAGCCGGCGGATGGTGGTGTTGTTCCGCTCCTCGGCGCGGGCCGGCTGGATCGCGAGCATCATGAGCCCGCCGCCGAGCGCGACCATCAGGATCGGGTAGAGCGCGTACTTGGCCTCCCTGATGTCGCCCTTGTCGAGCCACTTCACCAGGCTGTCGCTCCACCGGATGAAGAACCACGCCCCGATGAGGATGAGGAACGCGCCGAGCAGCCCGCCGACGAGCAGCACCAGGACGCGGGCCTCGCGGCGCTGCCCCGCCTCGGTCGGCCGGGGCAGCCCGACGATCAGGTACGCGGCGCCGGAGCCCGTCACGACCAGCCCGAGTGCCATGCCGAGCGCGCCGACCCAGTAGTCCGACCGGTTCGACTGCGTCAGTTCGGCCCCGTCCGCCGGGAGCGCCTTGAACGGGTCCTCCGCGTCCTTCCCCTTGTCCTTGTCGGTGGCGGTCGTGGTGGCCCCGGCCGGCCGCTGGCCCTTAACCACCATCATCACGGCCGCGACGAGGAACACGGCGGCGAGGACGGTCAGCGCGTAGCCGGCGTTCTGCCGCTGGGTGCGGATCAGCTCGACGATCGGCTCGTACGGCGCGGCCGGCGGGGCCGCACCCGCCGGGGCCGGTGTCGGTTCGGGGCTCGGGGACGGCGTCGGTTGCATAGCTATTCGGTGTTTTGTGTTTGGTGTTTCGTGTTTTGTGTTCGGCGGCTCGCGTTCGGCCCGCGCCGGGCGGCGGGGCGTGCGGAACACCGAACACAAAACACCAAACGCGACTCAGCTCCAGCGCCGGGTTTCCAGCACCTTGATCGACAGGAACACGAAGAACAGGGCCAGCGACACCCAGAGGATCACGTCGCGGATCGGGAGCTGGCCGCTGAGCGACTCGGACCACAGGTCGAGGTACGCGAGCTTGCCGAGGAACACCTGCACCGTCTGTCCCAGACCCAGGTCGCGCTCTTTGAACAGCGAGCACGCCAGGAAGAAGGCCATCCCGACGAAGGTGAGCACCGCGGCGACGATCTGGTTGTTGGTGATGGTGGAGAAGAACAGCCCCATCGCGACGAACGTCGCGCCGGTCGCCGCCAGCGCGACGTAAAAGCCCAGCAGCGGCCGGTAATCGAACGGCTGCCCGCTCTCCATCTTCAGGGCCAGGAGGAACAGCCCCGACGGGAGCCAGCACACCATGAAGAACAGCCAGGAGGAGACGAACTTGCTCAGCGTCACCACCCACTCGTCGACCGGGGCGGTCAGCATGACCTCCAGCGTGCCGCTCCGCTTCTCTTCGGCGAACAGCCTCATGGTCAGGGCCGGGACCATCAGGGTGAGGGCGAACACCGGGAAGATCGCGTACATGTAGAACTGCACGATCGGCTCGGGAACGGACCCGCGGCCGCCGGCCGACATGCGGATCAGCCGCCCGACGAAATCGAGGTACCCGAGCCACTCGGCCAGCACCATCCCGGCCAGAACGAGATAACCGATCGGCGAGAGGAAGTACGCGGACAGCTCGCGCCGGGTGAGCGTCACGAACAGGCTGTCCGAACAGATCCCCAGCGAGACCGCGAGGTACGCCAGGCCGAGCCCGCCCAGGATCAGCCCGCCGGGCACCAGGAACGGCTTCGGCGCGACCGTCACCTGCGTGCCGAGGCTCGCGGCCACGAACACGCCGGCCCCGATCAGCCCGACCGCCCCGAGCGCCGCCCGCAGCCACACCGGGAACTTCCCCAGCGCGCCCAGCGCCGCGACGCCCAAGAACGCGAGGATCACCAGGCCCCGGCCGGCCACGCGCCAGTAGTCGAGCGACTGGTTCGCCTTCCGCAGCACCGCGGGTCCTTCGTAGAGGACGGTCGGGAAGACGGCCCGCCCGAACGCGTAGAACGCGACCGCGGCCCCTACGGCCCCCAGCGCGAACGCGACCGTGAACCCGAGCCCCTCGGCGGTTTCGACCTGTCCCAGGTACGCACAGACGAACCCCAGCCCCAGGAGCGCCAGCGCGATCCCCTTGCCGGCGAGGAAGTCCGGGTCCCGCAGGCCCCAGAGCACCACCCCGACGCACAGGAGGGACCCGACGCCCAACATTCCGTAAGAGACGACGCTGCGGAGGAACTCGTCGGTCTCGTGCCGCGTGAACGGGACCGCGAACAACAGCGAGAGCATCCCGGCCCCGACGCCCCAGGGCAGCAGGTAATAGCCCATCGTCTTGGCGGCGCCCTCGAACGGCCCGGGCACCAGCGCCGACAGCACCGCGACGACGAGCAGCCCGACGGACAGCCCGCCGTACATGCGGCGGACCTCCTGTTCGCCGTCGCTGACCGCGTGGTAGAGCATCAGCGCGACGCCCAGCCCCGCGGAGAGGAACCCGTAGCCCTCCGACACCCACCGCGGCCCCACGGCCCGCGTCGTGACGACGACGACGGCGCCGAGGACGAACGCGAACAGGCCGAGGAACCCGAACAGCCGCGGGAGCATCGGCCCCTCGGCGACCACCGCCGAGGGGGCGGTCTCGACCGACCGCAGGGCCGGCGCCAGCGCGTCGCCCGCCGGCGGGATCGGGTCGGTCGTCGCGGGTGGGGTGGTGCTCATCTGGTTCGTGTTTGGTGTTGAGTGTTTGGTGTTTGGGTTCGGCGTTTGGCGTTTGGTCGAACCGTCCCGGCGGGCGCCGGTCGCTCGAAACACGAAACACCAAACACGAAACACGCGCCCTACGCCGTCGGCGCCTGGGGCGGTTCGAGCGGCGGCAACGAGGCCGCCGGTTCGGTCGCCGCGGCCGGCGCCGGCTCCTGCGCGGCGTAGCGGCTGCGGACCACCTCGTTGAACAGCGCGTCGAGGTTGACCTTCCGCAGTTCGAGCCGCCGGACGGCCCACCCCTTGGCGATCAGCTTCGACGCGAGCGCCTCGCGCGGGTCCTTGCGGTCCTTCGCCTTCACCTCGAACTCGGTCAGGTCGCCGTCCTGCGACTTCGCTTCCACCGCCGACAGTTCGGGCTGGTCCCTCAGGAACTTCGTGACCGCCTCGGCCGGGCCGCGGACCTCCACCGCGTAGCTCGGCTCGCGGGCCTCGATCGCCTTCATCGTCTCGTCGAGCTTGATGCGGCCCTTGTCGATGATGACGACCCGCTCGCACACCTTCTCGACTTCCGTGAGGATGTGCGTGGACAGGAGCACGGTGTGCTTGCCGCGGAGCTCCTTGATGGTGGCGAGGGTCTCGTTGATCTGAACCGGGTCGAGGCCGCTGGTGGGCTCGTCGAGGATGAGGATGGGCGGCTCGGCCAGGAGCGCGTCGGCGAGGCCGACCCGCTGCCGGTAGCCCTTCGAGAGCGTGTTGAGCAGCCGCGTCTGCACTTCCTTGATCTGGCACTTCGCGAGGCAGTAGTCGATCCGCGCGGAGCGCCCGTTGCGGTCGACCCCCTTCAACCGGGCGCGGTACGAGAGGTACTCGCGGACCCGCATTTCGGGGTACACCGGGACGCTCTCGGGCAGGTACCCGATGCGCCGGCGGACCTCCATCGACTGGTACATGACGTCGAAGCCGGACAGCCACGCGTAGCCGCTGGAGGCGGGCAGCCAGGTGGTAAGAATGCGCATGCAGGTCGACTTGCCGGCGCCGTTGGGGCCGAGGAACCCGACCAGCTCGCCGGGCTGGACCTGGAACGACACGTCGTCGACGGCCAGAACGGGGCCGTAGCTCTTGGTGAGGTTCTGGACGTTGATCGCGGGCGTCGCCATGTGTTCGACCGTGGGTGCCGGACTCAGATGCGAAGCACGGGGCAGTTGCGCCGACCTGGAGCGGCCGTGAAGCAGCGCTCCGCTGCGACGGGCCGCGAGAACGTATGGACGAGGCATGATGATATGACGCGCGAGGCGCCCGACAAGTTGGTAGAATCCGGTTCACCGCCGAAGGCGAAAGACACGGCGCCGTCCCCCCGGATTGCCCGGCGGTCGGCCCCGTGGGCGGAAATTCGGTGCGTGTGGCAGGGAAGAAAGGGAAACTCGATCGGTCGTCGCGAGGCCCCTTGCGGGGTTGAGCGTTCCGGGCATCCGGTCGCCGCCGGAATTTCACCGCGCTCGAATCCCGGCCGGGGCGACCGCGCGGCCGCGGGACTCGTCGGAAAGCCAAGACATTTTTGGCGACCGATCGGATGAACTCCGAAACCGCCCCGACCGGTCCGGGACCGCCCTCCACTTCGCCGGGCTGCGACCGGCCGACCGACGAGATACTGCGGTTACGGGAGTGCCCTCGCCGAACGGCCGCCCCGTTCGGTCGCGCCGCCCGAACGCCCCAACCCCGGAGTTTGCCGTGAACCGTTTCCCGGTTGCCGTGATGCTGTTCGTCGCCGGTGGGCTCTCGGCCCCGGCCGCCGACCCGCCGCGGGTGGTGCGGGAGAACATCGAGTGGCTCGACGTGTGGGTGCCCGGCAACAACGAGAAGGATCGGCCGCGGGTCCTGTTGATCGGCGATTCGATCACCCGCGGGTACTACAAGGTCGTCGAGGACAAGCTGAAGGGGAAGGCGACCGTCTGCCGGCTGGCGACCAGCAAGAGCCTCGGCGACCCCGGTTTGCTCGACGAGGTCAAGCTGGTGCTGGGGCAGGCGAAGTTCGATGTCGTTCACTTCAACAACGGGATGCACGGCTGGGGGTACACCGAGGACGAATACGCCAGGGCCATCCCGGGGCTTGTGGAGACGATCCGCAAAGGGGCACCCGGGGCGAAACTCGTCTGCGCCACGACGACCCCCGTCCGGGTCGCCGGGAAGGTCGAGCAACTCGACCCGAGGACCGACCGGGTGCGGGTCCGCAACAGGGCCGTCACCGACCTGATGGACAAGGAGAAGATCCCGACGAACGACCTCTTCGCCCTCGTGGCCGATAAGCCGGAACTCTTCTCGCCGGACGGGGTCCACTTGAACGCGAAGGGCTCGACCGCTCTGGGCGAGCAGGTGGCGACACGGGTCCTCAAGTTGCTCGACGGGGTGAAGTGAACCGGTTCCCGACGCCCTCGAAGCCGGGCGGTGCCGCATGACCGACGGTACCGCCCGGCCAGGACACGTTACCGATTCTGCCCCTCGCCCTCACATCCCGTACACCCCATCCAACCCAACCGGCACAGCCGACCGAACCGACAGAATCCGCAGGATCGGTGTTGTCGCAGTTTGGTCCGGCCGAGAAAACACACCTTGAGCCCACTTCACGAGCCCTCACCCGGAGCCCAACATGGCCGAGTTGTCTGTCAGCGGCGCCGTCCGCGAGATCCTGACCGGCGATCCCGAGATGCCGACCGACGAAGTGATCCGCAGGGCCAGGTCCGAGGGACTGCGGGCGACCGAGAAGCAAATCCGAAAGTCCATAAACAACCAGCGGAATCCGATCCGCGCGAAGGTCGCCGCCGCCAGAGTGGCCCCGGCGGCGGCCCGTGAAACGACCCCGCCGAAGGTCGCTCCGGCGGTTCCGGCATCGGCCGCAGCGGTCGGCCCCCTCGACCTCGCGGGCGTGCTGGGCAACGTCGCCCTGGTCAATAAGGTCGTCGGTCTGTGCGGCGTCGAGACCGCCCGCCAGACCGCCGAGGCGGTCCATGCGTGCGGCGGGCTGGAGGCGTTCCTCCAACACCTGGAGCTCGTCGCCACGATCCGCGGGGGCGAAGCGGCGACGTGACCGTGGGGACCCGACGCAGCTGATTTCCGAGGGCACCGCCCGGCCCTCGGGTTCGGCGGCAGCGAAAAGCCACATGACCGCGGCCCGGTGGGGCGCCTCGACCTCGACGGGGAGTTGATCGACGTCTGCGGTCTGGCCGAGGGCGCCCGCCGGCCCGTCGGCTCTCTTGAACGTGGCGAAGTCGCCGTGGCGCTTGCCGCGCCGGGCCTTCGTCTTCGCGAGCTTCCACAATCGCTCGATCTCGCCACTCGTACGTGAATGCGGTCTATTTACCCCCGAGCGGATAGTGGGTGGTAGCGGGTAGAAAAGAAAGACGTCAAGGCGGCCGGCCACATTCCTGTTGCTTTCGCTTTCTGACGACCATATGGGTGATGTCTGCTGCACGTTGCTCCGGGAATAAATCCTTTCGGATCGGGATCGTATCTAAGGTTAGGCCCACGTCGCCGGTCGAATCTCTCCGCGAACACCCGAAGGTGTCCGATATGTGGTACGGCATTGCCGCCGACCTGATGGTCGCCGTTCACGTCGCTTACGTCGCTTACGTGATCCTGGGTCAGTTGGTGATCGTGATCGCCGCACCGATGAAGTGGCAGTGGGCGCGGAACCCGTGGTTCCGGTTCACCCACCTCCTCGCGATCGGCGTCGTCGCCTACGAGGCGATCAACCACCTGCGGTGCCCGCTGACGGTGTGGGAGGAGCAGCTCCGCGCGCTGGCCGGGCAGGGGTTTAACGGCAGCGAAACGTTCATGGGTCGGTTGCTGCACGACCTGTTGTTCGTGGAGAACATGCCGGAGATCGCGTTCACGATCGGCTACTGCGGGATGGCGCTGCTCGTGGCGCAGGGGTTGGTGATGTACCCGCCCCGGTGGTTCCGCTTCGGTCGCTCGAAGGAAGTGGCGCCCGCGCCCCAACTCGTACCCGTGGCGGTGAACGAGTAACGCAACGAAAACGTCGCAGCCCCGCGACGAGTCGCGGGGCTGCGGGTCTGGTGCCGTAAGGACGCTTCAGTCCTTGGTGAACGTCGGCGGTTCCTTCTTCGGCAGCGGGAGCTTCTCCGGCAGGTCGGGGAACATTTTCTTCAGGGCGTCGCGACTGAGGGCGCCGGGGTTGGCGTCAAAGAACGTCCAGGTCTTCCCGCCGTCGTCCGAAATCCCGACGAGTGCGCCTTTCGTCGTCACCCGCCCGTCGGGCACCTTGATTTCGAGGGTAAACGGGATGGTAATGTACAGTTCCTTCCCGACCGCGATCGGATCGGAGGCGTCGGCCATCGCGGCCGACTTGAACACTACCCCTTCGGCCTTCATTTTCTTCGTCTCGGCGGCCAACCCCTCGATCATCTTCTTCCGCCCACCAGCCGCTGCGACGACCTTCGGGTGCGACAGATCGGCCAACTTTTCGTAATCGCCCCGGATGAGGGCCTTCTGACATTCCTCGGCCTTCGCCTTGGCCGTCTTCTTGATTTCTGCGTCGTCGGCCGTGGCGCACCACGACGCGCAGAACACGACCCCCAGACACGCAACGAATCGCCGATCGCGCATAATTACCCTCACAACAGCCCGTAATTCACGAGCGTCTGCCGCACCTTCGCCTCGCCGGCCGCGTCCATCGGGCACATCGGCAGGCGCATCTCGCCGTTGCCGCGCCCCAGGAGCTTCATCGCGGTCTTCACCGGGATCGGGTTCGTGGCGACGCCCAGCATGTCGCGGCACAGCGGGAACAGTTTCCGGTGCCACCGAAGGGCCTCTTCGAAGTTCCCCGCGGCGAACGCCTTCACCAGCGCCATCATGTCACGAGGCACGACGTTGCCCACCACGCTCACCACACCCTTACCGCCGATGCTCATTAGCGGGAGCGTCAGGCTGTCGTCGCCGGAGAGGATCGTGAGATCCGAAAGGGCCGCGACCTGGCTCGCCTGATCGAGCGACCCGGTCGCCTCCTTGACCGCGACGATCGTGGGGCACTTCTCGGCCATGCGGGCGAGCGTTTCGGGCAGGATGTTGCTCGCGGTGCGGCCGGGGATGTTGTAAACGACGACCGGCAGCGGGGTCGCCTCGGCGATCGCGGCGAAGTGGCGGAAGTAACCCTCCTGCGTCGGCTTGTTGTAGTACGGGCCGACCTGAAGCGTGCCGTCGGCGCCGGCCCTCTTGGCGGCCCTCGTCATGCGGATCGCCTCGGCGGTCGAGTTCGACCCGGTGCCGGCCATGACCTTCGTGCGCCCGCGGGCGCGCTCGCACACGAACGCGACCACGCGCTCGTTCTCGTCGTGCGTCAGGGTCGGCGACTCGCCGGTGGTGCCGCAGGGGGCCAGCGCGTCGGTGCCCTGTTCGCAGTGCCAGTCCACGAGTTTGCCGAGTTCGTCCCAATCGACTTCCCCGCCCTTGAAGGGCGTGACGATGGCGACGGTGACGCCGGCGAACAGCTCGCCGCGGGTGGCTGGCATGACTTGACCTCGGCAGAGAACACAGAGCGGAAGGCGTGGAACGGTCAGGTTACGAAAGGCGCGGCGCGCGTTCAACGCTTCCGCGCGAGCGTGAGGCCGTCGGCGAAGGGGAGGAAGCTGAGCGAGACGCGGTCGTCGGCGTGGATCTTCTCGTTGAGGGCGCGGATGGCGACCGTGTCCGGGTCGGTGACCGCCGGGTCGGCCGGCTTGCCGTCCCAGAGGGTGTTGTCGAGCACGATCAGGCCGCCGGGGCGCACGAGTTCCAGGCTGCGCTCGTAGTAGAGGTTGTAGCGCCCCTTGTCGGCGTCGATGAACGCGTAGTCGAACGTGCCCGCCTGTCCGTCGGCCAGCAGCTGCGCGAGCGAGTCCGCGGCCGGGGCGACGCGCAGGTCCACCTTGCCCATCAGTCCCGCGGCGGTCAGGTGCTTTTGCGCGACGCCCGCGTACACGGCGCTCAGTTCGCAGCAGACGAGCTTGCCGTCGGCGGGAAGTGCGCTCGCGACCCACATCGCGGAGTAGCCGGTGAACGTGCCGATTTCGAGGCACCTCTTCGCGCCCATCAACTGAACGAGCATCGCGAGGAACGGCCCCTGTTCCGGGGCGATCTGCCACTCGGCCTCCGCGAGCTTGGCGGTCTCCTCGCGGAGCGCGTCGAACGCCGCCGGCTCGCGCACCCCGACGGAGAGCACGTACTCGTAAAGCCGATCGGTCATCGGCGTCGGACGGACGAAGCTGGGGAGCATGGTCGTAACTCGGAGCGCGGAACGAAAGCCAACCGGGCCATTGTATTGCCTTTCGTTCCGCGCTCCGAGTTACGCATCCCGCGCTGATTACGAGGTGGGGCCGGCGAGCAATTTCACGCCGGACGAGTACCGCGGGGCGAGGACGCGCTTCACCTCGTCCATGTTGAACCGTGTGCGGTCCTTCACCCGGAACCGCGCCTGGCGCCTCTTCGAGTCGGTCTTGATCGTTTCGGAGTCTACCCACGGCAGACTGATGAGCGCCGCGCTGACGCTCGCGGGGCACGTCGCTCAGGTCATGCCCGGCACCTTGATGACCACCTGATCCGGCCCGTCGGTGGGCATCGGGTCGTCCGAGCCGCGCGGGGGCGGCTCGCACCCGAACAGGCCCAGCGCCACCGCGCCCACAAGTAACCCGCGCCGCGTCCGCATCACTTCGCCTCACGAGGGGGACACCCGTCATCATACGCGACGCGGGCGCCGCGCCTTACTCACTTGTTCCCGCTCTTTGTCGCGAGTACGCTTCAACTCACCCCACCCGGAGCTGCCAAATGCGCGCACTTCTCCTCACCGCCGGCGCCCTCGTACTCACAGGCGGGTTCGTGGCCGCGCCACCGTCACCCCCGCAACTGCTCGGCGTGTTCCCGCCCGGCGCGAGGGCCGGCGAGACGGTGGAACTCACGTTCTCCGGCCACGGTTTCGACGGCGGCGAGAAGTTACTCTTCAGTGCGAAGGGCTTCTCCGCCGAACAGGTCGGCTCCGCGACCGCGACGAAGGCCCAGCAGGGGCAGCCGACGTCCGCGGTGAAGTTCAAGTTAACCGTTCCGAAGGACGCAACCGGAACGCACGACGTTCGGGTCGTGGGCAAGAACGGCCTGTCGAACCCGCGCGCGTTCGTCGTCGGCGACGCCACGGACGTTAACGAGACCGAACCGAACAACGACGTGGGCCAGGCGCAGAAGATCGAGTTGGAAACGGCCGTGAACGGCGTCATCGGCGCGCCGACCGACGTCGATTTCGTCACGTTCAAAGCGAAGGCGGGGCAAAACGTCGTCGTGTACTGCCTGACGACGAGCATCGACAGCAAGATGCAGGCCGACATCATGGTGAGCGGGCCAGACGGCAAGCAACTCGCATCGAACCGCGGCTACCGCGGCGGCGACGCGGTTCTCGACTTCAAGCCGCCGGCCGACGGCGATTACTTCGTTCGCGTGTCGCAGTTCGCATACACCACCGGCGGCTTCGACCACTTCTATCGGCTCACCGTGACGACGAAACCGTGGGTTCCGGCCGTGTTTCCGCCACTCATCGAAACGAAGACCGCGGCCGTGTCGAGCCGGTCCGTCGCGCCGACCGCCGCGATGATCGACGCTTCCGAACGGCCCGGCGCGGTGGGCGGCAACCCGTTGCTCGCCGCGTCGAATCCGCTCACCCTCGACAACG
Source organism: Planctomycetota bacterium (assembly GCA_017306025.1). Lineage (GTDB taxonomy): Bacteria > Planctomycetota > Planctomycetia > Gemmatales > Gemmataceae > Gemmata. Next base: position 52,813 of record JAFKJJ010000540.1, read on the forward strand.
AGAAAAACGGCACCGCAGACGCCGCGCAGGAAGTAAAGGTGCCGTGCGATATCGCCGGACGCATCGCGAAGAAGGCCGAGCGGCACTGGTACAGCTTCAAGGCGAAGAAGGGCGACGTCTGGACGCTCGAAGTGTTCGCGGAGCGCATCGGCTCGCCGGTGGACGCGTACTTCGTCCTCACGGACGAGAAGGGCAAGGTGATCGTCGAGCAGGACGACGGCGCGGACACGCTCAGCCCGAACCAGTTCTACACGAAAGGTGACGACCCCGCGCGCTACCGCTTCAGTGTGCCCGCGGACGGCACCTACCGGGTGATGGTGTCCACACGAGAGGCGGGGGTGCAGTTCGGCGTGCGCGATCAGTACGTGCTGCGGATCGCGAAGGAGAACCCCGACTTCCGACTCGCGGTGATGCCGCTGACGCCACACATCCCGGACGGCGGGACGCTCGCGAAGGGCGGCGCCGCGGCGTTCGCGGTGTTCGTGTTCCGCTTCGACGGCTTCAGCGACGCGATCGAGCTTTCCGCGGACGATCTCCCGAAGGGCGTGACGTGCCCGAAGCAGGTCGTCGGGCCGGGACAGACCCGCGGCACGCTCGTGCTGGTCGCGGACAAGGACGCGGAGGACTGGGAGGGTTTCGTCACGATCCGCGCGACGTCGGGCGAACGGACGCACACCGCCCGACCGTTCACGGTGACGTGGCCCGCGGTCGGCGTTCAGCAGAATCAGGTTCCGAACGCCCCGATGATCGCGCGCATGAACCGCGGCCCCGGGATGGCGCTCGCGGTCCGCGGCACGGCGCCGTTCGCACTCACGCCGACCGACACGAAATTGACCGCGAAGGCGGGCGGAAAGGTCGAGGTGACGCTGAAGGTGTCGCGCGACGCGAAGTACAAGGACCCGATCGCGGTCGTCGCCGCGACCCCGAACTTCGGCCCGCGCCCGCAGGGCAACAACCCGTTCCCGCCGGTCGGCACGGCGCAGCCGAACAGCAGCGAGTTGAAGGTGAACGTCGACGTGCCGAACAACCTGCCGCCGGGCACGCACACGCTGGTGCTCCGCGGGCAGAGCGCGAACCCGCCGCCGAAGGGCGGGAACAACGCCCCGTTGCGCGTCGTGCCGACGTTCGCGGCGCTGCCGATTACGGTGACGGTAACGAAATAGTTACCCGTACTTCGCCTTGTGCGCGGCCTTCCGGCGCGCGTAGACCGCGTCCGCCTCCACCCGCTTCCACGCGGCATAGAAGCTCGCGGCCGCTTTCGCCTTCACCGGGTCCTCTTCGAACGGCAGCACTCGGCCGTCGGGGCCGTACTTCCGCCCGCTCCGGTGGTTCGCGTACCGTCGGGCGCGGGTGTAGCCCATCTGAATGTACTTCCGCGCCATGTCCATACCGACAAAATCGCCGGCCGCCTTATAGGCGCGGAACAGTCGGCAGATCGCCGCGGCCGACGCGCGCGCGGCCGCAGGCGTCGCGAACCGCCAGTGCGGCAGGATCTCGCTCTTGTACGGCTCGACGAGTAATACTCCCTCCTCGCCACGGCCGACACGGTACAGTTCCGGTCGGGCGCGGAAGTTGGTGGCGCGGAAGTCCAGCGAGTAGTCGAACGTAGGGCTGCGGTACGGAACGGGCCGCTTCAGCTTGTGTGCCGGCCGCGGTGCCCTTCGCCGAGGTGGTGTGTTCGCCATGCGTCCCTCCGGTCGGGAGGAAGCATCTGGCGTGCCCCGCGCGCATTTTCTGGGGCAAGACGATCGTGACGGCACTTCGCCCGCACCAACGGACATCGCCCGTCGTCATGTCCGCTTCGATTGCGGCGCCGTCTGCCCCCGTCGACGTGCGTGAGGAAAGGGCGCGACCGAGTTCGGTCATCGCCGCGACCCCTTCGGGGTGCCCCGCTCGGCCGGCTACCCGCGGAAGGCGCCGCGGCGCCATTCCCGCCGTACGCCGGTCCGGCTTCACCCGCCCTTCATCGGCCCACCGACACCCGCTACAGTTCCAACGTTCCCCTTCCACCAACCCACCCGACCGTATGCAGCCGTCGTTCCCCGAACCGTACGAACACGACCACCCGCCCGTCCGCAACGTGAACGAGGTCGCCACCGCGGGCCTGACGTGGGGCGAGTGGGCGGCCGACCGCGTCGCCGGCGTGGTCGGGTCGTGGTGGTTCATCGGCCTTCAGTCCGCGCTGCTGCTGTTGTGGGCCGCGCTGAACGTGATCGCGTGGGTGGAGCACTGGGACCCGTACCCGTTCATCCTGATGAACCTGTTCCTCTCGCTCCAGGCCGCGTACACCGCGCCGATGATCATGATGAGCCAGAACCGGGTGGCCGCACTGGACCGGCTCCGGGCACAGAACGACTACGAGATCAACTTGAAGGCCGAGGAGGAGGTCCGCGTGGTGCTCGAACACCTGGAGGCGCAAAGTCACCTGCTGCGCGACTTGCAACGGGAAGTGCGTGAGCTGCGGGCGCAGCTCGCGAAGCCCGCGGAGTAGTGCTACGCCCCGAACGCCGCGAGCCGCGCGAGCAACCGCTCCTTCACCCCCGGCCAGTCGGCCCGGGTGATGCCGAACACGACCGTGTCGCGGACGCGCCCGCCACGCGTGATCGCGTGCGACCGCAGGACGCCCTCGCGGGCCGCGCCGAGCTTCGCGATCGCTGCCTGCGACCGTGTGTTCAAAAGGTCGGTGACCAGTTGCACGCGGTTCAGCCCGAGCGCGTCGAACGCGTGCGCCATCAGGAGCAGTTTGCACTCCGGGTTGACCGGTCCGGCCCACCGGTCCGGCCGGTACCACGTCCACCCGATCTCGACGCGCCTGTGTTGCGCGTTCGGCTCAATGTAGCTCGTCGCACCGATCGGCTCGCCGTTCGAAAGCAGCCGCACCGCGTAGGGCAGCCGCTTCCCCGCGGCGCGCTGGGCGATTCCGTCGTCGAACCACGGGTCGAACTCCGGTCCGCGGCCGCCCGCGGGCATGAACTGCCACACGCGGTCGTCGTCGGAGGCGGCCCGCAGCGGCTCGCGGTGCTCCTCCGCGAGCGGTTCGAGCCGCACCCACCGCCCGGTCAAAACCGGCGCCGTGATTTCCATACGCGCTCCTACTTCTGCTTCAACAGCTCGGCGACGCCGCGGACGGTCACCTCGTCCCCCTCGCGGGTCCGCTTGAGGAGCGCGGCGGCGGTGCCGGTGTGGTTGAACATGACGCCCTCCACGTCCGGCAGCCGGAGCAGTTCCTTACCGTCCGGAACCGAGTACGCCACGCCGACCGCCTCCGTGATCAGCTTATTTCCGTTCCGCCTCTGTTCCGTTCCGCACACCACCAACAGCCCGCTATCGGGCGAGAAGGCAAGGTAGTGCGCCTCGGCGGGATGCTCCTGGCTCAGCGTGAGGGCCGCCGACTTCTTGCCGGTCTCCGCGTCCCACACCCACGCGACGGCGCCCTTGGTGGCCCCGGTGTTGCGCATCGTGGCGATGCGCTTGCCGTCGGGCGAGAAGGTCGCGAACCGGACCGGACCGTCTCCCTCCAGCTTTCGCTCCTCTTTGCCGGTGGCCGCGTCCCACACCCGGACCGCGAAGTTCGTTTCGGCGGCGTGCGCCCAGGTGAGGAGCTTGTCCCCGGACCGGGAGAACGCGGCCTCGGTCAACTTGGACCCCGGCGGCTTGATCTCGGTTCGCGCCTTGCCCGTTTTCGTGTCGAAGAGTTGCACGACACCGAGATTATTGCCGACCGCGAGCGTCTTTCCGTCGGGCGAAAACTCGGCCGCGTAGAACGTCTCGTCCGCCCGCCGCGCGAGCGCGAACGCGCGCTTGCCGGTGTCCGTGTGCCACACGTTTACCTCGCTGATCACCTCCTTCTCGAACGCGCAACTGCGGGTCAGTAGCAGCTTGCCGTCCGGCGAAAAGTAGACGTCGGTCGCGATCGGGTGCGGGACCGACGCGCGTACCTTCCAGGTAGCGGTCTCCCACAGCGCCACCACGGCTTCGCCGGCGCAGGAGGCGGCGAACAACTTGCCGTCCGGCGAGAAGGCCAGCGCCGCCCCGACGCCGTCCGGCTTGGTGAACGTGCGCAGGTGCTTGCCGGTGGCCGCGTCCCAGACCGCGACGGCAGATTCCATGTCATCGCCCTTCGGCCGACTGCCGGCGGTGACCAGCCACTTGCCGTCCGGTGAGAACCGCACTTCGTCCACCTGCGCGAGCCCGTGGTCCGCGGTGGGCAGCTTGTAGTTCGGGACCGGCGCCGGCGCGGCCTTCGGTATGGGCGCGGCCGCGAACCGCGGTGCCACGAGTGGCGCGGACGGCGGCGGATCGTTCCCTGAGGGGCCGCGGGAGGCGAGCGCCGCCCCGACCGCGATCGCGGCCAGCACTGCGACCGCCAGAACGACGGCCACGGGCCGGAGCGTGTCGACAGCCAGCGCGCGGAGCACTCCCCGCGCCAGCGCCGCGGTTGGTGCGGGTGCGGCTCCTTCCGTCCGGCCGGTCACGAAGGCGACGCCGGCCCGCGCCGTCGCGGCGACGCGTGCGGCGGTGAGCGCCGCCGGTTCTGCCACGACGGCCGCGACCGCGGCCCCGGCCAACCCGCGGCGCGTGAGCCGCGCCCGCAGGCGCTCGCGGGCGCGGGCCAGGCGCGACAGTACCGTTCCCTTCGGACAGCCGAGTTGCGTCGCGGCTTCCGAATCGGTCCGCCCCTCCAGTTCGCATAGCACGAACGCCACCCGGAGCTTGTCCGGCAACCGGCCGATTTCCTCGTCGAGCACTGCGGCGGTGTCGTCCGGTAGTGGTTCGGCCGGCGCCGCAACTTCGGTCGGCGGGAATGGTTCGTGGCGCGTTCGGATCGCGGCGGCGCGGAGCCGGAGCGCCGACCGCAGCGCGACCCGGTGCAGCCAGCCGGGCAGCGATGCGCCGTGCCGAACGGAACCGGCCCGGAGGGCCAGTGCGAGGAACGCGGCCTGGAACGCGTCATCAGCGTCGGGGGACCGGCCGAGTACGCGCCGGCAGGTGCCCAGTACCATGCCGCCGTGCCGCCAGACGATGAGTTCGAAGGCGGCCTCGTCGCGAGTCTCGGCGAAGCGGCGGAGCAACTCCGCATCGGGCACTCCGGGCGCGTCCGGATCGACGAGCCGGGTGAGGGCCGCGGTCAGATCGGGTAGTGGTCGAGCGGTCATTCGCGATCTCCGGTGAGGGCGTCACCGGGATGTGCCTCCGGGGCGCGAAATGCTTCCGTGAATTATTTCGGCGCCCGTCGCTCGACCCCGACGGTCGAGATCGGGCGTCACGCGCTCGGTTCCGCCACGTGAACATACCGGCCGACGCCCGTGTTCGGAGACGGGTAGCGGATGCCGAGTCGGCGCATGAAATCGACGTGGACCCAGTTGTTCGTCAGCGCGTACTCGTCGTCCGGGAACGCCCGCCCGGGGGCCTCGTCCCAGCCGATCTGTCGGATGTATGGGGCGATCGTCTCGGATGGCACTCCGAATGCCGCCGCCACGGCACCGACGTTTCCGCCCGGGTTCGGGCGCTGCTCGGGGGTGTCCGGCGGCTGGCTCCAGAACCGATCGACGCACGTCCCGTTCGCGGCCACCTCGTATCCCCACGCGTCCTGAACCATGCTGAACAGGATGACCGGACCGGCGCCGCGGCGCGACAGCTCGTAGGCGACTGTGTCGGCGTCGATCAGCCCGAGCGTCCGCGCGTAACCGCTCGCCAGGAGAGCCCCGAACCACCCGTTCCCCGATGGGGCCAGGTAGCAGAGGAGATGGTCGAGAATGCCGCTGACCGTCCCGGTCGCGCGGTCCCACCGCTGGTCCGGGAGGTCGGTCACTTCCCACCCCTTCGCCCGCGCCGCGGCGCGGAACAGCGCCTCGCCGCCCTGCCCTGTCTTCCAGAAGAGCGAGCCGTGAACGCCATGATGTTCGCTCATTCCTCGGTGGGGCGCGGGCGGTTGCCCCAGTGCGGGGGTTGCTCGCCCGCGACAACGACGCCCTTGTCCTGCCAGCCCATGTACGCGCGCACGTCGCCGGGGGTGTAGCGGAGCGTCAGCCCGCAACGGCGCCGGTCGCTCGTGTTCGCGTCCGAGCCGTGGAGGAGCAGGTCCGAGTGGAGCGACGCCTCCCCGGCCTTCAGTTCCACGAACACCGGCGCCCCGTACTTCTCGACGTCCGGCACGGTCTGGTTGAGCACATTCGTCGGGTCGCTCTCGCTCAGCTTGTACGTGAGGTGGCCGAGCACGTGGGTGCCGGGGATGTACTTCATGCACGCGTTGCCGCGGTCCGCGTCGTCGATGGCGAGCCACACGGTAACCGCCTTGCTCGGCGTGAGCGGCCAGTAGCTCGCGTCCTGGTGCCAGCTCACCGTCTTGCCGTCCCCCGGCATCTTGCAGAAAAAGTGCGAACCCCAGGCCACAACGTTCGAACCCAGGAGGTCCGACACGATCGCCACGATCCGCGGGTTGGTGAGCACGTCCCAGACGCGCCCGTGCCGCAGGTGCGCCGAGCTGATCGAGTAGCTGTCCTTACCTTCCGACATGTACTTCGCGAGCAAGTTGTCGAAATATGAACGGAGCGCCCCCACCTCGGCGTCGTCGAAGATGCGGAACGGCATGAGGTAGCCGCCGCGGTTGAAGCGCTCGACCTGCTCGGGCGTCAGCACCTTCGGGTCGGTGTTGGCGGACGGGTGGAACGACAGGTCACGCTCGACCTGCTGGAGATCGTCCTGTCCGGGGATCGGCTGGAACGAAGTCGGCGGATTCATCGCGGGGTCTCGCGGGAGGGGTCGAAGGGTGCCGGGAATTTTACACCGCGGTCCGGATCGCGTCTTGTGGGCGCGGGCGGATCGCTCCTACGATGGCGCAAAAGGCAAAAGGTGGCCCCGATGAGTGACGAAGCGGACCTGATCGGGCTGGACGACCTCCCCGACGACGCCCGGGCCGTGGTGGACGCGGCCGAGCGGTCGGTGGCGGAGGTGCGCGAGCGCGCCGACCGCGAGTCCGCCGCGATCCGCGCCGCGGCCGACCGCGAGTGCGAGTCCGTCCGCGCCCGCGCCGAGAGCGAACTGGCCGCGGTGCAGCAGGCGGCCACGCGCGAACTCGCCCCGCTCGTCCGCGGCCTGCTCGACCAGCTCCGCGAGCTCCAGCAGAAGTACGTGCGCGAGGGGCTGCTCGACGAGGCGCTGGCCATTCGGGCGCGTGTCCGGCAGCTCCGCGGCGATCTGCTCGGCGTCCGCCCCGATCCCGGCACGCTGACCGAGTTCAGCGCCGCGGACGCCGGCCGCACGGTCCTGTTCGAGGTGGTGGGCCGCACCGACGGCAGCGCGTGGGGCACGGACGTCTACACGGCCGACTCGCGGCTGGCGGTGGCCGCGGTTCACGCCGGGGCCGTGCGCGAGGGCGAGCGCGGGCTGGTCCGCGTCACCATCGCGGACGGCGCCGACCGCAACTACGCCGGCACCGACCGCAACGGCGTGGTCACGTTCGATTACGCCAACTACCCGGTGGCCTTCCGCTTGGAGCGTGTTTAGTGTTCGGTGTTTGGTGTTTCGTCAGAAGGTGGTGGGCGGGCGGCTGTGGTTGGCGATCGAACGAAGTGCGAAATACCAAACACGAAATGCCGAACACCACGCATGAAGCACCCCGACTGGCCGGCGTTTCTCGCCGCGATCGTCGCCGAACCCGACGACGACACTCGCCGGCTCGTCGCCGCCGACTTCCTGGAAGAGCACGGCGAGCCGGACCGCGCCGCGTTCATCCGCGTACAGGTCGAACTGGCGCGCCTGGAGGGGTCGGAGCTGGGCCGGTCGGCCGCGGCCGTCGAATTGCGCAAGAAGGAGCGGGCGTTCCTCGGTCCGAAGGCGGTGTATTCGCACCTGTGGGCGGCCGAGGAGTGCCCGGAACTGGTTCGCGCCGACCCGCGCGGCCGCCTACACTTCGAGGGCGCCGACCGGCTGACGTGGCGGAGGGGTTTTGTAGACGAGGTGCGGTGCCCCGCGGCCGAGTGGCTGCGCCACGGCGCCGCGGTGCGGGCACGTAACCCGGTGTGCAGCGTGGTGCTCAGAGAGTGCGAGCGCCTGTCCCGTGACGCGTGGTACGCCGGCCTCGACGCGCTGCGCGGGCTGAGGGCGATTGATCTGGAACTCGACCGCACCGACGACCCGAGCGCGACGGCCGTACCGGAACTCGCCGCCTGGCTCGGCCGGTGGCTGCCGGGAACCGAGGTCGTGTGGCTCCCGTTCTGACCGGCTCCGGAACCGAAGCGCCATGAGGCACCCCGACTGGCCGGCGTTCGTCGCCGCGGTCGTCGCCGAGCCCGACGACAACGCGCTACGGCTCGTCGCGGCCGACTTCCTGGAGGAGCACGGCGCGGCCGACCGCGCCGCGTTCATCCGCATTCAGGTCGCGCTCGCGCGGTTGAAAGCGTCCGGGCTGGATCGGTCCCCCGAAGCGGTCGCCTTGCGGACACAAGAAACCGCGTTCTTCAGTTCGCTGTCGTGGGTCCTGCGACGCTGGGCCGCGGAGGACTGCCCGGAACTGATTCGCGGGACGCGGACGCAAGCGGGGCGCGATGGCCCTGCGCGGCGAAGACGCAGAGCGGCTGACGTGGCGCCGCGGGTTCGTGGAGGGGGTCAAGTGCCGGGCCGTCGAGTGGCTGCGGGTCGGCCTCGCGGTGCGGACGCGAAACCCGGTGCAGCGCGTCGTCCTCTCCCACTCCGGCGAGGTGACGCGCGACGACTGGCTCGCGGGCATCGGAGCCCTTCGCGGGCTGTGCCAGGTCGATCTGAAGCACGCCCCCTTCGGGGCGCTGGTGCCCGCGGTCGGACGGGGGACCGAACTGGCCGAGTGGCTCCGCGAGCGGCTGCCCGGAACGCGGGTGAACATGGAGACCGGGTCGTCCTGACCGCGACGTCACCCCAGGTCCCACATCACCACGCGGCCGCCCGTGCCCCCGGCCGCGGCGGTCAGCCCGTCGCCCGCGACCGCCAGCGCGCTCACCTTCGGCAGCCCCCATTTCCAGACGGTCAACACCGCGCCGGTCGCGAGGTCGTGCAGCTCGACGCGACTCTTTTCCCCGCGAACGATTACCTTCTCCCCACACGGCAGCAGGGCGAACGGCGGCGGTTGTTGGTCCGGTTGCGGTTGTGTGATCGGGGCTGTGACGGCCGGCGTCAGCACCTGCGCAGGGGGCGGAACGAGGGTGCCGACCGCCGCGAGCGGTTCCGGTGCGAGTGACCGCGGCGGCGGAAGGGCGAAGACGAACAGGGTGTGCGGAGTGAGCGCGACGACGCGGGTCCCGTCCGGGGTGAACGCCGTGCGGACGGGCGCCGTCCCCGGTGGCGGTACGGGTATGTCGAGCTTCGCGACGCGCGATTCGTCCGCGAGGTCGCAGACGAGGAATTGCCCGCCGTCGGTCGCGAGCCGTCCGACCGTGAACCGGTGGTCGGCGGTCAGCGCGCAGGCGGCCAGGTAGACCGGCTCTTGGGGCCGTGGTACCCACCAACTCGTCGGGCCGCGGCCGCGGTCGAAGCTGCCGGTGGCACTGATGAGGCCCGCCAGCGCCAGGGCGGATGTGCCCGGGGCGGCCGGCGGACGGTTGTGGTCGCCGGCCGGCGTCCAACCGCTCTGGAACCGCAGGAACGGCCGCCCCGCGGTTATCTCCGCGAGCCGAACGTCGGTGCGTTCGGCGTGCATCGAGTGGCGACCGGTCGGCGACAACTCGGACACGCTCGCGCTCTCCGTGTCGCGGCCGAGTTCGGCGCCGGTGATCGCGTCGAACAGCCGGAACCCGTAGCCCGACTGAACGGCACCGAGCCGCCGGCCGTCGGGCGACAGGGCCAGCGCGGTGATCGCGTGCCGGGGCTTGATCTGCAACGGGCGCATGAAGACGGGACACGTGGAACGGGCGGCCGGGTTCGCGGGGTAGGGCCTCGTAGTGAGCCCGGGCGCGGCGCGGGCTCACTACGAACCCCGTGATTCAATCCTCGGCCGTCGGAATGAACCCGGTGGGCGGGACGCGCGGCGCGGCGGGCGCACGGGGCGACGTCCGCGGCATCGGGGCCACCGGCATCGGCGGCGCGGGCGCCGAGACGGTCGTGCCCGTCCCGCTCGCGCCGCCCGCGATCGCGCTCTTCGCCTTCTTCCAATCGCGGACGTCCGCCGACACCACGTCCACCGCCTTGAGCAACTGGCCGTCGGTCCCGCGCGCCCAGTCGTCGGGCGTGATCTCCACCGGTACGTCCGGGATCACTCCCTGCTTCTCCATGTTCACGCCCTTGTTCGTGTACACGCCGATCCGCGGGATGCGGAACGACGAGCCGTCGATCAGGCGCGTGCTGCCGGTGCCGATGACGAACCCGCCCGTCGCCTGCCCCACCACCTTGCCGAGCCCCAGCGCCCGGAACGCGTGCGGGAAGATCTCGGCGTCCGAGTAGGAGCGGTTGTTCGTCACCACCGCCATCGGCTTCGTCCACTTGCGGTCGGTCGCGCGGAGCACGAGCCCCTCGCCGCCGTCGCGCTGCTTGAAGAACGTGTGCTCCTTGCCCGCGAGGTAGTTCAGCACCTGGTCGTGCGTGAACCCGCCGCCGTTGTAGCGCACGTCAATAACGATGGCCTCCTTGTCGAAGTGGTCCGAGTACAGCGCCCGCACGAACGCGTCGAGCCCGGCGTCGTCCATGCTCGGGATGTGGATGTAGCCGATCTTGCCGCCGCCGGCCTTCGCCACCGCCTCCGCGTTCCGCTCCACCCACCGGTCGTACATCAGTTGCCCGATGCGCACGCGGTTGGCCCCGATGATCTCCACCTTCCGCTTGGTCTTCGCGTCCCGCGGGTCGCTCGCCACTTCCAGGAGCACCGCCTCGTTGATCTTGTTGTTCAGCAGCTTCGAGACGTTCACCTTGTCGGTGAGTTCGACGCGGTCGATCGAGACCACGACGTCGCCGGGCTTGATGTCCAGCCCGCGCTTGTCGGCCGGCCCCCGCTTCAGCACCTCCGCGACCTTCAGCCCGGGACCCTTGTACTTGTCGTCGAAGATCAACCCGAGGTCGGCGGTCCACTCGTCCGGCGTCGGCATCTTCCCGCTGATGCCCAGGTGCGACGCGTTCAGCTCGCCGAGCATGAGGCTGACGAGCGCGTAGAGGTCCTCGCGGGTCGCGGCGTGCGGCACCAGCGGGAGGAACTTCGCCCGCACCGCCCGCCAGTCGGCGCCGTGGTGCTTGGCGTCGTAGAAGTTGTCCGAGAGGGCGCGCCAGCACTGCGCGAACATCTCGGCGAACTCCTCGTCGCGCTTGATCGTCATCTTCGCGGCGAACGGCACCTTGCCCGGCTCGCCCGGCGCGCCGAACGTGAACCCGGTGCGCGCCGAGCGCAGTTCGCCGGAGCCGTTGAGGAAGTACACCGTGCCGCTCGACTTCTTCGCCCACCGGATCGAACTCGGCGACTGGTTCCCCGTCGTCAGCCGCGTGACGGACGAGCCGTTGGAGTTCGCGACCCACAGGTCGTCGCCGTTGGACAGTGACCTGAACGCGACCTGGCTCCCGTCAGGAGAGATCGCGCCGTACTCGGCGTGGGTGCTCGTGGGCCGCTCGACGCGCAGGTGAACGTCGTCCCAGTCGATCTGATCGGCCGGGGGCTTCGGGCTGCCGTTGGCGACGGGCCTCTGGAGCGAGACGACGTGCATCGCGTAGTTCCCGCGGCGCTGGCCCACGAACGCGATCTTCCCGTTCTTGTCGCTCCACGACACGTCACTGTTCCACGTCGCGTGGCGCGAGACGTTCACCGGCGGGCCGCTGCCGTCGGTCGCGGCGATGTAGACCTCGGCCGAAAACGACCCGTCCATCCGGCAGAACGCGACGTGCTTGCCGTCCGGGGACCAGTCGTAATCGAGCACCTTCTGGGCGGCCACCAGCACCCGCTGGTCGGAGCCGTCGGGCTTCATCAGCCAGAGCTTCCCCTCGCGGATGAACGCGATCAGGTCGCCCTTGGGGCTGAAACTCGCGCCGGTCTCCTCGCTCGTCGTACTGGTGAGCCGCGTCGTCTTGAACTTGTGCGCCCGGGTCAGCTCCGGGTGCTCCGGGTCGTCGTGTTCGAGCAGGTACAGGTCGACCGTACCGGAGCGGTCGGAGGAGAAGACGACCTTCTTGCCGTCGGGCGACCACGCGGGGTTGCTGTCGGCGTAGACGTGCTCGGTGAGCCGCGCGGCCTTCCCGCCGCCGGGCACCCGGGTCAGGAACAGTTGGCCGTGGATGACGAGTACCGCGTGCTCCTCGGAGGGCGAGAGCGCGTACTCGGTGGCGTCGCGGGTGAAGGTGATGGCGCGCTCGGTGTTCGACTTGTCGTCCGCGTTCACCTCGATCGCCAGTTTGCGGGGCGGTGCGGCGCTCCGCGTGCTGGTCACCCACAGGTCGGCGCCGCACTCGTAGACGACCCACTCGCCGTTGGCGGACACGCGCGCCCGCCGGACCGTGTCGTCGTCGTGCGCCGTGAGGCGCTTGATCGGGCCGACCGGCGAGCCGTCGGACGCGAGGTCCTGGCACACCACGTTCGCGCAGCCGGCCCGGCTCCTCGCCGCTTTCCGCCGCGAGCGAGGCCGCGCCATAGACCGTCTGCATGGCGAGCAGTCTTGCGGTTTCCGCCGGCAGGCCGGCCTTCTCGGCCGCCGCGGAAAGACATTCGATGAAATGGAAGATATAGGCCGGGCCGGAACCGGATACCGCCGTCACCGCGTCCATCAGATCTTCCGATTCAATGCGGGCGACACGGCCGCTGGTCGACATCAGGCTTTCGATGAAGGCGTCCATTTCCGGCCCCACCTTGCCGTTCGACACCAGTACCATCATGCCCTTGCCAATGGCAGCCGGCGTGTTCGGCATGCAGCGCACGATTGGAGCGTCCGCGCTGAGAAGCTCCTCGAACAGCGCGATGCGCGCACCGGCCGCGATCGAGAGGAAGGTCGCACCCGACGCGGCGAAGCGGCGATAGGCAGGAACGACGGCGCGGATGACCTGTGGCTTGACCGCGAACATCACCAGGTCGGGCTGAAGCGCCTGCGGCAGATCGGCCGCGTCCGGTACGGCCTCGACCTTGAGGTCGGAGACGCGGCGGCGCAGCGCCTCATTGGGCTCGACGACCAGCACCTCATCCGGCTTGAGCTTGCCGGCCTTGAGCCAGCCCGAAAGCATGGCGAAGCCCATATTGCCGCAGCCCACCAGAATGAGCTTCCCGTCCATCTCGATCTCCGAACGCCTTTGCGATGGCCGGGTGGTAGCGCATGCGGGCCGATAGTGGAAGCTGGCGTGGCGTTCATCGCCCGTTCGATCGCGGTCGCGCGTACCGATCGCAATTCCTTAACCCTTTGTTACCCACAGCGGTTTAGCTTCGCTGCCTGGCAATGTGCGCGGCGCGCCGGTGGAGGGCAGCAGCGGATGACGGTATCGGGAACGGACGGGGACAGCACTCCGCGCGGCGGATCGTTGCTTTCGCTCGCGCCCCGGAAACCGGCACGGCGGGCGCCGGCGCTCAATCCGATGCTGGCGGCGCTCGCACGTACGCCGGAACCGCCGGCCGAGCGCCCGCAGGCTCCACTACCGGAAGAAGACACGGCCACGAAAGCCGAGGCAAGCGTCGAGAGCGTTGCCGCCGAGGAACCGGCCGCTGTCGAAGAATCGAAGGTCGAAGACGCTCCGACCGAAGAGGTTGGGGCCGAAGACGTTCCAGCCGGAAGTGCGCCGAAGACGGAGCTTTCACCCGCAGCCGAGACCTCGGAGACCGCCAAGGGTCTGGTGGCGCGGCTGCGCCGGCAATTCGTGGAGGGCCTGCCCGACGGACGCGCCGGAGAAGTGAAAACTTCCACGAAAACGGCAGAGCCAAACGCGACGCCGCGCCGTTCGGCGCTCGATGAAGTGCGGTTCCGCCTGAGCGAATTCCGTACCGAGATCCTGGTGCGTGCGGCGGGCCGCGGCAAGCCTTCCCGGCGGGAATAGGCACCCCGGCTTCCTTCGACCACGCCGTCACGAACGGCTTTGCCGGGCTTCCTTCCTGGAGAAGGCGATTTCGGCTTTATTGCAGAAAGCGGCGCAAAGACGGGATTGCCAAGCCGCTTTTCATGAAAGATGAGGACGGCACGAAATCGCATCGGGGAGGCATTCCATGGCAGAGCGCATCGACGGCAAGGAGGTCGCCGGGGAGGTCATTGCCTCCGTAAAGAAGGAGGCGGCGCGCCTCCTGAAGGAAAAAGGCGTGCAGCCCGGCCTTGCCGTGGTCATCGTCGGCGAAGACCCCGCCAGCCAAGTCTATGTCGCATCGAAATCGCGCATGGCGAAGGAGTGCGGCTTCCTCTCCGCGCATCATGAATTGCCGGCCGACGCCGGCGAAGCGGAGCTCGTGCGGCTGGTCGAGGAACTGAATGCCGACCCGAAGATCCATGGCATCCTCGTGCAATTGCCCTTGCCGAAGCAGATTGACGCCGGGCGCATCATCCAGCTCATCGCGCCGGAGAAGGATGTCGACGGTTTCAGCTTCGTCAATGTCGGCAAGCTCGGGACGGGCGAACTCGGCACGGCCTTCGTGCCCTGCACGCCGGCGGGATCGATGCTGCTGATCGAGCGGGTGCGCGGCAAGGATCTTTCCGGCCTCAACGCCGTCGTGGTCGGCCGCTCCAATATCGTCGGCAAGCCGATGGCCAACCTCCTGCTTGCGGCGAACTGCACCGTGACCATAGCCCACAGCCGCACCAAGGACCTTCCTTCCGTGGCGCGAAACGCCGACATCCTGGTGGCCGCCGTCGGCCGCCCCGAGATGATCAGGGGCGACTGGGTCAAGCCCGGCGCGACCGTCATCGATGTCGGGATAAACCGCATTCCCGCGCCCGAGCGGGGCGAGGGCAAGACGCGGCTCGTCGGCGACGTCGCCTATGCCGAAGCCGAGAAGGCCGCGGGCGCCATCACGCCGGTCCCCGGCGGCGTCGGGCCGATGACCATCGCCATGCTGATGGCCAACACGCTCACGTCAGCCTGCCGCGCGGCGTGGACGGAGGTGCCGGAGTTTTGAGGAAAGCGGCAGTCGTGCGTCCCTTCAGGCTCCCCTCGCCTCTATCGCGACCAGGCCGGAGCGCTTGTCCCAACCGGACAGTCGCGATACAGGCAGGATCGCATCTCGGGACAAGGATCGTTGGCGCCGACGGTCTCCATCCCGAGGTGCCCGCGAGGCGGGCCTCGAAGGACGCACCCCTGTCTCCCGACCGGCGCCTGTTGTAGAAGCGCCATTCATGCCTGATCAGAGCCAGCCCGGTCGCCAGTTCGCCTTCCTGCTGGTCGACAAATTCTCGATGTTCTCGCTTGCCGCCGCGATCGACACGGTGCGCTCGGCGAACCGGCAGCTCGGCCGCGACTTCTATAGCTGGACGACCGTCTCCGCCGACGGCGACGCGGTGATGGCTTCCAACGGGCTGCCCATCAAGATCGACTATTCGATCGGCGACGTGCCGCCGGTCGACATCCTGTTCGTCTGCGTCGGGCTGACCACCGAGTTTCCCGGCAAGTCAAAAGTCCTCGGCGCGCTCAGGAGCCTCGGCCGGCGCGGCGCCGCGCTTGGAGCGCTTTCGGTCGGC
>JAFKJJ010000473.1 GCA_017306025.1 Planctomycetota bacterium
ATTCGCGGACCCGGGCCGCGCCCTGCACGTCGATCACCAGGATCACGCCCGTTCCTCGTGCCCGGTGCGGGTCCACTTCGCTCTTCGGCGTGCCGTAGTAGTCCAGCCCGAACACCGGCGCCCATTCCAGCATACGGTCGTCTTCGACCGCCTTGAGGAACTCCCCCGCGCCCCAGAAGTGGTAGTCGCGCTCGGGCACCTCGCCCGGCCGCGCGGCGCGGGTGGTCGCGGTGACCGCCCGCCGCAGCGGCAGCCCGGATTTCTCGATCAGCCGCTCGACCACCGTCGTCTTGCCGACCCCGCTGGGGCCGGTAACGACGATGAGCGGTGCGAGTTGTGGAACGGGCTGATTCATTTGCGATGTTCGATTTGCGATCGACGATTTCAATCGCCCGGCGGGAGCCCCTTCGGAAATCGAAAATTCTATTCCACGTTTTGCACCAGTTCCCTTAGCTTTTCGAGCGTCGCCTTGATCTCGAACACGTGCCGGCTGATCGTAACGTCGCCGGCCTTCGAGCCGACCGTGTTCGTCTCCCGGCCCATCTCCTGGATCACGAACTCCAGCTTCCGGCCGGCCTCCTCGCCCTTGCGGATCAGCTCCGCGAACTGCTCCAGGTGGCTCGTGAGCCGCGTCACCTCTTCCGAAACGTCCGTCCGGTCGGCGAAGAGGGCCACTTCGCGGATGATGCTCTCGGCGCTGAGCACCACGCCCGCGTCCGCGACCGCCTGCTTGACGCGTTCGAGCATGCGCTGCCGGTACTCGGTCACGACCGCGGGGCAGAGCACGCGGATCGCTTCGAGCTGGTCGGAAATGGTGCGGTGGTGGACCATCAGGTCCGCGGCCATCGCCTTCCCCTCGTCGCGGCGCATCGTGTTGAGGTTGGCGAGCGCCGCGTCCAGCGTCTTCTCCACGACCGGCCACTCGTCGTCGGGCGGGGCGGTGTGGGCGCGCGCCTCCGGGGCGACCCCGGGTAGCGCCAGCGCGCCGGAGGCCAACGGCCCGGCGAATTCGGGCGTACCGGCCTCGTCGCACGCGAGCCGGATCTGCTTGAGGTAGTCCGCGAGGGCGGCCGTGTTCAGCGCCGGCGCGGCCGCCTGCCCCTGGCGCTCGACGCGGACGTGAACGTGGAGCGTGCCGCGCCGGACGTGCCGGCGGACGACCTTCTCCAGTTCGGTTTCGTAGAGCGGGTAGGGATCGGAACCGCGGACGGTGAGTTTGAGGTGCCGGTTGTTCACGGCCCGCACCTCGACCGCGACGCCGAGGGCGTCGGTTTGAGTGCGGGCCTCGCCGAACCCGGTCATGCTCAGCAACACGGCCGGCTGCCTCACGGAAAAGAGAACAGAGGGCGGAAGCCAGAGAACAGAGGACAGGAGGCAGACGGGCGAGGTTCGCTCGCGTCTGGCTTCCGCCCTCTGTTCTCTTCTGCTTACTGGGTGGTGGTGACGGAGGTCTTGGCCTGTTCGCCGACGTCGTACTTGACGATCTTCACGTGGATCATGATGACCAGGACCCAGACGCCGGCGAGCCAGAGGGTGATCTTCACGAACTGGTCGGCCGCGCGAGAGCCGAACGGGCTGGACCCGCCGGCGCCGCCGAAGGCGCCGGCCAACCCGCCGCCCTTGCCCCGCTGGATCAGTACGATCAGCATGAGCAGGCTACCCAGCCCCAGCACGATCAGGTTGAGGACGTGCGACAGCCACCAGACGTCCGCGGCGAAGAGGGTCACGACCCGGCCTCCAGTCTCGGCGGCGACGCTCCGGTCGCCGTTCCAATGTCGATTGAACTGTTACTGTAGGAAAAGCCGCCGTAGCCGGGAAGACCGGCCTTTGGGAACCCGGAGCGCGAGCGACGGGGCGGGCGCGGCTTGTGCGCCCGCCCCGTCGCTCGCGCTCCGGGTTCGCCGGGGCTCAACCCTGTGCCGCCTTCACGATGGCGAGGAACGAGTCGGCCTTGAGGCTCGCGCCGCCCACCAGCGCGCCGTCCACGTCGGGTTGGTGCAGTAGCCCGGCCGCGTTGTCGGCGGTGACGGAGCCGCCGTAGAGAATGGGAGTCGCATCGGCGATTTTATCGCCATAAAGCAGCCGAAGTTTTCCGCGCACGAACCGGTGCGCCTCCTGGGCCTGTTCCGGCGTCGCCACCTTACCCGTTCCGATCGCCCACACCGGCTCGTAGGCGATGACGAGCCGCGCGAACTGCTCGTCGGTCAGGCCCGCGCACGCCGCGAACACCTGGCGCTGGAACACCCGCTCCTGAAGGCCGCGCTCGCGCTCCGCGAGCGTCTCGCCCATACACAGGATGACGTGCAGCCCCTCCTCCAGGGCGGTGTGGACCTTCTGGTTGATGGCGGCGTCGCTCTCGCCCAGGACGTGGCGCCGCTCGCTGTGGCCGACGATGGCGTACGTACATCCGGCGTCGAGTAGCATCGCGGGGCTGACCTCGCCCGTGAACGCCCCCTTCTTCTCGAACGCGACGTCTTGCGCGCCCAGCGCCACCGCCGAACCCCGGACCGCCTCACCCGCCGCGGTCAGCCACGGGAACGGCGGGCACACCGCGACGGTCACCCGCGCGTCGGCGCCCACGCCCTTCGCGACCGCCGCGGCGAGGGCCTTCGCCTCGGCCAGCGTGGTGTTCATCTTCCAGTTGCCGGCAACGAACTTCTTGCGAGTTGGCATCGGTGGTCCCGTGTTTCGCCTTGCCCCCTTTGGGGAACGTCAGAGACTCAAATCGCAAGGATCGCCAGCCAGAAGCCGGCGCCCATCACCGCGAAGACGACCGTGAACAGATCGAACCCGAGCACCAGCGTTCGCCCGCGCTCGAGCCGCCCCTCGGACCGTTCGCGGGCGCGAACGATGAGGAAGGCGATCAGCCCGCCCCACGCACAGCCCAGCGCGGGCGCCTCGCAAGCCAGCAACACGTTCGCGGTCTTCTGTGAGACGACCCCGACCAGGCGGAGGGCCGCCACGGCGCCGATCACGAGCGCGTGCAGGACGAAGACCTGCGCCGACCGCGGCTCCCACTTCGCCCACGTGTCGGGCGGCGGTGGCGGTGGCGCCCAGTCGGTTTCGTCGGGTTCGTCCGGGTCTTCGATGTCGGGCATGGCCGCGGTCACTTCTCCGGCGGCGCCCAGAACTGGCACCCGACCGCGGCCGCCAGCTTGCGCAGGTCGCCCATCAGGTCGAGGAACTGGTGCGGCAGGAGCGCCTGCGGGCCGTCGGACAGCGCCTTCTCCGGGCAGTTGTGGACCTCGACGTGAACGCCGTCGGCCCCGGCCGCGACGGACGCCTTGCACATCGCGGGGATCAGGTCGGGCCGGCCGGTCGCGTGGCTCGGGTCCACGATGATCGGCAGGTGACTTTGTCCCTTCACGTTGGGGATCGCGCTCATGTCGAGCATGTTCCGCGTGCTGTCCTCGAAGCTCCGCACCCCGCGCTCGACCAGTACCACGTCCTTGTTGCCCTCGGCCAGGACGTACTCCGCGGACATCAGGAGGTCCTTGACGGTGGCGCTCATGCCGCGCTTCAGGAGGACCGGCTTGTTCGCCTTGCCGCACTCCTTCAGGAGGTCGAAGTTCTGCATGTTGCGGGCGCCGATCTGGAGCATGTCGGCGTAGCGGCAGACCAGCTCGACCTGCCGCGGGTCCATGACCTCGGTCACGACGGGCATTTCGTACTTCTGGCCGACGTCGCGGAGGATCTTGAGCCCCTCCTCGCCCATCCCCTGGAACGCGTAGGGGCTGGTGCGCGGCTTGAACGCGCCGCCGCGCAGGATGTTCGCGCCCCCGGCCTTCACGTAGCGGGCGATGGCGTCGAGCACCTCGTACCCCTCGATCGCGCACGGCCCCGCGATCATCGCCAGGCTGCCCTGGCCGATCTTCACCTTCCCGACGTAGACGGCGCTGTTTTCCTTGTGGAACTCCCGGCTGGCGAGCTTGAACGGCTTCATTATGGGGAGCACCTGCTCCACGCCGGGGATGGCCGAAAAGTTCTCCGAGCCGGGCTTGGTCTCGTCGCCGATGACGCCGACGATGGTGCGGCTCTCGCCGCGGCTGACGTGCGGGGTAAAGCCCAGCTCGCGGACGCGCTCGATCACGTGGTCGATCTGCTCAAGGGTCGCTTCGGGCCGGATGACGAGGATCATGGGAGTCGTGGGCAGTTGACAGTGGGCAGCGGATCGTTCCGGGGAGGCGGAACCGGTGCGCTGGAGGGCTTCCCGTCATGCTACGGGACGCGACGCGAGATGACAGCGCGACAGAAGGCAGAAGAAGAGCCGCGGATAAACACAGAAGACACGGATCGGAGGAAAAGAGTTTAATTTGGACCTCTTTTCCTCCGATCCGTGTCTTCTGTGTTTATCCGCGGCTCATCCGGTCTTTAATCTTCCGACGGCTGGGCCATCGGGAACGAGCCGAGTATCGACACGCTGTCACACAGCTCTTCCAGCGCCGCCAGTGCCTTCTTCACTTTCGGGTCGTCGCGGTGCCCCTCGAAGTCCACGAAGAACACGTACTCGCCCTTCGCCTCGCGGTACGGGAACGACTCGATCCACGACAGGTTGATCTTGTTCGCCTTGAACACCGTCAGCACGTCGGCCAGCGCGCCGGGCGTGTGGCTGATCTGGAACATCAGCGCCGTCTTGTCGCTGCCGGTCCGGGTCGAGTCGGTCGCGCCGATCACCGCGAACCGCGTCTCGTTGAACGGCGAATCCGCGATGTTCTGGGCGATCACCCCCAACCCGTATCGCACCGCGGCCTCCCGGCTCGCGACGGCCGCGACGTTCGGCGTCGTCTGCACGAGTGTGGCCGCGTCCGCGGTACTCGCCACCGGGTGGACCGTCGCCTGCGGCAAGTTCTTCGCCAGCCAGTTCCGGCACTGACTGAGCGCCTGCTCCTTCGAGTACACCCGGCGCACCTCCGACTGTGGGCAGTTCGCCAGCAGGTGGTGCTTGACGCGGAGCCGGATTTCGGAGCAGATTTTGACCTGGCCGGGGAACCGGATGAACATGTCCAGCGTGTCCACGATCCGGCCGTCGGTCGAGTTTTCGAGCGGGACCACGCCGAAGTCCGCGTGCTTGCGAACGACCTCTTCGAACACGGCCGGGATGTTGGCCGTGCGGTTGTAGAGTGCCGCCTCGCCGAACCGCTGGAGCGCCGCAATGTGGCTGTAGCTGTATTCCGGTCCCAGGTATGCGATTTTCTGTTGCTTCTGGATCGCCCGCGAGCCGCTGATGAGTTCGCGAAAGATCGCCTTGACCGTCACCGCGTCGAGCGGTCCCTCGTTGGCGTCGAGGACGTTGTGGAGCACCTCCTCCTCACGCGCCGCGGAAAAAATTTCGCCACCTTGATCCGCTTTGACCTTCCCGATTTGCGCCGCGATACCGGCCCGCTTGTTGACCAGTTCCAGAATCTGCAGGTCGAGCTTGTCGATCTGCCCGCGAAGGGCAGAGAGGTTTGCGGTCGCCTTGTCGGGCGAACCGGAACCGGAATCGTTCTTTTTCGCCATGACAGGCCCGCTTTAATAGAGCAACGGTCGCGTGAATGCGGTGAATCTACCGGTGTGATAGGGGGGCGTCAACGAACGGAACCCGAGTGTGTGCCGGCGACACGCACGGCGTGTGCGAAATTTTCCGACGATGACGAGATTCGTAGCTGGCGCAATCCTATCCCTGTCAGGCAGTTGCGGCGAACCTGCTGAAATGGCAGGCGAGTTGGGGAATGGACTGCCTATTGAGAGACTTTCTGCGGCGCAAGTCGATATTTATCTGCAAGTTGGATCACGATGGTGGACGCGGGTTGATCCCGGCACGAACGTTGCTAAGTGCCGCGAAAAGTCCTGAATCGCCGTGGAGCTTCAGACCATCCAATTTGCCGTGAACACGCGCCCGGCCGAAGGGAAGGGTGCTCCGGGGAACGCGGGTTGCCGCGTAAACTGTGAGCGAGTCGGGTTGCGTGCCGAGACAAAACACCCACACGAAGGAGACAGACATGGCAGAAGAGAAAATTATCGGCATCGACCTGGGCACCACGAACTCGGTCGTCGCCGTGATGGACGGCACCGAGGTCAAGGTGATCCCCAACCAGGACGGCAACCGGCTCACGCCGAGCGTCGTCGCGTTCACCGACAAGGGTGACCGGCTCGTCGGCGATCAGGCGAAGCGCCAGGCCGTGACCAACCCGAAGCGCACGATCTACTCCATCAAGAGGTTCATGGGTCGGCGCCACAACGAGGTCGAGAGCGAAGAGAAGCTCGTCCCGTACAAGCTCGTCGGCGGGCCGAACGAGCTGGTGAAGGTGGACATCGACGGCAAGAGCTTCACGCCGCCGGAGATCTCCGCGATGGTGCTCCG
Organism: Planctomycetota bacterium; assembly: GCA_017306025.1. Lineage (GTDB taxonomy): Bacteria > Planctomycetota > Planctomycetia > Gemmatales > Gemmataceae > Gemmata. Next base: position 6,344 of record JAFKJJ010000473.1, read on the forward strand.
CAAGCTGAAGGAGGCGGCGGAGGCGTACCTGGGCCACACCGTCCGCAAGGCGGTCATCACGGTGCCGGCGTACTTCAACGACGCCCAGCGCCAGGCCACCATCGACGCCGCGGCCATCGCGGGGTTCGACACGGAGTACGAGATCCGCGGCAAGGACGGCAAGGTCGTCAAGCAGCGGATGCGGATCATCAACGAGCCGACGGCGGCGGCGCTGGCGTACGCGCTCGACAAGAAGAAGGACGAGAAGATCGCGGTGTTCGACCTGGGCGGCGGCACGTTCGACATCTCGATCCTCGACGTCGGCGAGGACGGCGTGTTCCAGGTGAAGAGCACCAACGGCGACACGCACCTCGGCGGCGACGATTTCGACCAGGTGCTGATCGACCACCTGGCCGACGAGTTCAAGAAGCAGCACGGCGGGACGGATCTGCGCAAGGACCCGATGGCGATGCAGCGGCTGAAGGTGGCCGCGGAGCAGGCCAAGAAGGACCTGAGCAGCCAGACGAACGTGGACGTCAACCTCCCGTTCATCACGATGGACGAGAACCGTAACCCGCTGCACCTGGTGATGTCGATCAGCCGCAGCCAGTTCGAGCGGATGGTCGAGCACCTGATCGAGCGGTGCAAGAAGCCGGTGCTGGCGGCGCTCAAGGACGCGAAGCTGACGCCGCAGCAGATCGACGAGGTCGTGATGGTGGGCGGCATGACGCGGATGCCGCGCGTGCAGCAACTGGTGAAGGAGATCTTCGGCAAGGAGGGGCACCGCGGGGTGAACCCCGACGAGGTGGTGGCGATCGGCGCCGCCATCCAGGGCGCGCAACTCCTGCTCGGGGCGGCGGCCGACATCCAACTGCTCGACGTGACGCCGCTGTCGCTGGGCCTCGAAACCCTCGGCGGGGTGATGACGGTGATGATCCCGCGGAACACGACCATTCCGAAGCGGGCGAGCGAGAAGTTCACCACCGCGGCGGACAACCAGCCGTCGGTCGAGGTGCAGGTGTTCCAGGGCGAGCGGCCGATGGCCCAGGACAACAAGCGGATCGGCAGCTTCCACCTGGACGGCATCCCGCCGGCGCCGCGGCAGGTGCCGCAGATCGAGGTGACGTTCGAGATCGACGCCAACGGCGTGCTGGCGGTGTCCGCGAAGGACCTGGGCACCGGCAAGGAGCAGCACATCCGGATCGAGGGCGCCTCGGGGATGTCGAAGGACGAGGTGGAGAAGATGAAGCGTGACGCCGAGCTTCACGCGGACGAGGACAAGAAGAAGCGGGAGTTCGCGGAGGCCAAGAACGGGGCCGAGACCCGCATCCACCAGATCGAGAAGATGTTCACGGAGGCCGGCGACAAGATCACCGAGAGCGACAAGGCGCCGATCAACGCGGCCATCACGAAGGTGAAGGACGCGATCGGCAAGAACGATCTGGCCGCGGTGAAGGCCGCGACCGCGGAACTGGAGCAGGCGTCCAACGCGATGGCGCAGCACCTGTACTCGAAGGTGGGCGGCGCCCAGGGCGGCCCGACGCCGTCGGGCGGTCCGGAAGGAAAGAAGGACGGCCCCGACGACGTGATCGACGCCGAGTACGAGGTGAAGAAGTAAGCCGCGGAAGAGTTCGAGCCGCGGATAAACGCAGATAACCCGGATCAGACAGAGAAGAGATTGAGCTGAACTCTCTTCTCTGTCTGATCCGGGTTATCTGCGTTTATCCTAGGACGATTGCAAAGTCGCAGGTATTAGTCGGTGAGGAGCTTAACGGCGCGTTGGATGTCCCAGTTGAGTGCATCGGCCCGCGCCTTGAGCGGCTCGCCGGGCGCGCCCGGCTTGAGCACCTGCAACACGCTTATTGTCG
>JAFKJJ010000691.1 GCA_017306025.1 Planctomycetota bacterium
CAACGCCGTCGAACGGTGTCACAACTTCTTCGCCCAGTTCGGTCGGGTTGGGCGACGACTCGACCGCAACGCCCGATACTACCTCGGGTGGTGCCAGCTCGCGGCCTGCGTCATCTTCATCCGATCCGGTTTTGTCCGGTAGTCCTAAGAGTCAAGAGCGAGCCGTTACAGAGGCGATGAACGTAGTGCCATTCCCAGCCGCGCAGGTCCGGGCTCGTGCCGTCTAGCAACGCCCGCGCGCCCACGACGTTCGCGTCGCGCCACTCCTGATGGGCGAGTTGGATCGTGCGCCCGTACTCGAATGCGGCCAATTTGTCGCGCTCTCGTTGCACCTCCGCTTTCAGCGCGACTTCACCGGCCCGGGCCGTCTCGGCCTCGTCTTTCGCCTTGTCTGCGACCCCCTTGAGTCGCAGGGCCTCGTCCCGCGCCGCTTCCGTTTGCTTCTGCTCGTCGGTGAGACGCGTGTTCGCGCCTTCGAGTTGCTTCTTGGTGCCCTCGGCCTCGCGCCAGAACCCGGCCACCACGAACACCACCAGCGCCAGCCCCACCGCCAGCGCCGAGAACCCGTAGGCCGCGGCCGCGGTCGGCTTGCGCCGCACCCACCGCGCCACCCGCTCGGCCGCCCCCAGCGGGCGCGCCGCGATCGGCTCCCCGCGCGCGAACCGCGCCAGGTCTTCGGCCAACTCCCGCGCCGACGGGTAGCGGAGCTCCGGCTCCTTCGACATGCACTTGGCCACGATCGTTTCCAGATCGCGCGGCACCCCGCGCACGAGCGCCCGCAGCGCCGGCGGGTTCTCGTTGGCAATCCGAGCGAGCACGTCGAACACCGTTTCGCCCTCGAACGGGCGCCTTCCGGAAACGCACTCGTAGAGCATCACCCCCAGCGACCACACGTCGGCCGCGGGTCCGACGAACTTGGCCCGCGCCGCGGCCTGCTCCGGGGCCATGTACGCCGGCGTGCCCATCAGCGCGTTCGTCTGCGTCATCTCGTGCGACCGGCGCTTGGCGATCCCGAAGTCCGCCACCTTCGGCGTGTCGCCGTCGAGGAGCACGTTGTCGGGCTTGAGGTCGCGGTGGACGACGCCCAGCTCGTGAGCCGCGGCCACCCC
>JAFKJJ010000692.1 GCA_017306025.1 Planctomycetota bacterium
GTACCCCGGGCGTTGCCCGGGGCTAACGTATCCGACCCCTTCGGGGTCAAAAACGCGCCCTTTCGGGTCCGAAGGCGGCCCCCATTACGGGCACGAATCACGGTTACGGGAGCGTGTTTTGACCCCGAAGGGGTCGGATACGTTAGCCCCGGGCAACGCCCGGGGTACTCGGGTATCATGTCTTTGCAGCCCTTCGGGCTGCGATACCGGAGGTACCCGCCGTGCCCCAGTCCCTCGCCCACATCGCCGTTCACCTGGTCTTCAGCACCAAGAACCGCGAACCGCTCATCGCCCCGGAGGCCCGCCCGGAGTTGTTCCGCTACCTCGGCGGCGCGCTCAACGCCCTCGACTGCCCCGCGCTCGAAGTCGGCGGTGTGGCGGATCACGTTCACCTGCTGTTCGTGCTGTCGAAGAACCTCGGGTTGTCGGACGCGGTCGAGGAGGTGAAGAAGGGGTCGTCGAAGTGGGCGAAGGGGAAGGTGCATCCGCGGTTCTACTGGCAGGGCGGCTACGGCGCGTTCTCGGTGAGCGCCTCGAACGAGCCGCAGGTGCGCGCGTACATCCGCAACCAGGACGAGCACCACCGCCGGATGACGTTCCAGGACGAGGTCCGCGAGCTGATGCGCAAGCACGGCAAGGAACTCGACGAGCGGTACTACTGGGACTGAAGCCGGGTGTCGCCACCCTTCAGGCTGCCGAAGACATGACGGCCGGGTATCCCGGGCGTTGCCCACCGGTCGGCCGGGCCGGTTGGCCGGCCGACATCTCGGCGGCGCTAAAGTGTCCGACCCCTTCGGGGTCCGGGCGATCGGACCCGATACGGTTACGGGAGCGTGTTTGGACGAAGCGTGTTTGGACCCCGAAGGGGTCGGATACGTTAGCCCCGGGCAACGCCCGGGGTGCGAAGGGGATTGGTCTTCCAGGCTGAAGGCCTGGGATCGGGGTATCGCACCCCTTCAGGGCAGGGCTTCCAAGGTGATGTCGTTTGTTGCTATCGTGGGCCGTGTGAATGATTTAGGCGAACTCGTTGCCGGAGTTTGGGATGGTCCCTCCCGCGTTTGAACCGTTCGTGGCGGCGGCACCGTTCTGTGTCATGACGCGGGTGGC
>JAFKJJ010000474.1 GCA_017306025.1 Planctomycetota bacterium
ATCGTAAGATCGCGGATTATGAATTGCTGAACCTCGATCCTGAGAATGAATCGTTTGCTCTCTTGCGCGCAGGTGAAGCTGCACAAATTATTGGCGCATTGGACACCTGTCTGAAGACTAAAGGCACGCGCGGCGGTCGATTTGAGAAGGCGAAGACCGCTGCGGAGCAGCGCCGTCAGTTCCTTCTTTTCGGTCCTGGGGCGAGTGGCTCTTAGTACATTACCGCTCAATCTCTGCCTTCCTGTCCTGCTTTGCATCGGGTCCGCTGAGGCGTGTACAGAAGCTCAAATACTTTATCGACGCCTCAACAGGCATGGTCCCTGGATACGATTTAGAACTCTTCCGTCACCCCGGCGAAGATCGCCTCCGTATCCACTCGATCTCCACAGTCGTCAGGTGTCAGCGGACATGACTGGCACTCCCGGTAGCTCGGTGCCTTGCGCGGCTCGTTAGGGCCGCAGACCTCTCGCATCAGTCCCGCGACCCGTGTGACGAACGCGGTGTCCGCCTCACCGGGGTCGATGATGCCGTACCGGGCCTTGTACTCCACCCGGCCTCGGAACCGCACCCCGGCATACGCCGGGTTCGCCTTTTGCAAGGCCCACATATAGAGCATGACCTGAACGCGGTCGGACCCCTTCGGCTGGCCGGTCTTGCCGTCGATGATCCACCCCTCGTCGCCCTTGACCGCCACGAGGTCGGGACGGCCCGCCAGGGTACCGAGCCGACCGGCCAGAGTGAACTGGTTCTGGCTCTCGACGGTCACCGTGTACCCCAGCGACGCAAAATCGGCGGCCGTCCGACGAATCAGGGCGGTGTGCTCGACCCGCCAGAGTTCGAGGTCGAAGTCGGTTTCGACCTTCGCCCCGACGTGGTGGTGGGCGCGGAACCACGCCGACCACACGCAGGACGACTCGCCCGCGAGCAACTTGCTGATCCAGGTCGCCCAGACGTAGGGGTCGGTCCGTGGCTTCGTTCGTGCGTGCATAAGTATTTCCTGATAGGGATGAATGAAAAAGGGTGGCGAAGCGCCGGGGCCGCAGCGCTGCGGCCCCGGCGTCGCGGGTTGACGGCGAACCTAAGAGGGAGACACAGTGTCTGTCACTGTGTCAGCGATGAGGTGCTGGATGCGGGTATCGAGTTCGGCGACGGCCTGGGCGAAACGGCTCAGGGTTTCTTCGCTGGGCGGTTCAACTGGCATCCCGCCATGCTGACTCACGCACCGTCCGACGGCGCGGCACTGGGCCTCCGAAGCCCGGTTGGCTGGCTCGACTCCAGCACGGTGTACTCGAACGGGTCGGAAGCTGCTCTGGTATAGCGGCGGGCTGTTAACCCGCGTGTAGTGGGTTCGATTCCCACCCGACCCTCTCGTTTTGATGCGTGGTGAAAATGCCCCGTCCGACGGCCTGCGGCGCTGGGTCTACGAAACCCGGTTGCGAAGGTTCGACTCCTTCACGGGGTATTCCGAAACGCGCCCCGGAACATCGTGCGCCGGGGAGGTCGCGACCTGTCGCCGGCGTCGCCGGTTTCACGGCCGCTCCAGGCGCCCGTGTGTTCCGCGAAGAGTAGTTCGTGCGGGTCGCTCGCGTCGACGTTCGGCAGCGGCACCGCCACGAAGTCCGCGGACTTGCCGACTTCGAGGCTGCCGCACTCGTCGGCCCAGCCGAGCGCCTCGGCGCCCGAAAGTGTGATCGTTCGCAGGAGCTGATCGCCGGGGAAGTCGGGATAACGAGACCGGACGAACCGCGCTTCCGCGAGGACGTCGAGATCGGGGTTCGACGTGAGGCCGTCGGTGCCGAGGCACACGCGAACCCCGCGCGCGAGGAAATCGCGGAACGGGTGCGGCGGGTGTCCGAACGCCGCGTGGGTGCGGGGGCAGTAGACGACGGAGTGTTCAGGCCGAAATGGGAAATCGGCCGGAAGATAGTTGGCGTGGACAATGAGGCGCGGTTGGGGGCGAGCATTCCAAGGGTGCGGAGTGACGAAGTCGATCCAACCCGTGGCGAAGGATTCACTTCGATAAACGCCCAAGTCGGTCAGAAACGCTACGAAAGAACCGGAGCGGCTTTCCAGCAGATCCGCCTCGCCTTTCGACTCCCCGAGGTGTGTGGCCGACTGATTACCGATAGTGAACATTATTTTCGCGGTCTGACCGTGGACGCTGTACGGCGCGTGTGGGCTGATTCCCCATCGACAGAGGGGCGTTTGAAGGCGTGGTGGAGGGAATTGGAGTGGTGGCTCATCCCAACTCAATCCGGACATAAACCCGCTTCGTTGCCAAGCATCGCTCAAGCGGTCTTCGGCCAGCCCAATGAGTTCGTAGAAGACAACGGCCCGCGTGGGCGCCGCCGCGAGCACGTCCCAACTCGCGCCCTCAGACGCGATGTCGCCGACGAGCGTCGTGCCGAAGCGGAGGCATTCGGCCAGCCCGGCGCGGATGTCGGCTTGCGTCTGCTCCGCGGTGCGCGAACGACGGTACGCGATCACGCCGCGGAGCCAGTCGGTGAAGTGGTCCGGATCGGTCGGCGGGATCAGTCCGCGGGCGCCGCTCAGGTCGAGGTGCGTGTGTGGGTTCACCAAGCCGGGGATGAGCGCGCAGTTGCCGAAGTCCTCGTCCGGCGAACGCGCACCGCGCGGCTCGATCGCTGCGATGCGATCGTCGCTTACCGTCACAGTTCCGTTAGGTAATGGCGGGCCGCTGACGGGGAACACCCAGCGCGCCGTGAAGGTGCGTGACATGGAGGTAACGTCGTTCCGCGGCCTGTCGCAGCGAAGCGCTGCTTCACGGCCGCTGCGGTCAGATCTCGCGGCCTGTCGCAGCGAAGCGCTGCTTCACGGCCGCTCCAAGACAGGTCGGTAGCCAAGTGGTAAGGCGTGCGTCTGATAAGCGCACAATCGCGGGTTCGATTCCCGCCCGACCTACTCCAAGCGAACCCGGCGCGTCAGCGCCGGGGTGAACCGAGGCCTCACTTTGGCGCCTCGGTTCACCCCGGCGCTGACGCGCCGGGTTCACCATTAAACCAGTTCGCCTCGTTCACTCTTGCGAACACCCGCGACCCTTGCGGGGCGCAGGCGCGGCTCGCACCCGGGCGGGAGTGTGCGATCGTACATCGGGCTGTCCGGCTCGTTGCGATAAACCAACCGGTGTAGCCCGCCCACCACTTCTCGCAGTCGCTCGGGCGTGAACGCCGCCTCCGGCACGTCCAGTGGCTTGATGAACAACTGCAACGGCACCGGCGGCGCTTCGTCGTCCTCTTCGTCGGCCGCGAAGTTCGGCGACAGGAAATCCACGCCGTCGATCCACAGCCCGCCGACACGGTCAAACAGGCGCGTGCGGGCCGTCCAGTTTTCCCAGTCGCTCGCAGGCGACATCGGGTCGGGCCGGTGGCTCTCCCAGATCACAAACGGCAGCGGCTCGCCCAGTTCCCCCGCGTCCACACGGAGCACCTTGAAGAACTGATCGTACAGTCGCCGTCCGACGCCCATCCGCCTGGCCCAGTCCGCCACGCCGACGTAACACAGATAGCCGCCGTAGCCCGGCAGCAAAGCGCCGTAAACGTAGCCCGCCAGCGCCTCCGGATCGTCCTGCTTGCCTTCGGGCGCCGCTAATAGTAGGTGTCGGGACCACCCGCCCGGACGAGGTTTACTCTTGGTGCGATCCTGAACCGACTGTTCGATCCACATCCACGGAATGCGTTCATCCGCAGCCAGCGTTTTCTCATAAAGCTGCGAAGCGGCGAGCGTCATCGGATCAGTAACATCGAACGCTTCCCACACAACCACCTTCGACAGCGCCGCGTCCTTCACCGGCGCATTTTGCTGCAAATGCACAAATCACCTCTCCTTACGCTTACCCGCGGTTCCGATAGAAGGGGCCACAGGAACGTCAGACGACGTCCCGTGCCGCGGTTCACTTGGGGTTTGGTTTGAATTCGACTCGCTTCCTCCATGCCCCCAGGAAGCGATGTCATTGTACCATGAGGTTAGATTTTCCCGCCGGTGGTGGGGTTCGCGCGAGCTACTAAGTTACTCAACTCGCGTTCAGAATGTCACCGCAACATCAAGCCCGGGGAGGAGTCCCATGAGCGCCAAAGACGGTCAGAAACACACTTACGAATACCCCCGACCGGCCTTGACAGTGGACGTGGCAATCGTGACCCGCGAGGTCCGGCCGCGGGTCCTTCTGATCCGCCGCAAAAAAGATCCGTTCGCCGGAAGTTGGGCACTGCCAGGAGGTTTCGTCGACGAAAACGAGCGGCTGGCGGACGCAGCACGGCGGGAATTGCTTGAAGAAACCGGTGTAGCTGCGGCCGATCTGGAACAACTGTACACGGCCGGCGATCCGGGGCGCGATCCGCGAGGCTGGACGGTCAGCGTGGCATATCTGGCGCAAGTCGACCCGAACGCGATCAAGCCGGTCGCGGCCGATGATGCCGAGGAGGTGGGATGGTTCGGATTCGATGAACTGCCGCAACTCGCGTTCGATCACGCGATGCTGCTCGGCCGTGCCCGCGCGCGACTTACAGACAGAAAGCCGGACTGACCAGAGAGACAAAGAGACGCGAATAAAAGACAGAAAGAAGAGCTAACCACAGAGACACAGAGGCACAGAGAAGACAGAGATTGCATTCGAAAAAATATCTTATGGTCTTCTCTGTGCCTCTGTGTCTCTGTGGTTAGCTCTTCTTCAGTGCCTGTGCCACATCCGCAACGGCGCAATACCGGATGCCCCGCGCCTGCCCCTCGGTCTTCGCCTTCGCTTGATAGAGACCGGCCGACGGCACGTCGATGCCGGCACTGGCGTCTTCGACCATCCACACGTCGAACCCGGCGCCACGCAGATCGCGTGCCGCGAAAAAGCAGCAGATGTTCGTTGCGATCCCGCAGACCACGACCGCCTTGATACCACTTGCTGCGAGGAACGGCGCGAAGCCCGGGTGCTGTGCCGTGACCGCATAGGCTTCGAAGTTCGGGTCGTAGCCCTTGCGCCAGATCGCGCTAAAGCGGTGCGTGTGAAGTTCCGGCAGGAACTCCGCACCGGGCGTGTTCATGACGCAATGGTGTGGGTAGATGTTGTCGGTACGTCCGACGAACGACCGGTGATCGGGCGGGTGCCAGTCCTGGGTGGCGTCAACGCGAGCGAACGGCAGCGCGAGCAGCGCGTTCACCTGCGACACGATCGCCGCTCCGCCGGGGACGGGTAACTCGTCGGGGCACAGTTCGGTGAACCCGCGCTGCGCGTCCACGACGAGCAGCGCGGTTGTCGAAGGGTTGAGCATGAGGGCGTTATCGGCGAACGGACCGAACGGACATCACCGGCGGATCGGAACTGCGGCGCCACCGGTCACGTCGTTGCTCGGGCGGCTGACGTAGCTGCGGTGGATGACCGCGTTCTGGCGCCCCAGGTCGCGCGACTCCACCATCAGCGTTGAGCGGTTCTCCGTGCGGTTGCTGCTGAGCCGGTTCGCCGGTTGCGGTGCCGGCTCTGGAACGCGTGCCGCCCCGCTCCCGCCCATGACGATATTGTCTTGAGCGGCGCGCGTCGGGTTCGCGTTCCGCTCGTAGGGCGGGTTCGGTGCGGGGTTCGCCGGCCGGATGTGCGCCGCCGTATCCAAGTTGGCGTCAGCGCGATTCCGAGCATCCGTCTGCACCCGCTGACCGTCGATCTGTACGGCGCGCCCTTCCGTTTGGAACGCCTCTTCGTTCGCCAGCACGCGACCGTTGGCCTGGCGTAGCACTTGCAATTGAACGGTAACGGGATTATCGGCAGCGACGAGCGACGAGCCATCGGCTTCCGCCCCGGTGGGCTCCGCGGACGCGCCACAGGCGAGGAACCGTTCGATCTCGCGCGCCGACGGCCCCGACGCGACCGATCCGTCGGTGCGGTCCGCGACGGCCTCCACCGCGGCCGCGTTCAAGAGCTTCGGCCACGCCTTGCGGAACAGCGCGTTCGAGCCGTACACCTCCGCCCCGGTGACCTGCCCGTTCACCGCGAACACCACCCCGATGATGTCGTCGCGGCCCTCCCCGGCCGTCTTCAGCGCCGACTCGTACTCCGCGACCTTCGCCTGAATCACGGGCGATTCGAGCGTGAGCTGGAAGCTCGTCGGCGACTCGTTTTCGTTCACCGCGACCTTGAGGCTGGCGTTCAGCTTGGTCTGATTTTCCGCCACGTTCCTCCACACCGCGGACTGCTCGCCGCGGGCGTTCGCGTACTTCAGTTCCTTGCCCGCGGCGCACTTGGCCGAACTCGAAAACCGCCGCGCGTCCTCGCTCCCGCGGCCGGTCCAGCGGCCCTGCTCGACGCAGTGCGCCGGCAGCGGCACCGCGCCCGACCGCGGCGGGAGCAGCATGTCCGTCGCGGCCATCCGGTCCTGCCGGCCGCCCTTCACGATGTCGCCCGACTGCACGAACAGTTCGTACTCCGGCGACCGGTTCTCGATCACGAGCGTGTTGACGTTGCCGGTCTCGTGGACGACGGCCAGGTCGCGGTCGAGCGCCTCCTGAAGGCTCATCACCTTCGCGTCGGCGACCGCGTCCGGGCCGTGGACGAAGTAGACGCTCAGGTTCTCGTGCGTCAGCGGCGCGGCGACGCGCGGCGGCGCCTCCGCGGCGCGGGACGCCGGCAGTTGGCGTGCTCCGCCCACGGAGTACCACAGCCCGACGATGGCGAGGCCGACGAGGCCGACCGCGAAGCGCGAGGATTTCATCCGAGGCCCTCCCGAAGTGCGGAAACGGACGTGCGGGTCGCCCGTCAGGACGAACGACGGAACCGAGTGTAACACGACGGCCGACGGGCCGTGAGCCCGAGTTTCAAAGCCGTTACACGGCGGCTTCAGTTTTTTCGGCCGCGTTCTGCTTCCGCGGGCGCCGACGGGCGGATAGAATCGGACCAGATGGTACCAGCGGAACACCATGCCATCCGCTTGGAGGTGAGGCACCTCTCTATGATCCACAACACTTGGAAGCCGGCCCTCGCGCTGGGCGCGGTGTTGGCCGCGTGCGGTGCGGCCGGCGCCGACGACCGCGACGCGCGGCTGCTGTTCGCGCCGAGCAGCTCGGGCGCGACGATGACGCTCGGGGGCAAGGGCACGGCCGCCCAGGCCGCGACCGAGGACCTCGAACTGGCCCGCGGCCACCACTACGGCGGCTACCACGGCTGGGGCGGCGGGTTCGGCTACCACGGCTATTACGGCGGCTACCGCGGGGGCTACTACGGCGGCTACCGTCCGTACTACGGCGGGTATTACGGCGGGTATTACGGCGGGTACTATCGGCCGTATTACTCGGGCTTCTACCCGGGCTACGGCGGTTATGGCCTCGGCTACGGCGGGTATTACGGCGGTTATGGCCTCGGCTTCGGCGGGTATTACGGCGGCTGCGGGTCGAGTTTCTACCTGGGCATCGGTGGCGCGGCGGGTACCGGCGCGCCGGTGGTAACGCTGGGCACGGACTTCGCGCGCCCGCAGGTGTCGCAGCCGATGGCGCCGCCGGCCGCGCCGGGCGACGGCACGTTCCCCTACGACGGCGGTCCGGCGAACCCGGTCCCGCTGCCGAAGGCCGACCCGAACGCGGCCCCGGCCAACCCGGCCTCGGTCGCGACCGACCTGCCGATCTCGCTGAAGCCGAAGCCCACGACGACGCCGTACAAGTACAAGGCGTACGGCGAGAAGTAGTGCGAAGCGAGTGAGGAACGCGAGCGGCGGGGTTCGACCCCGCCGCTTTCATTTTCGTTACGGGAGCAGATCGCTCGCGAGGATCGAGGTGTGTGACGCGCCGAGCGGCGACACGCGGTCCGTCGGCGTGAGCGTCAGGTGCGTGCGGTAGGCGGTCGCGGCGAGTTCCGTGGGGAGCGGAAGGGGCTGCGGGTCGCGGAACACGTGAAGTTGCCGGTTTTCTACGTCGAGCACCCAGTGACCTGCCCCCATTTTGTGTACCAGGCGGTGTGAGAGTCGGTTTAACCGCCACCCTCGTGTCCTCGGTTCGGCGACGGCTCTGCGGCGTCGAACCGAGGACACCCCGCTGCGAACTCCGCCGGCGTCCGGTACCCCCGTGAGCTGTGGGGCCGCTCGTGGTTGTACGCCCGACGCCATTCCGCTCCCAGCACCCGCGCCTCCAACTCGCCGGCGAACACTTCCGC
>JAFKJJ010000475.1 GCA_017306025.1 Planctomycetota bacterium
CCGTCCCGCCCGCCGCTGACCAGCGTCCGCCCGTCCGGGCCGAACGCCACGCACACCGCCCCGCCGCCGTGCGCGTCGAGGGTCACCGCGGGCGCCAGGGTCGGCACGGTCACGAACCGGTCCACCAGCGGCAGCACCCACGGGGCCAGTTTCATCGTCTCGCGCGCGGTGTCGAGCACCTTGACGGGCAGCTCCCACAGCCGGACGGTGCCGTCGGCCCCGGCCGAGGCGATCGCGGTGCCGTCGGGGCTGAACGCCAGCCCGTGGACCGCGCCGACGTGCCCCACCAGCGCCAGCCACGTCCGCCCGGTGCGCGGGTCCCACACGCGGATCTCGCCGGCGTCGCCGGCGGTGGCGACGAACGTGGCGCTGGGCGCGTAGGCGACCGCCCGGAGCGGGTCGGCGGGCGGGTGGTCCACGTACGCGCGGTCCTCGCGCTGGCACAGCCGGCGCAGGTAGTGCCAGGTGAAGTCGCGGAGGTCCTTGGGGCACCGCTGCTCGTTTTCGAGCAGCGCCGCGGCGCGGATCGGGTCGCGGTCGCACAGGATCGCGACCTGCGACAGTTGCAGCGCGTAGGCGGCGCGCCGGGTGCGGTCCGCCTCGCGCTTCAGGTCCGCGGCCCGCTGGTCCGCCTCGGCCCGGCGCCTGTCGTTCTCGGCGGCCAACAGTTCGGCCCGCGTCTTCTCCTGCTCGGCGCGGTCGCGCTCGCGCTGGGCGGCGAGGGCCTCGTGCTCGCGCTGGGAGACGGCGTCGCGGACGCGGAAGTACGCCACCGACAGCACCGCGACCAGTGAAACGGTCGCGGCGACGGTCATCGTGAACAGCACGGCCAGCGCCGGGTGCCGCCGCGCCCACTTCACCCCGCGGCCCCACGCCGACAGCGGCCGCGCCCGGATCGGCTCGCCGTTGAGGAACCGGCGCAGGTCGTCGGCCAGCGCCGCGGCGTCCGCGTACCGCGCGTGCGCCGACTTCGAGAGGCACTTCAGGCAGATCGTTTCGAGGTCGCGCGGGACGAGCGGGGCGAGCCGCTTGGGCGGGACCGGGTCGTCGTGGAGCACCTGGAGGACGGTGTCCAGCGGCGTCTCGCCGCGGAACGGCGGGCGCCCGGTGAGCAGCTCGTAGAGGATCGCGCCCAGCGCGTACACGTCGGCGGCCGGGCCGACGTCGTGGGTCTTGCCGCTGGCCTGTTCGGGCGCGATGTAGCTGGGCGTGCCCATCACCGCGCCGGTGCGGGTCGCGCCGCCCTCCCCGCCGTCGAGCGTCTCGTCGAGCCGCTTGGCCAGCCCGAAGTCCGTGACCTTCGGCGACAGAGTGGATAGTGGGCAGTGGGCAGTGGACGGAGAAGACGGCCCGCGCGGACCGTTCACCGCCTGCTGTCCACTGCCCACTGCTGTAAGCAGGATGTTTCCCGGCTTGAGGTCGCGGTGGACGATGCCCGCGTCGTGCGCGAACTGCATGGTGCGGGCGAGGATCTCGATCAGTTCGGCGGCGCGGGCGGGCACCCACGGCTCGCCGCCGAGGCGCTGGGCGAGGCTGCCGCCGTCCACGAACTCCAGCGCCAGGTACGGGTGCCCGTTCGCCTCGCCGATCTCGAAGATCTGGACGATGTTCGGGTTCTGCAGCGCCGCGACCGCCTCGGCCTCGCGCCGGAAGCGGTCGCGCTCGGTCGGCCCGGCGTGTGCGCCGGAGAGGATCATCTTCAGCGCGACGGTGCGGTTGAGGTTGAGTTGCCGGGCCTTGTACACGACGCCCATGCCGCCGCGCCCGACCTCGTGGACGATCTCGTAACCCGGCACGAGCGGCGGCGCGAAGTCGACCGTATCGGCCTGCCCGGCCTCCCCCGCTTCCCCCGTCGGGCCGAACGGCACGACGCTGCTCGGCTCGCGCGGGTCGCCGTCGGACTCCGGGAGCACGACGACGAGCGACGAGAACGACGGGTCCGGGGTGTCGTTGGGCTCGGGGGCCGTGAATTCGAGGGTGGGGGCGTGATCGGGCGAAATGACGGCGACTTCGGTCAGCGAGAGCGGTTCGCGGTCGGTCGGCGCGGCGGTCGCCAGCGCGAGCGCCTCTTCGACCTCGATCACGATGAAGGTGGTGGCGCCACACAACGGGCAAGCGGTCACCGCGGACCCGTTGTGCGGGCCCCAGGTGTGGCCGGACGTGCAGCGATAACCACCGGCCATGCCGGAACCTCGGAGATCGGGTCCTTCCTGAGATTATCCCCGCGGGCGAGACGGACGCAAGCCGGTCGCCCCGGCCCGGCGCACGGCCCCGGTATAATTTGCCCGCTCGCGGCCGTTTCCGTCGAAGAAAATCTCCCCAACAGCAAATTGTTGCGAAGTAATTCGCCGCCCCGTGTCACTTCTTGGTAACAAGGCCCGCGAACGGAGGTCATCGTGCCCCGCGGCACCGCCCACGGACTGCTGGCGTTCCTGCGCCGGCTCCCGCCCGCCCCGGATTCCGACGACGCGCTGCTCGACCGGTTCGCACGCGACCGGGACGCGGACGCGTTTGCCGCGCTCGTCGCCCGGCACGGCCCGATGGTGTTTGCGGTGTGCTCGCGCGCACTCGGTTCGAGGGCCGAGGCGGAAGACGCGTTCCAGGCGGTGTTCGTCGCGCTGGCCCGCGACGCGGGGCGCGTCGGGGCGCGCGGAACCGTGTCCGGCTGGCTGTACCGGGTCGCGCTGCGGACCGCCCGGCGGCTGGCGACACGCGGGCGGGTGTCTGATCCGCTCCCGCCCGATGTTCCGGCACCGGACCCGCCCGACGCCGCGCGGCGCGAACTGCTCGCGGCGCTCGACGACGAGGTGAACGCGCTCCCCGAACGTTTGCGCGCCGCGGTCGTGTTGTGCGCGATGGAAGGGCTCACCAACACCGAAGCCGCGACGGTGCTCGGCTGTCCGGTCGGAACGGTCGATTCGCGATTGCACGCGGCCAAACGGAAGCTACACGATCGGCTCGTGCGCCGCGGGTTCGGGTTGCCGGCGGTCGGGGCCGGAATCACCGCCCTCGCGCTCGAAACCGCCGGCAACGCGGACACCGCCAGGCGCCTGGCGGCGGTTCTGACCACAACGGCCGGCGCACCGCCCGCGCCGGCCGTCGCCACGATCCTTCAGGAGATCCCGCCCGTGCGCAGGTCCTTCAAGCCGTTCGCTCTCGGTCTCGGATTGGTCCTGGCGGGCGCCGGGTTCGCGCTGTACGCGCTCGCGCAACCGCCCCTTCCCCCTCCCTCTCGGCCCGCCCCGGACGCGGTCCCGTTGGTTCCCGACCCGAACGCCCTCCCGCCACGACCGCAGGACCCGGAAAAGGCGTACCGGAACGCACTCGTCGCGGCGATCCATCGGCTGAGTGAACACAGTTGGGACTGCGAGCACCTCGCGGCCATGCTGGAGCGTCATCCAAAACTCGCGAACGAGCGCATCGAGTACGAACAGCCGCGCAAGCCGTCCTCGGCTGACAGTTACACCGCGATCCACTACGCGGCGCAAAACGGGAACTCCCGGGCGGTCGCGCTGCTCCTTCACTACAAGGTCGACCCGAATACGCCCGCGGGTCTGGAGTGGACGCCGCTCCATTTCGCGGCGCGCCACGGCCATCTTGAAACGTGTCGGGTTCTCATCAAAGGCGGTGCCAAACCGGGCGCGAAGACGGCCGCACTGCCGGAACGCGCGCTGCCCAGCGGACCGCCCAATTCCCCGCCGGTCATGGCGGCCGCGATCCCGGCTTACACCCCGCTGGAGCTGGCGAAGATGGGTAAGCACGCCGCGGTCGTCGAATACCTGACCGGTCTGGAGGGGCAGCGGGGGCCGTGAGCGCCGGAGCGGATCACGACGATTCTCGGTTCCGGGCAAGTTGGGGTGGTGCGGCGGCCGAAAATGGCATAAAGGGGGCAGCCCGGACGATCCGGGCTCCGCCGGAAAGGACTCCGCCAATGCCCCGGCCCGCGCTGCCGAACGCACACCCGACCGCAATCATCTCCGACGACGCCGTGCTCCCGCCCGACGTGAAGGTCGGGCCGTTCGCGATCATCGAGGGGCCGGTGACCGTCGGCCCCGGCTGCGTGATCGGCCCGCACGCCCACCTGACCGGCCGGCTGACGCTCGGCGCGAACAACCAGGTGGGTACCGGCGTGATCCTGGGCGCCGCGCCGCAGCACCTCGGCTACAAGGGCGAGGCGACCGCGCTCGAAATCGGCGACGGGAACGTGTTCCGCGAGTACGCGAGCGTTCACCGCGGGATGCCCGCCCCGATGGGCGCCGGCGTCACCCGCGTCGGGCACCGCAACTTCTTCATGGGCGGGTGCCACGTCGCGCACGACTGCGTCATCGGCAGCGACGTCGTCCTCGCCAACTCGGCGCTCGTGGCCGGGCACTCGGTCATCGGCGACCGGGCGTTCCTCAGCGGGAACACCGCGCTGCACCAGTTCTGCCGCGTCGGGCGGCTCGCGTTCATCAGCGGGATCTCGGCGACGAGCAAGGACGTCCCGCCGTTCTTCGTGATGCAGGGCATCAACACCATCCGCGGGCTGAACCTCGTCGGCATGAAGCGCGCCGGGATGCCCCCCGCGGAGCGGCTCGCGATCCGCAAGGCGTACCGCATCCTCTTCATGACGCGGCCGGTGCAGCCGCTGCCCCTCGCGCTGTTGCGCATCGAGTCCGAACTCGGCACGCTCCCCGCGGTGCGGGAGCTGCTCGAATTCATTCGCTCGTCGAAGCGCGGCATCTGCGTCACGGACCGGTTCGTGGCCGAGGGCGACGAGGACGCCTCCGACGCCGCGTAATTTCGTTCCGGGGCAGGTCGCCGGGCCTACCCACATTTTCCCGCACGCGTCACAGCGGCCGGCGACATGATAAGGGCATGCGAACCGTCGCCGCCCTCTGTCGCAGTCTGACCGCCGACCCCCGCCACGACGGCGAGTTGCTCGCCGCGTTCGCGGCCGGCCCGGCCGAGGTCGCGTTCACCGAACTGGTGCGCCGACACGGGCCGCTCGTGTGGGGCACGTGCCGCCGCCTCCTCCACGACCCGGCCGACGCCGAGGACGCCTTTCAGGCCGCGTTCCTGGTGCTCGTCCGCCGCGCCGGGCAGCTCACGCGGTGCTCGTGCGTCGGCCCGTGGCTCCACCGCGTCGCGGTGTGGACCGCGCGGAACGTTCGGCGCAAAAACGCGCGCCGGCTCGCCCGGCAGACCGCCCTCCCCGACGACGATCACGTCCCGGCGCCCGCGCCCGACCCCGATCTGAAAACCGATCTCGACGCGGCGCTGCTGGCGCTGCCCGCGCGGTATCGCGATTCCATTGTCCTGTGCCACCTGCTCGGCTTCACGCGCCGCGAGGCCGCCGAACGGCTCGGCTGCCCGGAGGGCACGCTCTCCGGGTGGTTAAACCGCGGTCTGGCGAAGCTCCGCGACCGGCTCCGCGGACTGGACCCGGCCCGGGTGCTCGCCGGCGCGGCGGTCGGCGCCCCCGCGGCACTGTGTACGTCCACCGCCCGCGCCGCGGTCACAACTTCGGTCGCGGCCGCGAGCGTTCCCCCGGCCGTTTCCGTCCTCGTTGAAGGGGTACTTCGCATGTTCTGGGTGAAGAAGGCGACCGCCGCGGCAGTCGCGCTGGGTGCCGTGTTCGCGCTGGGCGTCGGCATCGGGCTCGGAACGCGAACCGAGTGGTCCGGCGCGAGCGCGCAAGAGAAGGGGCCGGTCGGCGACAAGCCAACGGCGGACGCGCCACCGCGCCCCAGCGCTACGGCGGAGATCGCGGAACTGGAAGTCGTTCTCCGGTTCAAAGAGAAGGCCCTTCGAGCCCTTCAGGAAGACATCCGCGCCGCCCGCGAGCGATTCGACCTCGTGAAGAAGCAACCGGGCGTGGCGCTGAAGGACCTCGAAAGACAACTCAAGACCGACGCCGCCGACCTCGAACAACACCTGAGAAGCGCGGCGGCCGTGGAAGCCGAACTTGCCGACCTCAAAGCGCGACTCGCGAAACTGAAGGCGGACGGAAAGCCCGAGCCGACGAAGCCGGTCGCGTCGGCGCTCGACGACCTCTTCGGCAAGCCGGAGGAACTGGAAGCCGCGGTGCGGCAAGCGAAAGCCGACGCCGAAAAGGCCGTCGTAGCGGTCAAAATTCACGCACTGCAGCTCCAGCTTTTGACGAACCGGAACGGCACCCCGGCCCAGATCGAGGCCGCAAAGGCCGAGGTCGCCGTGGCCCAAGCCGACTACGAACGCGCGAAGCGAGGGCTTCAACTGAGCCTCTCCCGGCTCGCGGCCGCACGGGCCATGCACGCCCCGTCGCTGAAGGCGCTCGGCGCGTGCATCGAGGTGGTCGTGGTGGACGGGCCGGCGCCGGGCGCGTGCCGCGTCCGCGAGTACGGGCGGGGCGGGGTACTGATCGGCTCGGTGCTCGCCGAGGACGCCAAGGCGCTCGAACTGATGCTGTCGCGGGCGATGAAAGACCCCGCCGGCCCGCGGGACCTGTGGATGGTCGTCTCGGCCGCCCACTCTACCGAGGCCGTGATTCGGACCGCGCGGGCGGGCAAGGCGGCCGGGTTCACGCGGGTGCGGCTGAAGGGCACCCTCCCCGCGGGGTTGGAAGCGGTCACCGGCGAGGCGGGGGGGGAGTTGGACGGCGTCGCGCTCGATCTGAAGAAGTTCGCCCCGTGACGGTTTTCCCCTCGCGCCCTTGTCAGGTTCTCGCTCGGCTACCATAATCACCACCTACCGAAGCGATCCCAAAACTTTTGGATCGCTTCTACGTCTTTTGTGGTTCGTGCGGGTTTCGCGAGGGTAGCGGCGGTTCGACCGCCGCGAGAGTAGCGAGCCACGCGAGGTCGAAGCATGTCGATTTCCGTTACCCTCAAGGTCCAACCGCGCGCCAACAGCGGCTCCCGCGCCGCGCTCAAGCTCCGCAAGCAGGGGCTCGTTCCCGGCATCGTGTACGGCCACAAGCAGGACAACGTGCAGGTCGCCGTTTCCGCCGAGGAACTCGACCGCGCGATCCGCGTTCAGCACGCCCGCGTGCTCGACCTCGAACTCGACGGCAAGAAGGAAACGGTGCTCATCCGCGAGTTGCAGTGGGACTACCTCGGCAAGCAGATGATCCACGTCGACTTCGAGCGGAAGGACCGGGCCGAACTGGTCCGCGTGACCGTGCCGGTCGAACTGCGGAACGCCCCGAAGCAGACCGGCGGCGGCGTGCTCGACCAGCCGCTGCACACCCTGCACGTCGAGTGCCCGCTGGGCAGCATCCCCGAAGCGATCCGCATCGACATCACCAACCTGACGCTCGGCCACCCGATCCACGTCAAGGAACTGACGCTGCCCGAGGGCGTGAAGGTGCTCGAAGCCCCGGAAGCGGTCGTCGTGCAACTGAAGCTGCCGGGCGTCGAGGCCGCGGCCCCGGCCGCCCCGGCCGAACCGGGCGCCGGCCCCGAAGTGATCAAGAAGGAGAAGAAGACCGAGGAAGAGGGCGACGAGAAGAAGTAGTTTTCAGTGTTCAGTTTCAGTGTTCGGCCGGAAGAGCGAGCCTGTTGCTTTCTTCCGGTGTCCTGAACGCGAATGCTGCTCGGCCGCGGTGAGCCGACTGAAAACTGAGCACTGAAAACCGAACACTCCTATGAAAGTCATCGTGGGGTTAGGCAATCCCGGCCCGAAGTACGCGGGGACGCGGCACAACGTCGGGTTCGACGTGATCGACTACCTCGCGGCCGCCCCGGGGTGTTCGCCGTTCCGCGAGAAGTTCGAGGCGTTCGTCGCCGAGACGAAGGAGGGCGACGAAACCGTCCTCCTGGTCAAGCCGCTCACGTTCATGAACCTGAGCGGGCGGGCGGTCCGGGCGATCGCGGACTTCTACAAGGTGCCGGTCGAAAACCTGCTCGTGATCTGCGACGACATCAATCTTCCACTCGGGAAGTTGCGAATTCGGGTGAAGGGCAGCCACGGCGGGCAGAACGGCCTGCGGAACATTCAGGAGCAGCTCGGTACCGACGCCTACGCGCGGCTCCGCGTCGGAATCGGGGCGCCGACCTTCGACGCGGTGGACCACGTGTTGTCGAAGTTCAAGCCCGGCGAGCGGACCGCGGTAGAAGACGCGATCGCCAACGCCGCACGGGCCGCCGTGACGTGGGCGAGACAGGGCGCCGAAGAGGAAAAGCCCAAGAAAGAGAAGAAGCCTCGGACAAGTGATGAGTGAGCGGTGGGCGGTGAGCAGTGAAGACGATCGAGTGAAGAACGGTTGTTCTCCTGTCTTCACTGCTCACCGCCTACCGCCCGCTGCCCACTGCTGAAGGTCGCTCCCCGCCCGACGTGCGGGCGGGGTCGCGGGCATGAGCCCGACCGAACCACGGTGACCACCGCGCAACGCCCCGAGCGACGTCGCGCGGACAACCCCAAGGGACGAAATGGCGATTCAAACGTACGAGACCCTGTTCCTGCTCGACCCGACGAAGGTGTCGGCCGACGCCGAGGGCGTCAAGACGCAGCTGCACCACATCATCGAGCGCCACGGCGGGCACGTCGAGATCAGCCGGCCGTGGGACTACAACCACAAGCTCACGTACCCGATCGGGAAGCAGAAGAAGGGCAGCTTCCACATCGTGTACTACACGTTCGAGAGCACCAAGCAGTCGGAGCTGGAACGAGATTTCGCGCTCCAGGAGGGGCTGATCCTCCGGCAACTCACGAGCAAGCTCGACCCGAAGTGGAAGGAAGAGATCCTGAAGGTCGCCCGCGAGGACGGGTCGAACGGCTTCGCCCTCCGCGGGATGCAGGACGAGCAGGCGGTCCAGACCGACCCGGCCGCGATCGGCGGCGAGCCCGGCGCGGCCGGCGGCGAAGAAGGCGGCGGGCCGCCCGCCCGCGAGGGCGGCCCGCGCCGGCGCCGCGAGATGGCCGAGAAGCCGGAATAAGCCCGAGGACAGAACCACAGAACGGCAGAGCCACAGAGGACGGCCCGGTTTTGTTCTGTGGGTCTGCCGTTCTAGTGGCAACTACCGACCTTGCACAAGAGTCTCTCGGTGCCTTAACCTACCCTCACAAGCGCGGCCCCTGGCCTTCAGCCATTACCTATCCCTGTCGGGGGCGAGCTTGTGAGGAGGTCGCGGCATGGCGACACTGAACAAGGTGATGTTGATCGGCCGCATGGTCAAACCGCCGGAGGCTCCACGCACGCTCCCCAACAGCGGCAGCACGGTCGTGAAGTTCCGGTTCGCGGTCGGCCGGGGCAAGAAGAACGACCAGGGCGGCTGGGACAAGGACCCGAATCAACTGTACATCGACTGCGAGGTTTACTCCCGCCCGGACAGCAAGCGGAACCTCCCCGAACTGATTACCAAGTACGCGGACACGAAAACCACGCTGTACCTCGAAGGCCGGCTCGTCTTGGAAGAGTGGGAAGACAAGAACGGCGGCGGGAAGCGGTCGAAACACAAGCTGATCGTCGATAGCGTCGAGTTCCTCGGCGGGCGCGAGGGCGGCGACGGCGACGGCGGTTCGGGTGGAGGCGGAGGCGGACGCAGCTACGGCGGTGGTCCGGGTGGAGGCGGCGGAGGCGGAGGCGGCTCGCGTCAGACCGGCGGCGGGCGCAGCGCACCACCGCCGGATAACGACGACGATTACGGCGGCGGTGGATCGGGCGGCAACGACCCGATCCCGTTCTGAGCCTCGACTGTGTGGGAAGATCGCGTGATCTCCACACGGCCCGAACTCGATCCCGTCGCCGTGTAAACGGGTAACTTCTCCGGGCGGTCGTTCCTGCGGCCGTCCGGTTTTAACACGAGCACGGGACGGGACTTTCATCATGGCCAAAACCGCGAAGAAGGGCGAGGCGAGCGCCAAGCCCAAGGAAAAGAAGCTGCCCCAGAAGAAGGTGCGGGTTCGCAACCAGGTGAAGAAGGGGCCGCACGGCGGCACCCTCGTCGTCCTGGTCGACGACACGCCGCACGTCGGCAAGCAGGGCGAGGTGGTCGAGGTGAAGCCGGGGTACGCCCGCAACTACCTCATCCCCTACGGCAAGGCCGTCGTTCCCTCCGCCGAAAACCTCAAGACGCTCGAACAGTACAAGATCAAGGTCGAGAAGGCCCGCGAGGCCAAGATCGCGGACCTGAAGGTGCTCGCCGAACAACTCTCCCGCCTCCCCGCGGTCACCATTGAGGCCAACGCGACCGAAGAGGGCCACCTCTACGGCTCCATCGGCCCCGTCGAGATCAGCAAGACCCTCAAGGGCAAGAACCTGAAGGTCGAGTCGGAGATGGTGAAGCTCGAAACCGCCATCAAGGAAGCGAACACGCTCACCGAAGTGCCGCTGTCGCTCGGCTACGGCATCGAGGCGAAGATCCAGGTGCTCGTCGTCGCGCTGCAAGGCAAGAAGTAAGGCACACGGCAACAAAGAGCCGCGGATAACACAGAAGACACGGATCAAACCAGAAGACAGATTTTAAATCGAACTCTGTTCTTCTCTGATCCGCGTCTTCTGTGTTATCCGCGGCTCATCTCTTCAAAAAAGAGATCATCAAAAAAGAGAACCGCCGGGGTAGATACGCCCCCGGCGGTTCATTGTGTGGGCGGCCGGCTTACGGTCGCCCGTGTAGCGGCCATTAAGACAGCCGGCCCTTCGTACATTGGTCACTAGGCACAGGACCACCTCCTTTCAACGAAGCCACGCCGCGGGCACCACGACCAGTAGCACCGTTGGCCTCTTGTCCGTCGCGTCACGGACACGCGACCCGTTCAAGCCACCGGAATCATACACCCCCTGCCTGTCCAGCGGAAGCCGTTCCTTCACAATTCCTCCCCTCCCCCGGCCGCGCATCCGCGGCGGGCGGCACGGCCGGCGCCCCCGGCATCGGTCCGTTACACGCGGGCTGGTCGCGGGCGTCAACGCCGGACACAATACGGTGTTGGAACTGACGGATCGGTCCCGTAACCGAAAGCAGGTTTCCCAATGTTGACGGCACTTGCGATGGCCGCCGTGTTAGGCGGCGCCCCGGCCCAACCGGCCGACCTGAAGCTCACCAACGTGCGGACGACGGTGGGCGAACTGGGTCCCACCCGCGAGGTGTCCAAGCTCCTGCCGGGCGACATCCTGTTCATCGCCTACGACGTCGAGGGGCTGACCATCGACCCCCTCGGTCTGGCCCAGTACTCGATGATGATGGAGGTGTCCAACGCGGCCGGGACGCGGGTGCTGCCGCCGGCGACCGAGAAGGCGGAGCCGCGCGAGCTGAGCGAGTTCGTCCCGCTGCGCGGCAACAAGGTCCCGGCCCGCGCGTACGTCACCGCGGGGCTGGACATGCCCGCGGGCAACTACACCTGCAAGGTCACCGTCACCGACCTGAAGACCAAGGCGACCGCCTCGCTCAACATGAAGTTCGAGGTCGCCAAGAAGGACTTCGGCATCGTCGCGGTGTACACGTCGCACGACTCGCGGGGCGAGCTGTCGGCCCCCACGACCGGGCAGGTCGGGCAGACGATCTACATCCAGTTCAGCATCGCCAGCTTCGAGCGCGACCCGAAGACCAAGCAGCCGGACGTGGAGTTGGAGTTCCAGATCTTCGACGCCGCGGGCGCCGCGACGCTGCCGACCCCGCGCAAGCACATTCAGGACGCCAAATCGGCGCAACAGGTGAAGGAGACCGACGGCGCGTTCGCGCTCCAGTTTCCGCTGTTCATGAACCGGCCGGGCAAGTTCACCGTCGAAATGAAGGCCACCGACCGCGTCTCGAAGAAGACGTTCACCTACAAGCTGCCGGTCACGGTGAACCCGGCCAACTGAAGTCACGGAGTAGGAGCCACGGATAAACACAGATGAAACGCGGATCGGGCCGAAGGCAGAGTTCAGTTGAACTCCATCTCTTTTCTTGTCTGATCCGTGTTTCATCTGTGTTTATCCGTGGCTCCTCTTCTGCCTACGGGGTCGCGCCTACAATACCCACACCGCCCCTCCCCGCCCGGACGTCCGACATGAGCAACCTGGCCGACCAGATCGCGCGCTTCCGCAACATGGCGCAGGAAGACCCCGACAACGACCTCGCGCACTTCCGCCTCGGCCAGTTCCTCATGGACGACGGGCAGGTCGAGGAGGCCGCCAAGTCGTTCCGCCGCACCCTGGAGATCACGCCGGAGTTCTCCAAGGTGTTCCAGTTGCTCGGCGAGTGCCTCGTCAAGCTCGACCAGAAGGACGAGGCGGTGCAGGTGCTCACGAAGGGCTGGACGGTGGCCGACGACCGCGGCGACCGTATGCCCCGCGACGCGATGGCGAAGCTGCTCCAACAGCTCGGCGCGCCGGTCCCGACCCGGCAGACCGCCGCGGTCGACGACGGCGGGCCGGGCACGGGCTTCCGGTGCCAGCGGCCCGGGTGCATGGAGGGCAAGCGCGCCGTCCAACTGCCCGCGCCGCCGGTGCCCGACGCCATCGGCGAGCGCATCTACCGCGACATCTGCTCGGCGTGCTGGACGCTGTGGTGGAAGGATCTCAGCGTGAAGGTCATCAACGAACTGCGGCTGGACCTCAGCTCGGAGGGCGGCCAGTACGAGTACGACCGGAACATGCGCGAGTTCATGGGCTTCGAGCCGGAGCCGCCGAAGTGACGGCCTCGGTTTTGGTGCAGTTCGGCCGCTCGGGCTTCGTCGGCCGGTTCACCGCGCCCGCGGCGGTCGAGCGCGGCGCGCGGGTCGTCGTGCGCGGACCGCGGGGCGTCGAGGTCGGCGCGGTGCTGTGCGAGCCGGGCGATAAGTTCGCGCCGACGCTTTCCACGGAGGGCGAACTCGTCCGCGTCGCAACGGCCGACGACGAATCGCGCGTCGCGACCTTTTCCGAACGCGAGGCCGAACTTCTGGCGGTCGCAACGGACGCCGCGGCCGAGAACGGGCTGCCGCTGACGTTCGTGGACGCCGAACTCACGCTCGACGACCGGCTCATCCTGCACGGGCTGGCGTGGGACGTCTGCGACGCGAC
>JAFKJJ010000476.1 GCA_017306025.1 Planctomycetota bacterium
GACTTCCTCACGAACGGGTGAGCGACCGTGTCGGCCGGAACCGCATCCGTTGCGTTGTTGCCGTGGCGCCCGCGCCCGTTGCGGGCGCGGGTGGCGTGCTCGCATCCGCGACCACTTCTCACCCCGCGCCGCAACCTCCCTCGCCCGGCTCGCACGCGGCCGACGGCCCGACCGTGGGACCCGTGCCCGCGGCGAGCAGGTAGAACACCTCGGTCGTGATCTGGCTCGGGTCGCCGTTCCATTCGTCCTCCCAGTGGCCGTACACCTCCCACCGGACCCCGGCCAACGCGTACCCCGTCCCCGCGCACCACCGGTGAACCGCCTCGTGCGCCGCGCCGAGAAGGGCGTACGGCCCGTAGTGGGTCGTGACGGCCGCCGGACCTGCCGGCGTGGCCGAGCCGACCACCTCGCCGTACCCCTCGAACGGGGCCTCCAGTTCGACACCCACTTCCAGGTTGATCCGATCGTCCAGATAGACCGCGACGTGTCGACCGGCCCCGGGAATCTGCCGGGCGCGGACGACGTTCCACACGGTCCCGCAGGCGTCCGGGACCACCCGCGACAGTTCGTGCGCCCCCGCGCACCGGCGCACGACCGCCAGCGGGCGGCTGTCGAGTTGAACGAGTCGGACGGCGTATTCCATGCGGGCACCCTCGGCCGAACTCGGGACCGTTCGTACCGGGGTAGTAGATCAGCACGCGGGGGCGGGCGCCAAGGTGGGTAGCGGGCGCCGCGCTCAGTCCACGTCCCACACGACGACCCGGCCGGTGTCGCTGCCGGCCGCGGCCAGCGTGCCGTCGGGGCTGAAGCACACGCTCCGGGCCTTCGGCAGCCCCCAGTCGAAGCACCGCACCTCGGCCCACGTCGACACGTCCAGCAGCCGGACCGCCCCCGCGTTGTCGGCCACCGCCAGCCACCGGCCCGACGGGTGGAACGCCAGCCCGATCACGTGCTTGGTTCCCGGCGAGCGGAACTCGCCCGCCCGCGTTCCGTCGGCCCGCCAGACGAGCACGCGCGTGTCCACCGCGGCCGCCAGGTGCGCGCCGTCGGGCGCCCACGCCACCCGCTTGACGAACTTCGACACCGCCCCGAACACCCGCGGGCCGGCGCTCCCGCCCATGTCGTACACGGCCACGCGGTGCCCGGAGATGGAGTACGGCCTCTCGGAGAGCGTTTCGCCCGCGGCCAGGTGTCGGCCGTCGGGCGCGATCGCGTAGGCGAACGCCACCGACGGCGGGCCGGTCGGCTCGGGGGCCTGCCAGACCGGGACCGCCCCGGCCGCGAACTCGCACCGGATCGGTGTGTGCCCGGTGACGAGGCCGTCGCCGTCCGGGGTGATGCGCGGCGTGGCCGTCGTGCGGCAATCAGACGGGAGGTACTGGTCCCGGACGCGGGGGGCGTCGCGCCGGAGCCGGTCGACGCGGCCCTCGATGTCCGCGGCCAGGATCGTCTGCCCGTCGGGGCCGATCCAGACGTCGCCGACGGTGCAGTGCATTTTCGGGAACAGCGGGCGCTTGGCGGTCGGGTCGGCGAGGTCCCACACGTCCACCCGGCACGCGGTCCCGCCGACGACCAGGAACCGGTTGTCCGCGGAGAACGCCAGCGCGTGCAGCGACTCTTTCCGCCCCTGAAGTGCTTGCACGACGGCCCCCACGTGTCCGCGGTCCGCCGGTGAGAGGCGGCGAGCGGTGGGGCGGATTATACCGGATCGGCGGCCGGTACCGCGACGGCCGTTGAACCCGTAGGCCGTCACCGGCTGCGAGAACGCCGCACGCGCCGCACGACCCACACCCCGAGCGCGATCGCGGCGGCCGAGGCGAGCACGGCCGCCGCGATCCAGCCCCGTTCGACCCACGGGTTGCCGGCGTTCTCGCCGACCTGCACGAGCCGCGCGCCGTCCGGCCCGACCTCGACCCGGTACGTGATCTCGACCCGGTCCCGGGTGTCGGTGAACGGCAGGGTCGTGCGGAAATCGAGGCGGTCGAACGGCACCACCCCGTCCCGCGGCGCCTGCAGCCACTCGCGCGGCGGCGGTCCGGTGAACTCGGCGAGCAGCGCGTTCCGCACGGCGAAGACCTGCGCCCACCGGTACCCGTACTGCTTGCCCCCGAACAACCGGATCGGATCGGACGGCGCGAGCGGCAGCCGGACCGGGGGCGCGTTCACGTCGCCGAGCAGGTAGAACGCGTGGTCCGGGTGGTCCCGATCGACGGTGAGGATGTAGTCGGCCGGGACGATGTGGGTGCCCGGCCGGCCGAAGCCGGCGTCGGCGCCGGCCGGCGCGAGCAGCACGGCGAGAAGCGCGAGGGGCACGGCGCAGCGGGTCATCAGAAGCGGCTTCACGGATCAGGCGGGAACGTACAGGCTACGCGATCGCCGGCCCCGGCCGCAACTGTCAAAATCGCGGCCGAATCAGCGGGCTGGGGGAGAGGATGGGACGGGTCGGAGAGCATCCCGCAGGCGTTCTTTGTATCGGGGAAGCGGCGCGACTAAATGTGGAAAAGAAACGGCCCGCGGCGAAAGCCGCGGGCCGTTCGAGTGGAGGCGCCGGGCTGCGGGCGTGTTTCGCACCCGTTGCAGTCCTAAAATGTAACAAAACTTACGACGCAATTACGTCTGGTACGTTGTGCGGTCGGTGGTCGAATCAGACCCGCGAGCAGCCCAGGTGTGGAAGTGCTCTATTGCACAGCATCTCGCCGTGACGGATACCGAACTCCAGATGCCGGGAGCTACGAATGAACGTCACGCTCTCCGTCACCGCCGGCCCGCACGCCGGCCGCGCGTTCGTCTTCGACCGACACGACACGTTCCTCGTCGGCCGCTCGAAGGACGCGCACTTCCAGCTCTCCTACGACGACCCGTACTTCTCACGTCGGCACTTTCTGGTCGAGGTGAACCCGCCGCTGGTGCGCGTCTACGACCTGAACAGCCGAAACGGCATCGCGGTGAACGGCGAGAAGGTGCGCACCGCCGACCTCCGGAACGGCGACGAATTGAAGGCCGGACACACGGTGTTTCGTGTGACCGTGCCGCCCCCGGACCCGGACGAGTGGCGGACGCTCGACCTGCCGGCCGCCGCGCCGACGCCCGCGACAACGGTTTCCCACGGAGCCGCCCCACTGCCGGAAACGACGGTCTCGCACGACGGCGCCCCGCCCGTACCCGGGTACGTGGTGGAGCGGGAGCTCGGCCGCGGGGCGATGGGGGTGGTCTATCGGGCGTCGCGCGAGTCCGACGGGCGGGCGCTGGCCGTGAAGCTGATCAAGCCGGCGGCGAGCGTCTCGCGCAAGGACATGGACCGGTTCGTGCGCGAATCGGCGATCATGGCGAAACTCGATCACCCGCACGTCGTTCGCTACTTCGATAGCGGCCTGAGTGCGGGAGCCCTGTACCTCGTGATGGAGCTGGTGACCGGCCCGGACCTGGCCGCGCGCGTGAAACGGTACGGGCCGATGGACGTGCCGGGTGCGGTGCGCATGTCGATCCACATGCTCGACGGCCTGGCCCACGCGCACGAGAAGGGGTTCGTTCACCGCGACGTGAAGCCGAGTAACCTGCTGCTGGACGGCCCGAAGGCGCGACGGGTCGTGAAGGTGGCCGACTTCGGTCTGGCCCGGGCGTACAACGAGTGCCAGATCAGCGGCCTGACGATGCAGGGCGAGGTGGGCGGGACGCCGGCGTTCATGGCCCCGGAACAGGTCACGCACTACCGCGCCGTGAAACCGCCCGCCGACCAGTACGCGGCGGCGGCCACGCTGTACTACCTGCTCACCGGCCGGTACGTGATGGACTTCGAACCGACGCTCGCCGCACAGATGATCCAGATCGCGACGGACGAGCGGGTCCCGATCCGGGAGCGCCGCGCCGACGTGCCGAAGGAACTGGCGGCCGTGGTCCACAAGGCGCTGGCCCTGGAACCGGGCAAGCGCTACGCCGACGTGACGGCTTTCCGGAATGCCCTGAGACCCTTCGCGTGACGGGCTCATACCGAATCGTGCGGATCAGCGGTTTTTATTGTGGTGCAGGCGTCCCGCCTGCAACTGACCTCGATGCAGGCGGGACGCCTGCACCACAATAAAACCACGGCAACTGATCTACGAGATTCGGTATCACTTCCCGAACGGCCGCGCGTCGAACACCTTGACCGATTCGCTGAGGCCGCTGCGGCCCCGGGTCACGATGCGCGAGCCGTCGGGGCTAAACGATGCCGAATGCTCGGTGGTCCGGTGTGCCTGGAGCGAGAGCACTTCGACCCCGGTTTTGGCGTCCAACAACTTGGCCGTGCCGTCGTCACCCGCCGTGACGATGCGCGAGCCGTCCGGGCTGAACGCCGCGGAATTCACATGGCCCGTGTGCCCCTTGAAAGCGAGGATTTCCACACCGGTTTTGGCGTCCCACACCTTTACCGTCCTGTAACTACTCGTGACGATGCGCGAGCCGTCCGGGCTGAACGCCGCGGACCGCACGTACCGATCATGTCCCTTGAGGGTGTGAATGTCCGCACCGGTTTTGGCGGCCCCCGCCGACTTCGCCGAGGGAACCTCCCACACCTTCGCCGTGCCGTCGTTACTCGCCGTGACGATCCGCGAACCGTCCGGGCTGAACGCCGCGGAATACACGATGTCCGTGTGCCCCCTGAGGGTGAGGAGCTCGGTGCCGGTTTTGGCGGCCCCCTCCGGCTTCGCCGAGGGCACCTCCCACACCTTCGCCGTCTGATCCGAACTTGCCGTGACGATGCGTGAACCATCCGGGCTGAACGCCGCGGAATACAACGGGGCCTTGTGCCCCCTGAGGGTCAGGAGTTCGGTGCCGGTTTTGGCGTCCCATATCTTCGCCGTCTGGTCGGCACTGGCGGTGGCGATCCGTGTTCCGTCCGTGCTGAACGATGCCGATACCACCGCCCCCACGTGCCCCTTGAGGGCGAGGAGTTCGGTGCCGGTTTTGGCGTCCCACACTCTCGCTTCGGCCGTGTTGTCGGCGGTCACGATTCGTGTTCCGTCCGGGCTGAACACCACGGGACAAAAAATCAAGAGCGCGTGCGCCGCGGGACTCGCGACGACCGCGCGCTCGCCGAACTCGAGAGATTCGGTGTCGGTTTTGGCGAACCCCGCCGACTTCGCCGAGGGAACCTCCCACACCTTCGCCGTCAGGTCAAAACTTGCTGTAACAATCTGCGTTCTATCCGGGCTGAACGACGCGGCATACACTCCGTCCGTGTGTCCCTTGAGGGTGAAGAGCTCGGAGCCGGTTTTGGCGAACCCCTCCGGCTTCGCCGAGGGAACCTCCCACACCTTCACTTGCCTGTCGGTACTGCCGGTAGCGATCCGCGTTCCGTCCGTGCTGAACGACACAGAGGTCACCGACCCCATGTGTCCCTTGAGGGTGAGGAGTTCGGTGCCGGTTTTGGCGAACCCCTCCGGCTTCGCCGAGAGAACCTCCCATATCTTCGCCGTCTGGTCAAAACTTCCCGTGGCGATCCGCGCTCCGTCCGCACTGATCGCCACAGAATGCACTTGGCCCGTGTGTCCCTTGAGGGTGAGGAGTTCGTTACCGGTTTTAGCATCCCACACCTTCGCGGTATGGTCCCAGCTCCCCGTAACGATCCGCGTTCCGTCCGCACTGATCGCCGCGGAAAACACGATGTCCGTGTGCCCCCTGAGGGTGAGGAGTTCGGTGCCGGTTTTGGCGAACCCCTCCGGCTTCGCCGCGGGAACCTCCCACACCTTCGCCGTCCGATCGGCACTGGCGGTGACGATCCGCGTTCCGTCCGCGCTGATCGCTACGGAAAGCACGCCGTCTCTGTGCCCCTTGAGGGTGAGGAGTTCGGTGCCGGTTTTGGCATCCCACACCTTCGCCGTGCCGTCACCACTTGCCGTGACGATGCGTGAACCGTCCGCACTGAACGCCGCGGAAAACAGCGGGGCTTTGTGCCCCCCGAGGGTGAGGAGTTCGTTACCGGTTTTGGCATCCCACACCTTCGCGGTGTGGTCCCAGCTCCCCGTAACGATCCGCGTTCCGTCCGGGCTGAACGCCGCGGAATACAGCGGGGCTTTGTGCCCCCCGAGGGTCAGGAGCGAACTGTCGCAAATCCGGTTGACGTAGTTCCACTCCCAACCCCGCAAGTGCGGTGGGGTGCCGTCCAACAACCCGCGCGTGGCGACGACGTTGTTGTCGCGCCACGCCTGATACGCGACCTGGATCGTGCGGCCGTAATTGAACCGTTCCAACTGGGCATTCAGAGCGGCGATTTTGTCGCGGGCCGCCAGCGCGACCCCGCGCTGCGTGTTCGCGTCCCTCTGGGCCTCTTCCGCAATTCCCCTTTGCTGAACGGCCTCTGCCCTCCGCGCGTCCGCCTCTTCGCGCTGCTGAATCGCGTCCTTCTTGGCGCTCTCCGCACGGAACCACAGCGGAACCACCGATGCCGTGATCAACCCCAGCACCGTGACCACGGCCCCCAGAACCCCCGCCGACGCGAGGGCCGGGTTCTTCCGCACCCACCGCACCGCCCGCTCCCACCGCGGCAGCGGCCGCGCACTCACCGGCTCGCCCTCCAGCCACCGCCGCAGGTCGTCGGCCAGGTCCTGGCACCCGGCGTAGCGGTCGCCCGGGCGCTTCGACATCGCCTTCAGGCAGATCGTCTCCAGGTCCACCGGCACGTCCGCGCGGTGGTGCCGGGGCGGTTCGGGGTCGGTGCGGATGACGTTGTGGATGACCACCGGCAGCGGGCCGGTGAACGGCACCTGGCCGGTGAGCAACTCGTACAGCACCACGCCGACCGCGTACTGGTCCGTGGCGGGTTGCGCCTCGCCCGTTTGCCCCGCGGCCTGTTCCGGGCTCATGTACGCGGGCGTGCCCATCACCGCGCCGTCGGTGGTGAGTTTCGACTCCCCGTCGCTCTTGGCCGCCAGCCCGAAGTCCATCAGGTGAACCCGGCCCTGCGCGTCGAGCATGACGTTGGCCGGCTTCACGTCGCGGTGCACGACGCCCTGCTCGTGGGCGTACGCCAGCGCCTCGGCCAGCTCGCGGACCAGTTTCGCGGCGCGCGCGAACTTCGCCCCGCCGTCGGGGATCGCGTCGGCCAGCGGCCGCCCGGCGATGAAGGCGCTGGCGATGTAATAGCGCCCGCCGTCCTGGCCCGCGTCGAACACGGCGACGATGTGCGGGTGGTGCAGGCCCGCGGCCGCCTTGGCCTCGCGCAAGAACCGCTGGACGCGCCGGGCGTCCGCGGCCACCTCGGCCTTCAACACCTTCAGGGCCACTTCCCGGTTGAGCACGGGATCGAACGCCCGGTACACGGTCCCGAACGCCCCGGCCCCGAGCTCCTCGCGGATCACGAACCGGCCCAGCGATTGGCCGATGGCGATCACCGTGGTCGACGTCGCGCCGACGGACGGCGCGAGCTTCGGGCTAATGACGGTCTGGCCACCGGTAACGAACGCCTGCCCGCACGCCCTGCAGCGAACGGGACGGCCGGCGGAAGCGTCGGGGATGCTGTACCGTTTCGCGCAGGACGGATTGGGGCACAGGGCTTCGACGGGCATGAGGCGCTCTCCCGGAGTTCGACCTGCCACCGGCCGCGTCGGCGGATCTGCACAAGAGCCAAGAGCCTTGTATCTGGCAGATGATTCAGTTCGCAGCGAGCGAGCTTGAGGATTCCGATCGGGCCAATTCAGGACACCGATCGCACCGCGCAGACCGCGAACCGACCTCCCCGACCGACACGGGGAAAATTATACCGGTCTCCTTGGAATCTGTATTTTCCGCGGGGTGATAGCGTTTAAACTTCAGGCCCGCTGCAACCGAACGACCGGCGCCCGCGAATACCTTCCGCGCACGTCCCTTGTGGTTGCCCGTGCCGCGCCGTCTGCCGTGAGTCGCTCGCACGTCCCGCGGTGAGAGGCGCTTTCCCTTCGGCCAACCGCACCGTCTGCGATGCGGTTCACGGCCAACGGCAACTACCCGTTCACGGCCCAGTACGCCGGCGGCGGCCGGTTCCTGGGCGGCACCAGCACCTCGGTCACGGTCCGCGTGTTACGGGCGAGGCGAGATAACGGCACGACTGTCTTGATGCCCTCTCCC
>JAFKJJ010000477.1 GCA_017306025.1 Planctomycetota bacterium
CCGCGCGTTCCTGCGGCTCGAGTGGCATCGCCTCAAGTCCGGGGTCAGTTGGTTCGCCGCCAAAACCGCAATCGTTCGTGACGCCGTGCGGAGTTACCTTGCCGCGCCACGATATCGCCTTCCAGAAAAAGCAACTGCGTAAGTCCTATTGAGATCAGAAACATTAACGACACAGTCGTTGTCCGTATTACCTTGGAAGAAGACATCCGCATCCGTCGCCCCGTTAAATCCCGGGCGATCGCCCAAGGCACAGCGGACCCACACCCCGGTTGTATCATTTTTCCGGTCCCAGTTTTCCGAATTGCTCCAGTTATCGTTGATGCTCACAAGGCTTTGATTCCAACGGTATTCCGTTGGGACACAGCGAGCCTCGAGTTCCTCACCACAAAGTGTCGCATAGAACCTCATGGGCAACAAGAACATAGACATTCCTTTTGATGTGGGCTAGCAATAGCGTGTCGTTCGCGAAATCCCTACGGTTTGGTCGCGCGCTTGAAAACGGTCCGCTCCTTCTCTTTGCCGTTCGCCAATACAATCGCGCTAGTAAATTCACTATTAGATATTTCTTTAATTACAATTGACCAATCTCTCGCCGGGCCTTCTGCATTGGCAGGGGTGCTGAGCTTGATTCTGTCGCCAGTCAGCTTGTAAGTGCCCATCTTCACGGCCGGAATATTCTTTTGGTCATTTACAAATATATTTAATGATCCATCATCCATGAATTCCATTACAAATATCCACTCCTTAGGGATCTGTTGGCCATCAATTGAGACCCCGTGCCAAGTGCCGACAAGGAGTTCCGCGGTCGTCTTCTTCACACGCGGCGCCGGCGCCTGCGGCAATCCGCTGCCCTTTGGCTCGTCAGGACCGGCTCCATCCGTAAATGGCACCTCGGCAGGTTGCGAACACCCCGCGATGGCGCACAGCGCGAACAGCCAAGCCGGCAGAACGTACCGCGTGTTCATGGGATCTCTCACGACGGGCGAATGACCTCGGATGGATTGGGCGGCCGGTCGAATCGAGTTGGCTTGCAGGATGATAGCGGATTCGTCCCTGCGTTCAAGCCGGGAGTCAATTCCCGACGCGAGCGGACGCCATAAGTATCACCCTGCCTTTCCGACAGGGCGCCAAGTTGACCCCCTGCTCCGGGGCTTGACCTCAATCCGGCGAGCGCCTCGGGCCATCGACCCGGCACTCCGGGAGCTTCTGTTTCAGGACATTCACCCCTTCCGGGGAAACCGATGTCTTGTTAACGCTTAAGTCGCGAAGTTGAGTCATTTCCGACAGCGCGGTGATACTATCGTCGGTCACGGCCTCGCACCTGGAAAAGTGCAACGACTTGAGGCGAGGTGCCTTCTTCGGAAGATAGGCAACGAAATTATCAGATACCGAAAGGCCGTCGAGCCCCAGACGTACGAGAGTTTCCCCACGTCCATCGATAAAGGCTTTCATCCCCTTATCGGTTACCGGTTTGGCATCCGTCAGATAGAAGGTTTCCAATTCGGGGAGACCGGACAACGCGCTCAGCGCCCTATCGGTTATTTGCTCCGCCCCGCGCATATCGAGTGACTTCAGCTTGGTCAGACGGGCCAACTCTTTCACCCCGGCGTCCGTCACTTTCGAACAACCAAACAGCCCCACTTCTTCGAGGCCCGAAGCCGCGGCAAGTTCCTTCAATCCGGCATCCGTGTGAGTCATGAACGGGAGGTCGAGCCGCCGAAGTCGAGGCAAGCCGGTCACCTGTCGCAACCCCTGCTCGGTCAGAAGAGCCCCATTAAATGAGTACAGGTTCAGCCACTCCAGCGTGCGGATCTTCCCCACCTCGGCCAGCGCGTCGGCCTTCATCCCGGTTCCGTTAACGGCCAATTCGGTGAGGCGCGGTTCCTTTGTAAAGGGCCGGAGCCCGGCGGCGGTCAACTTGTCGCACCGCTCCAAGACGAGGACGCGGAGATTCGGCATCGCGGCCAGATGCGCCAGGCCGGCGTCGGTGATCGCCTCACAACACTGAAGCGAGAGGGCTTCGAGCTTCGGATGCCGCGAGAGGCTCTTCAACCCCTTGTCCGAGATCGGTCCTTCCCCCCCGGTGAGTCGACGGAGCGCCGGAAACGTCGCCAACGATTCGGCCAACTCGTCGGTTAGCGGGGTCCTCGCACCGGAGTATAGGTACAGGTGCTCCAGGTTCGGCACCTCGGCGAGTTCGGAGATCCGGGGCGTCAGATTTCCCTCGTCTTGTCCGGGAGCGTGACTGACGCTGACGGACCGCAAATTGCGAAGCCGGCCGAGGCGCTTGAGAATGCCCGGCGTGGTGTCCGGCCCGAGCGGGAGGTTGAGCACATAGTCGAACGGCAGGTCGGGCAGTTGCACCAGCCCTTCTGCGGTGAGCGGGTACGGAGGGGTGAAGTGGTGGACCGGCTCCCCGCCGGGTTGCTCATCCCTGCGGTAGTCTCCGCCTAATGCCCGATATGCTTTCTTCGCGTCTGCCAGCTCCTCCGGGGTCGGCGGACATCCCTTCGTTTTTCCCTCTGCCCGTAGTCGTGGTGCCGGAGCGACAGGCGGCTCTTCTTGCTGCGGCTCGGTCGATGAGCAACCCGCCGTTGTGAGGGACAGCGCAGCGATGGCCGTCATTGCCAAAAAGCACCGCGTGTTCATGACGTCTCCACGACGGGCGAACGACCTCGGATGGGGTTGGGCGTCCGGTCGAGCTTGAGGTGAACTGGAGGAATGGTACTGGACTTCATCAATTCGGTCAATCAGAGAGCAGAACGCGAAGGCGAGGTGTCGAGCGGGCATCATTCCGACGACATGAAACCCGCCCGGTTGATGCCGGGCAGGTTCCTCACTTCGCGACGACGATTCCCCAGCGCTCGGAAGAGCCGCGGAAACGATCCGGCTTCGACCCCGGCCCAAAATCCGACGGTCGGCGCGGAACCGTGACGCCGCGGGTGCCCGAACGGTTGTCGTTGGCCCCGGTCGTTCGAGGATCACCAAACGAGGGGATATTAGTGCGAAAAGGCCAGAGAATCGCACCGCCGGCTATCGGCGCCGCTCGCGCCTTCTATACTGGCCTTGTTGGTGAAATGTGCGGAGCTAAGCATGGCGGATAAGGACCCCGCGCGTCACGACCCCCCACCACACGACGGGCCGAGTTCCGACCCGCCGACCGATCGACTTCACAAGGCCATCGATCGCGCGGCCCACCTGCTCCCGGCACAGGGGCCGATTTCCGTCTTCATCCACCACAACACCCTGCACGCGTTCGAGCACCTCCGGTTCGAGGAGGCGGTCGAGTACGGCGGCGAGGTGTTCGGGTGCGAACCGTACCTCACCGAAGACCGGTACCGCAACGCACTGTTGCGCGGCCGCATCCGGTTCGACGACCTGCGCGCGGTGCTCCGGAGCGACCTCGGCCCGCGCGCGGCGGAACCCGTCCCCCCTTACGGTACCCGGCAGGACCTTCGGCTCGCGATGCTCCAGTACCCGATCCGCTCGGGCCGCGACGCGGAGCTGCGGTGGTTCGTCGAGGAGACCGACGCCCTGCGCCGCATGCGCCCGGAGGCGTCGGCCGCGACCCGGGCCAAGCTCGTCGGCGAGACCCGGCGGTGGATCTCGCGCGACTTCCGCGCCAACCACCGCGCCCGCCGGCCGGTGTGGATGACGCGCCTGTTCGACCGGTTCGGTGAGTCCGACATCGACACGTGGCCGGAGGCCGTGTGGGAGGTCTGCGCGCTGGAGTCCCTCTGGCACGTCTGCCTCGACGGGGTCCGCGACGTCCCGCCGTCGGCCGCCGCGCCGGCCGCCCCGGTGCGACACCGCGATCTGCTCCTGGCCGTCACCGGCGCCGATATCGACGTGCCCGTCAACGACCTGCTCACGCGCGTCACCGCCGCGTTCCTCGATCAGGGCGTCGCGCACTGGCCGTTGCCCGACCGTGAGAGGGGCTTCTTTCGCGCGTTCGCCGGGCTGTACCGCCGGTCGGGCGGGACCCCGCACCGGTGGTTCGCGGGCCTGGCCGACGAACTGAACCGGCTGCTCGCCGCGGGTACTTCCCCGCTCGAATCCGCGTGCGAGTCGCTGGCCCTCCTGGGCGTACCCGCGGCCGAGTGGGACGCGTACCTGTCGGCGGCGCTGCTCGCGCTCCGCGGGTGGGGCGGGATGGTGCGGCAGACCGAGGAGCGGGCCGACCGCGTCGCGACGCCCCCGCCGGCCGGGAGCCTCGACGAGTTCGTGGCCGTGCGGCTGCTCCTGGAGCGGCTCGCGGCGGGTCACGCGGCGCGCGAGGAGGCGGGCTACACCGGCCCCCTGACCGGACTGCGGGACCATCTCCGGGCGCGGCTGGCGCCGTGGGCACCGCCGGCGCCGGCGGAGCGGGCGTTTCCGGTCTTCCAGCTCGCGCAGGTGCTCGGCTGGTCGCCGGACGAGTTGTCCGGGCTGTCCCCGGCCGCGTGGGGGGACCTGGTTCGCGAGGTCGAATCGTTCCGGGCCGTCGAGCGGCGCCGCGTGTTCCACCTCGCCTACGAGGCGCGGTTTCGGGTGCAGACGCTCGACGCGCTCGCCCTCCACGAACGGCGGAAGGTGGTCGGCCCGCGGTTCCAGGCGATCACCTGCCTCGACGAGCGGGAGGAGTCGTTCCGCCGGCACATGGAGGAGGTGGCGCCGGACTGCGAGACGTTCGGCGCGGCCGGGTTCTTCGCCCTGCCGATGTACTACCGCGGCTCCGACGAGGCGCACTTCGTGCCGCTGTGCCCGATCGTGATGGTGCCCAAACACTGGGTCGAGGAGCAGCCCGAAGAGGACGCGGCGGGGCACGAGCGGCTCCGGCGGGCCCAGCGGGTGCTGGGCAAGACCGCACACCGGGCGCACATCGTCACCCGGTCGCTGGCCGGCGCGGCCGTGTTCTCGGGCATCCTCGGCGTGCTCGCGTCGATCCCGCTCGTGGCGCGGACCCTGTTCCCGCGCCTGACCGCCCGGGTCCGCAACCGCTTCGGCAAGATCGTCTCGCCCCGGTCGCGGACCCGACTGGCGCTCGAACGCGACCCGGTGTGCGCGCCCGGTTCGACCAACGGCCACCTGGGGTTCACGCTGGACGAGATGGCGGCCGGCGCCGAGCGGCTCTTGCGCGACATCGGGCTAATTAGTGGCTTCGCGCGGCTGGTGTTCACGGTCGGGCACGGCTCGTACAGCCAGAACAACCCGCACAAGTCGGCCTACGACTGCGGCGCGTGCGGCGGATCGTCCGGGGCGCCCAACGGCCGGGCCGCGGCGCACGTCCTCAACGACCCGCGGGTGCGCGAGCGCCTGGCCGCCCGGGGCGTCACCGTCCCGGAATCGACGCGGTTCGTCGGCGGGTTCCACAACACCTGCGACGACTCGGTCACGCTGTTCGACCTGGACCGCGTGCCGGAGACGCACCAGGCGGAACTCGAGCGGGCGTGTGCCGAGATCGAACAGGCGCTCGACCGCAACGCGCACGAGCGGTGTCGGCGGTTCATGTCCGCGCCGCTCGATCTGACGCCCGCCGAGGCGCGGCGGCACGTCGAACAGCGGAGCGCCGATCTCGCGCAGGTGCGGCCGGAACTGGGGCACGCGACCAACGCCATCACCCACGTCGGGCGCCGCGAGCGCACCCGCGGGCTGTACCTCGACCGCCGCTGCTTCCTGACCGCTTACGACCCGACCCAGGACGACGAGAACGGCACCATCCTGGCCCGGACGATGGGGGCGATCTTCCCGGTGTGCGGGGGCATCAACCTGGAGTACTACTTCTCGCACGTCGATTCCCCGGGCTACGGGTGCGGCACGAAGTTGCCGCACAACATCACGTCGCTGCTCGGCGTGATGGACGGGGCTGCCAGCGACCTGCGCACCGGGCTGCCCTGGCAGATGGTCGAGATCCACGAGCCGGTGCGGTTGCTCATCGTCTGCGAGACGACGCCCGAGGTGATGAAGAAGGTGCTGGCCGGCAACCCGATGGGGCGACAGATGACCGAGAACGGCTGGGTGCAACTGGCCGTGCAGGCGCCGCACTCCAACGAGATCCTGCTGTACCAGGACGGCGATTTTAAGCCCTACCGGCCGCAGGCGACGGCGCTCCCGTCGGCGTCCTCGTCGGCCGACTGGTACCGCGGCTGTCGGGATCACCTGGAGTTCGCCGAGATCGGGGTGTGACGCCACGCTACTCGACTATATTCTCGTCCCGCGGGCGCCGGTTGAACTCCAGCGCGACGGAGTGGACCTTCACCCGCGCGGTGCGGGCCGGTCGGCGGCGTCAACGCACCGGCAGGCCGCACCGCGCCCGGTGCGGGTGCTCTCGCCGCCACTGCGACCACGGGCACGCGTCGGTGCGGACGCCGCCGGCCTCGCCCGCGGCAGACCCGACCCACCCGAACCGGGCGAGAGCGGCCTCCGGTAACTAAGGCACGTTTCGGGGCCGGCGGCGGGGTTGTGGCAGAAGGTCAGGGGCGAGAGTAGAATCTCGGTCAGGCTGTCGGTAACTCCACGCGCCGCCACCCGGGCCGCGGCCGTTCGCCGGCTGTGCTACGGCACACGGGTGTACCACTGAGCATCGCCTCAATGCCCCTTCTGCTGGCCATTCCTCCCTCGCGGGACGGGCTGTGGGAGGCGAAAAGATTGCGTGGGAGCTCAGCCGGAATAGCCGGCTGAGCAGACATTGCACCGACAAATTGCCGCAGAATACCAGGGGTTTTGCACGATGGTACGGATCGGAATTGTCGGGATCGGATTCATGGGCCGCATCCCCTAACGGTTCAATTCTTTGCGCGAAACTTCTGCATTTCCCAACGCAGTTTCAGAGACTCACAGTTTTGGTGCTTATCAGGAAAGCATGCCGGCGCAAAGAACGGCACAAAGAACGGGTGTGAGCCAGAGAAAGCCACCCGGCACCACAACGGAGTTTCCGATATGGGCCGCAAACCAAAACTGAACTGGACCGAGAGTCTGGAACAGTACACCACGACCATCGACGGCGTGTTCCATCGCCTCGGCATTGACAAGGCGATTGCCGAGCGGGAGTTCCACTTTCTGTTGAACAAGGCCGACCTCGGTGAGTCCGTGGACAAGAACCCCCCGTTCGCGGAGATCGCGGATCAGTGGCTCGCCCAGGTCAAGGAGAACCACGCGGAGGACCGCTACCGGCTGTGCAAGGACCGGCTCGAAGAATTCGTTCGTTTCATCGGCCTCGGCGTGCGCGTGCGCGACCTCCGGGCCAGTCACGTCAACCGTTGGATCGAGTCCAAGAAGCAGCCGACGTTGAAGGAGAAGGTCAAAGGCCAGCGGGTGACGTGCATCGCGTCAGCCGGGACCGAGCGGAATTACAAGAGCATCATTCTCGCCGTGCTGAACTGGGCCACGAAGCCGAAAGTCCGGCTCATCGCCAGCAATCCACTTCGGGGAATGCTTGAACTTCCTGAAGGCGAGGCCCGTGGCGGGGGCGTGGTGTGGGAACAGAGGGTATACGAGCAAGTGCTGAAAGTCGCAAACCCGGCATTCGCGGACGTGGTTCGCATCCTCGCCATGACCGGCGCGAGGCCGTCCACCGTCTGTCGCGTCGAATCCCGTCACTACAAGCCGAACCTGAAAATCTGGGACGTGCAAGACCTCTACAAAAATCGGAAGCACAAGAACAAATACGTCAGACGGATTTGGCTCCTGCCGGACGCTCTCGAACTGGTCGAGAAAAAGAACCGCGAGCAACCGACCGGGCCGATCTTCCGTAACGCCCACGGTCGCCCGTGGACTTCGGACGCGCTCGGTGTCTACCTCTACCAATTGCAGACCAAATTCAAGGACACGAAGATTCTCGAATGGCCTGAGAATCTGTGCATGTACGGGCTGCGGCACAGCTTCGCGACGAAATTTATCGTCGCACACCCCGACAAACTCGAATATCTCCGCGAGCTACTCGGCCACAAAGTACTTGTTTAGCGCCCCGGCAGCAGCACGGGTCGAGGCAGTATCCGGTTGCCGAACCAGCGCAACGTTCGGCTGACGTGATCCACCACCGATAGTGCCTGCCGGGGACACGTCTCGAACACGGACATCAACGCGCCCTGTGCCCGAG
>JAFKJJ010000478.1 GCA_017306025.1 Planctomycetota bacterium
GCCGCTCCACCAGCTTTTCGTAGGCGTCGGGCGCGTCGTCCTTCAGGAACGCGTCCACCTCCGCCGGCGAGGGGGGCAGCCCGGTGAGGTCGAGCGTCACGCGGCGGACGAGCGCGAGCTTGTCGGCCGGCGGGGACGGCTTCAGCCCTTCCTTGTCCAGCCGCGCGCGGACGAAGCTGTCGATCGGGTTCGTGGTCGGGTGGGTCGTTTTGGGCACCGCGGGGCGCTTCGGCGGGACGAACGACCAGTGCTCGCGGGCCTTGGGCTTGAGTTCGGGGTCGGTGTACTTCTCCTGCCCCTCGGAACGATCGGCGAACGCGAGCAACACGACGAGAAGCGCGAGCGGCACGGCGCAGCGGGTCATCAGAAGCGACTCCACGAATCAGGCGGGACGATACAGGTTACGCGATCGCTGGCCCCGGCCGCAACTGTCAAATTGACGACCGAATCAGCGGGCCAGGGGAGAGATTGGAACGCGATTCAGGAGAGGTTGCGCCGCTCGGTTGTGGGCCGCGTTCGCGAACGAATCGCAGTTCACAACCGCCGGCCCGCTCCGGGGCGAAGAGAGGAACCTCCGCCGTCGGGTTCGCAGTTCATAGGGGAACCCCTGTGGTCCTTATGCCCGGTGTTCCCTGTGCGACCGGCGCGGCCCGGTGTTCCCCGTGTTCAGTGTGTGTTCGGGCGCCCGTCCGGTGTACACTTTCTTTCCGGTCCGGCCGTTCCTTGCTCGTGAGTTCCCCATGTCACCACGCGCCTTCACACGAATATCGGCGGTCGTCGTCGGGTTCGCGGCCGTCTCGCTCGTTTGCGCCCTCGGCTGGCCCACGCGCGCCGCGGACGAGCCGTCGAAGCGGAAGGCGTGGACCACGTCGAAGGTCGCCGGGTCGCCGGAGCCGCCGCCGAAATACAAGTCGGTCCGCGCGTTCACCGAGGCCAAGTTCGATCACCCGCTGCTCATCGTGAAGTGCCCCGGCAGCGAGCGCCTGTTCGTCGGCGAACAGGCCGGCGCGCTGTACTCGCTCGCCAACAAGCCGGACGCCAAACCCGACGTGTTCCTCGACTTCCGGAAGGACTATCAGAAACTCGTCGCGAACCCGAACGCGAAGGGCATCAGCGAACTGTACGGGCTCGTGTTCCACCCGCAGTTCGAAAAGAACCGCTACTGCTACGTCTGCTACGTGCTCCAGAAGAAGGACAACGTGCCCGGCTTCCTCGCCGACGGCTCGCGCGTGTCGCGGTTCACCGTGACCGCCACCGACCCGCCCCGCATCGACCCCGCGACGGAAGAGGTCGTCATCACGTTCCAGGGCGGCGGGCACAACGGTGGCGACCTGCACTTCGGCAACGACGGGATGCTCTACATCTCGACCGGCGACGGCCGCGGTCCGAACCCGCCCGACCCGATCAACACCGGACAGGACTGCTCCGACCTCCTGAGTTCCGTTCTGCGCATCGACGTGGACAAGAAGGACCCCGGCAAGAACTACGCGATCCCCAAAGACAATCCGTTCGTGAACCTGAAGGACGTGCGGCCGGAGATCTGGGCGTTCGGGTTCCGCAACCCGTGGCGCATGTCCTTCGACCGCAAGACGGGCGATTTGTGGGTCGGCGACGTGGGGTGGGAACTGTGGGAGATGGTCCACAAGGTCGAGAAGGGCGGGAACTACGGCTGGAGCATCGTCGAGGGGCGCCAGCCGGTGAAGCCGGAGCAGAAGATCGGCCCCGCGCCGATCCGCCCGCCCGTCATCGAGCTGCCGCACACCATCGCGGCCAGCGTCACCGGCGGGTACGTCTACCGCGGCAAGAAGTTCCCCGAACTGGAAGGCGCGTACATCTTCGGCGACTGGGAAACGCGGCGCATCTGGGCGGCGCGGTTCGCCGGCGAGGCAGGAGGGGGTACGGGGGAACCCACGGGAGGTTCCCCCACCAAAAAGCTAAAGGAGATGCCGGAGATCGTGAAGCCGAACATTCGCGTGTCGGCATTCGGCGAGGACAACGCGGGCGAGATCTACTTCGCCGAATACGACAGCGGCCACATCTACACGCTCGCGAAGAACGACGGGGCCGCGGCGAACGACAGCTTCCCCACGCGCCTGAGCGACACGGGCCTGTTCGCCAACGTGGCGAAGCTCACCCCCGCCGACGGCGTGATCGCGTTCTACCCGAACGTCCGGCAGTGGCAGGACGGGGCCACCGCGGAATACCTGATCGCGCTGCCGAACAGGGCGGCCGTCAGCTTCTTCGACAAGCCGCGGCAGTTGCCCGGTCAGGTGTTCTGGCACGACTTCAAGATGCAGTTCCCGGCCGGGACGGTGCTGGTGAAGACCATCTCGCTCGACGTGGTCGAAGCCAAGCAGCGCGTGGACCGGCGCGTGGAAACGCAGATCCTCCACCACGATGGCGAGGACTGGCGCGGGTACTCCTACGCGTGGCGCAAGGACCAGACCGACGCCGACCTCGTCCCGGCCGACGGCGCGGAGGTGACGTTCACCGTGCCGGTGGCGCCGACCATCACCGGCAAGAGCTTCGAGAAGCGGCTGGAGGGCCGCACCCGCGAGCACGTCTGGACGTACCACAGCCGCACGCAGTGTCTGACGTGCCACAGTTCGTGGTCCGAGTACGCGCTGGCGTTCACCGCGCGGCAGTTGAACCGCCCGCTCCTGTTCGCGGTCGGAGGAGGGAACGCGCCGAACCAACTCGTCTGGCTGACACAGCAGGGATACGCGAAGCGGGTCGCGGCCGACAACAAGACCCTGCCG
Source organism: Planctomycetota bacterium (assembly GCA_017306025.1). GTDB lineage: Bacteria > Planctomycetota > Planctomycetia > Gemmatales > Gemmataceae > Gemmata. The sequence continues at coordinate 2,760 of JAFKJJ010000478.1, forward strand.
CCTTTTGACACGGAGTCGGTCAAGAAGGAGCCGGCGCTCGCGGGGATCAACGACCCGGAGCCGCTCGACCTGCGGGCGCGGAGCTACCTGCACGTCAACTGTGCCCACTGCCACCGGTTCGGCGGCGGGGGCGGTCAGGTGGTGCTCGAACTCGACATCTCTCGGCCGCTGAAGGAAACCGGCATCTTCGATGTGAAGCCGCGCCAGGGCGACTTCGGCCTGCCGGACGCGCGGGTCGTGGCGCCGGGCGACCCGTACCGCAGCGTGCTGTTCTACCGCATGGCGAAGTTCGGCCGCGGGCGGATGCCGCACCTGGGCTCGGAGTTCCCGCACGCCCGCGGGCTCGACCTGATCGCGGAGTGGATCGCGTCGCTGTCGAACCCGCCGAAGAAATGGACCGCCCCGACGCCGAACGACGAAGTCGCAGAGAAGGCGCTCGGCTCGTTCCCGGCCGCGTGGCCGTACGCGCGCGGGTTCGGGCTGGGGAAGTTTGAAGGGCCGCCGGCCGAGAAGCTGCTCGCCGGTGCCGCGAAGCTCGAACCCGGTCCGGTCCGGGAGCTGTTCGAGGGCTACCAGCCGGCCGACCCGAAGGGCCGCAAGCTCGGCGCCAGCCCGCGCGCCGCCCCGATACTCGCCGTTCTGGGGGACGCGAAGAAGGGAGAGCTGATCTTCTTCAACAAAGAGATGAAGTGCGCGAACTGCCACAAGGTCGGCGACCGGGGAACGGCGCTCGGCCCGGACCTCTCGGCGATCGGCAAGACGCGCACGCGGGCGGAGCTGCTCGACAGCTTGCTGAACCCGTCGGCGCGGGTCGAGCCGCAGTTTGCGGCGTACAACGTGAGGACGAAGGACGACAAGACGTACACCGGCATCGTGGTGAAGCGCAACGAGAAACAGTTGGTGCTGCGCGACGCCGAGAACAAGGAGATCACGCTCGACGGCGAGAACGTAGAGAGCGTTCGGCCGTCGCGGCTGTCGCTGATGCCCGACGGACAGATGAGCGGCCTGACGCTGAACGAGGCGGCCGACCTGCTGGAGTTTCTGGTGCAGCGGAAGTGACGCCGCTTTCCCCCGGAACCGCGGGCGAACCCCTCCCGTCTCGCGGAGGGGACCTGCCGCCCGTTGCAGCGAAAGAAATGTGACCCGTTCTACAGACCCGTGCTGATCCGTGATCGTCTGGTACCGAAGGGTTCGGATAGTTGAGGCTCCGAAGCCCTTCCGTAAAGCGTAAAGCCGGTGCCCCTCGGTATCGTGGGTGTACCACCGACCCCACGACTCCAGAACGCACCAGGGACCCGAAGGCCGACCCGACCCCGTTCGGGCGCGATCGTACCGCCCGATCCCGCCCGAACGTGTCGCCCACGTCCTCGAATCCGCCGGGCCGCTACCGGGGCCGACGCGGGTGCTCCTCGACCCGACCCTCGGGTCGGCCATCGACGTGGTCCCGTGCGAGGACGGGCACGCCCAGGAGCGGTCCCGGCTCGATCCCATCTTGGGGACAGTGGCCGAGAACGACGTGTGGGCCGCCGACCGGAACTTCTGGGCCACCGGGTTCCCGTTCGGGATCGCCGGACGGAACGGGTTCTTCGTGACCCGGCGGCACACCACGACCCCGACCTGGGAGCGGGAGCCGGAGTGGGTGCCGGCCGGGCGGGCGGACACCGGGACGCCGGCCGAGCAGACGACTGGCGGACCGAGCCGGGCGGGACCGCGTTGGCGGCGACCCCTGTTGCTCGGCGGGTGTGGCCGCCTTGGGGTGGCGCGGGCGCGGGACCACGAGCCGGAAGCCGAGGTCCTTGAGCCACGGCCACCCGGTCTGGGGCCACACCTCCACGCCGAACCGGTCCTTCACGAAGGCCGCAACCTTCGGCCCGCTCCACAGCCCCCGGTCCGGCGGTTCGGCCTGAAGCGCGGTGAACAGTTCGGCCTGCTGCTCGGCCGTCAGTTCCGGGTCGGCCCCGTTGTCGCGCCGGCCGTCGATGCGTGCATCGGGGGCCGTGCGCGTTGTACCGCTCGAGGATCGCTCGGCCCCAGGCGGGCGTGAACCCGACCAACTTCGCGGCCCGGGTGGCCGAGAGGGGTTGGTCGGGGCGCGTGACCAGCCACAGCACATGCCACCGACTCTTCTCGGCGGCGTCCGCGCAACTCCGATAGCGGCGGTCGATCTCCTCTGCGTTCAGGTGCTCAACAACAGGTAGTCGCTTCATGGTAAACCCTACAACCATTGGAGAGGGTTACCCATCACCCGGATTCGGTATCAGTCCTTCTTGAAGAACTCCACCGCGTTTCTGAATAGTTGCAATCCGTCGCCCTCGGCCTTCAACCCGTGGCGGGTCCACTGCGGGTGCTGTGTCGGGAACAGGTGTCGGTCCGGGTGCGGCATCAACCCCAGCGCCAGGCCGGTCGTGTCGCAAACGCCCGCGATGTCGTCCTGGGAGCCGTTCGGGTTCGCGGGGTAGCCCGCGCGGTGGCCGTTGGCGTCTACGTACCGCAGCACGACTTGCCCGGACTGCTCCAGCCCCTTCGCGATCCACTCCTTTCGGCACACGAACCGCCCCTCGCCGTGCCCGACCGGGACGTGCAACCGCTCCACGCCCTTCAGAAAGGGGCACTTGCCCGGGGTCGCCCGAAGGTGAACCCAGCGGTCCTCGTAGTGACCGCTGTCGTTGTGCGCCAGCGTCGCGAGCGGGCCGTCCTCGTCGGGCGGCATCAGAAGACCCGCCTTAAGCATCACCTGGAAGCCGTTGCAGATACCCAGGATCAGCTTCTCCTGGTCGCGAAACTTTCGCATGGCGTCGGCCAGAAAGTGCCGCATGTAGAGCGCCTGCACCTTCCCGGCAGCCACGTCGTCGCCGTAGGAGAAGCCGCCGGGTAGCACGAGGATCTGGTAGTCGCGGAGCTGCCGCGGGTCGTCGCGGAGGGCGTTCATGTGCAGTCGGGTGCCGCGGCCGCCGACCAACTCGAACGCGGTCTGGACTTCATGGTCGCAGTTGGTGCCGGGCGCCCGAAGGATCAGCGCGTGTGGCGTAGCCATGACGAAAATTCCGAGAAGGTCGAACGTTTGTGCTTGACCCGCACAAGGGCAGGGCTCACACTCGTTGTAACGTCCCCTCTCCCGAGACACCAGGGGATAGACGGCCGAACTCGACGGCGAGCACATATCCTCGCCGCCTGCATGGAAGGAACCGCGGTCCACTTCGCCGCCGGCTCCGAAACCCTTGCGAAAGAGGGTTCGTGGAGCTTTTCGCAAAATTTCTCGCCGGCGTGTTGACACCCAACAGCTTTCCCTTATCATTCCGTTACCACTGTGACGCGGTGGTGAACGCGACGCGACGACGAAAAGCAACCTAAAATTGCTGCTTGTCACGCGAAGCGGACTCGATAAGTTGAGTGAGCCGAACGGTAGCGGTTGAATGGCCGCAATTAATCGTCCGGTGAACGAAGCGGTTCGATGCGGTCTTTGACAAGTCGGTAGCGAAAGCCTTACGAGGTGGGTTAATGCCGTGTTCGCGGCGTTGACTCTCCTCGACAGGAAAAGCAATCGTGCCTCCACGAGCGAGCGATCGCGAGTGGGGGAATGAAAGCCGGACCTGTCAAGTCTTTTGAGTCAACGAAACGAACAACGGCGGGATTGAACTCAACCAAGGGCCGTGCCCGCGAGGGTGCGGTTAACAAAAAAACTTGAAGGGTTTGATTCTGGCTCAGAACGAACGTTGGCGGCGTGGATTAGGCATGCAAGTCGGGGGAATCCCAGCAATGGGGGAACCGGCGTAAGGGGCAGTAAGGCATGGGTACCTACCTCCGGGTTCGGGATAGCCATCAGAGATGGTGGGTAATACCGGATGACGTCGTGAGACCAAAGATTCATCGCCCGGAGAGGGGCCCATGTGATATTAGCTAGTTGGTGGGGTAACGGCCCACCAAGGCGAAGATGTCTAGCGGGTGTGAGAGCACGACCCGCGCCACTCGCACTGAGACACTGGCGAGACACCTACGGGTGGCTGCAGTCGAGGATCTTCGGCAATGAGCGCAAGCTTGACCGAGCGACGCCGCGTGAGCGATGAAGGCCTTCGGGTTGTAAAGCTCTTTAGTGGGGGAGAAAAGCCCGCGAGGGTGTGATCTATCCCAAAAATAAGCACGGGCTAAGTTCGTGCCAGCAGCCGCGGTAAGACGAACCGTGCGAACGTTGTTCGGAATCACTGGGCTTAAAGGGCGCGTAGGCGGGCTGTCAAGTCTGGGGTGAAATGCCGCGGCTCAACCGTGGAACTGCCTCAGATACTGACGGCCTCGAGGGAGGTAGGGGCGTGCGGAACTGTAGGTGGAGCGGTGAAATGCGTTGATATCTACAGGAACTCCGGTGGCGAAAGCGGCGCGCTGGACCTCTTCTGACGCTGAGGCGCGAAAGCTAGGGGAGCAAACGGGATTAGATACCCCGGTAGTCCTAGCCCTAAACGATGGGTACTAGGTAGTAGACTAGACATGGGTTTACTGCCGAAGCTAAAGTGCTAAGTACCCCGCCTGGGGAGTATGGTCGCAAGGCTGAAACTCAAAGAAATTGACGGGGGCTCACACAAGCGGTGGAGCATGTGGCTTAATTCGAGGCTACGCGAAGAACCTTATCCTGGACTTGACATGTGCGAAAGCGCTCGGTAGTAGAACCCGGAAACGGGAACGAACCTAGCAATAGGGAGCCGAGTACAGGTGCTGCATGGCTGTCGTCAGCTCGTGTCGTGAGATGTCGGGTTAAGTCCCATAACGAGCGAAACCCTTACCCTTAGTTGCAACCGCAAGGGCACTCTAGGGGGACTGCCGGTGTTAAACCGGAGGAAGGCGGGGATGACGTCAAGTCCTCATGGCCTTTATGTCCAGGGCTGCACACGTGCTACAATGGCGTGCACAAAGTGAAGCGACTCTGCGAAGAGAAGCCAATCACAGAAAACACGCCCCAGTTCAGATCGCAGGCTGCAACTCGCCTGCGTGAAGCCGGAATCGCTAGTAATCGCGGGTCAGCAACACCGCGGTGAATGTGTTCCTGAGCCTTGTACACACCGCCCGTCAAGCCACGAAAGGGAGGGACGGCCGAAGTCCGCTTGACCGCGGCCGACGCCGGACTTCCTGATTGGGACTAAGTCGTAACAAGGTAACCGTAGGGGAACCTGCGGTTGGATCACCTCCTTTCTAAGGATTCTTAACGAACAAGATCGCTCGCCTTGAGCAGCGAACGATCTATCGTGTCACCCACCTACTAAGGCCCACGCTACCGACTTGCCAAGATATACACACGCGGCCCCGTAACA
>JAFKJJ010000479.1 GCA_017306025.1 Planctomycetota bacterium
GGCACCGCGGGTGCGGGGATCGGTGCGGGTGCGGAGGCGGGGGCCGGAGCGGGAAGCGGGACCGGCGCGGCTGGCGCGGCCGGTGGCGTCGCCGCCGGAATCGCAGCGGGGCGGGCCGGGACGTTCGTGAGGCACTGCGCGGGGTGGCCGAGGGCGCGGTAGAGCCGGAACTGCGCCCGGTTGTGGTCGCCGACCGCCGCGTAGTAGTCGCGGTACGCCTGGTCGAGCGCGGTGACCGCCGCGACCGCCTCCTGCGGCCGGAACACGAGCGTCAGTTGCTCGCCCACCCGTTTGCCCGGCACCAGTCCGCGCAGGTTCTTCTCGGCCGTCTCCGCCGCGTTCGCCACGCCCTCCTCGGCCGCCTTCAGCCGGTTCGCGGCCCGGCGCAACTGGGCGTGCGCCTGGACCACCTCGGCCGTCACCCGGTCCTGCGTGCGGAGCAGTTGGAGCAATGACGCCCGCCGCTCGGCCTCGCGCTCGCGGACCGTGGCGCGGTTGCCCAGGCCGAGGTTCTGCAGCTCCCAGACGGCCTGGAGGTCGAAGCTGAACCGCCCCCCGAAGTTGGAGAGGTTGTCGTTGATCCCGCCGCCGAAGTACCCGCCGGCCAGCCCCGGCACCTGCGACCCGACGCCCCGCAGGGCCACGTTCGGGACGAACGGCCTCATCTTCTCCTGGCGGACCCGAACGAGTGCGGCCTGGATCAGCGCCTGGTCGGCGGCCAGTTCGGGGCGGGTGGTCAGCGCGATCGGGATGAGGTCGTCGGGCGCGGCGGCCGGGTCGATCAGTTCGACCACCAGCGCCGGCTCCTCGGCCGGTTCGACCAGCGTACCGGCTTCGAGCCGGAGCAGGCGGGTCAGGTCGGCACTGGCGACCTGCCACCGCTCGTAGGCCGCCTCGACCGCCTGGCGGCGCCGGGCGACCTCGGCCTTCGCGCGGTTCACCTCGACGGTCGGGGCGAGGTCCGGGGCGACCTTTTCCGTCAGCTTGACCAGCTCCTCGGCCCGTCGGAGGGCGTCGATGGCCCCGGCCACCTCGCCGCGCGCCTGCTGAACGGTGAAGTACGCCTCCGCGACCGACAGCGTGGTATCGTTCCGGACCGCTTGAACGTCCGCCTGCCGGGCGCGGAGCACCTGGCGCGCGGCCAACGGCGCGTACAGGGCCTCGCTCACGGGGAACACGGCGGTCGGGCCGCCGCCGACCAGGAACGACGACTTGCTGGTGGTGAAGACGTTACCCGCCACGTCCTGAATCTGCCCGTCGTGCCGGAAGTAGTCGACGCCGACCCCGACGTTGGGCAGCCACATCACCCGGGTCCGGTCGAGCGCGGCCGAGGCCGCCCGGAGCCGCTCGCCGGCGATCTGGATGTCGAGCGGGCTGGCGTTGGTCAGCGCAAGAGCGGTAGGTAGGTCGATCGGCAGCGGTTTGCCTTGCGTCGCAGCGCGCGGCACTGGTGGAAGCGCGGTCGCCTCTTTCGCCGGGGGTGCGCCCTTCTCACCTTCCGCCTTCGTTTGCGCGCCGGCGAGGATCACGGCCGGGCTCGCGGGCGCCGGGTACGGTCGGGCGGCCAGCCGGGGCGCGGGCGGAACCCCTTCGGCCGGTGCGCCGGTATCGAAGGCGGAACAGGCCGGCAGGACGAGCACCCCCGCGCCGGCGAGCCACTGTGCTACCCGACTCCTGGCGGTCGCCACATCGGTCTCCTGCAACCCCGGCGCGGAACCCGCCCACCGACCGGTGGCGGCGGGTCGCACCGTGGGTATCGGTAAACCGGGCGGGTCGGCTGAACTGCGGGAAGTTAATTCCCGTTTATCTTCACGTCCCGCTCCGCCGCGGCCGCGGCCGCGCTTACAATCCCAGCGCAAGCGTCACCGGCCCATCACCGCCGCGCCGTTGGCCGCTTCGATTCGCCTTCGGGCTGGCTGCGGGTGAGCGATGGAGCGAAAGGGCTACTTCGCGGGGCTGTCGCGGAACACCTACCTGCTCGCGCTGGCGAGCCTGTTCGCGGACGTCTCGACGGAGATGCTCTACCCGATCCTGCCCATCTTCCTCACGCAGAACCTGGGCGCCACGGCCACCGTCGTCGGCGCCGTGGACGGGGTCGCGCAAGCGGTCCAGAACGTCGTACAGGGGTTCTCCGGGTGGCTCTCCGACCGGCTCCGGCGCCGAAAGGGTATCGCGCTGGTCGGTTACGTGCTGGCCGCAGTCGCCAAGCCGCTCATCGGGCTCTCGACCGGCTGGCTGGGGGTCCTCGGGGCCCGCGCCCTGGACCGCCTGGGGGCGGGCACCCGGTCGGCCCCGCGCGACGCGCTGGTCGCGGCGTCCGCCGACGAGGGGAGCCGCGGGAAGGCGTTCGGCCTCGAAGGGGCCGGCGACAACCTCGGCGCGTTCCTCGGGCCGCTCATCACCCTCGCCCTGATCGCACTGGCCGCCGTCAGCCTGCCGTCGATCTTCCTGCTGGCCTTCGTCCCGGGTCTGCTCGCGGCGCTCATGGTCCTCCTGGTGCGTGAGGAGCCGATCGAGGCCCACGCGAAGGCGAAGCTCGACGTTCACCCGGGCCGCTTCCCGAAACGGTACTGGGCCTACCTCGGTGTCACGGCGCTCTTCGGCATCGGGAACTCCAGCAACGCCTTCCTCATCCTGCGGACGCACGACCTGGGCGCGTCGCTGACGCAGACGATCCTGATCTACGCGCTGTTCAACCTGGTCGCGGCGCTGGCCTCCTACCCGGCCGGCTACCTCTCCGACCACCTCGGGCGGAAGAACGTCCTCTTGGCGTCCTTCGTCATCTTCTTGGTCGTCTACGCCGGATTCGGCCTGACGACGGATACCGCACTGCTGGGCTTCCTGTTCGCTTTCTACGGTCTCTACCAGGGCGTTTTCCGCGCGGTGGGCAAGGCGCTGGCCAGCGACCTCGTGCCGGAGGAAATGCGGGCGAGCGGGGTCGGGTGGTACATGGCGACGGTCGGCCTCACCGGGCTCATGGCGAGCCTCGTCGGCGGAGTCCTGTGGACGAGCGTGGGGCCGCCGGCCACGTTCTGCTACGGCGCCGGTTCGGCGCTCGCCGGGAGCGTCGCGCTGCTCTTCTTCGCACCGGCCGGCGAGCCAGAAAAACAACCGACGTGACGGTCCGCGGCTGTTGTCGAGTCATTCACCGGCGGTGGGCACCCTCAGGGGGAGAGCGACGGTGGCCGTGGTTCCCGCACCGACCGTGCTGGTCAGTTCGACCGCCCCGCCGTGGGCGGTGACGATGCTCTTGACGATCGCCAGGCCGAGGCCGGTCCCGCCCATCTCCCGACTGCGGGCCTTGTCCAATCGGTAAAAGCGATCGAACACGCGCGGCAGGTGTTCGGCCGGGATGCCCTCACCCGTGTCCGCGACCGTGAGCACGGCCCGTTCGTCGATCCGCGCCACGGTCACGCGAATCGACCCGCCCTCCGGCGTGTATTTCGCCGCGTTGTCGATCAGGTTCACCGCCACCTGCCGGAGCCGCACCGGGTCGCCGCGCACGACCACCCCGGCCGCCAGTTCGGCGTCGAGCTTCAGCCGCCGGGCCTCGACGACCGGGCGGAGCACCTCGACCACCCCGCCGACGAGTTCGCCCAGGTCCACCGGCACGGGTTCGGCGTGCGCGGCGCCGGCGTCCTCGCGGGCCAGTGCCAGGAGTTGATCGGTCAGCCGGGCCATCCGGCCGCACTCCTCCAAAACGCTCCCGGCCAGCGCCCGATACTCCTCCGCCGTCGCGGCCCGGTCGAGTGCCGCCTCGGCCTCGATGCGGATCGCGGTCAGCGGGGTGCGGAGTTCGTGCGAGGCGTCGGCCGTGAACCGCCGGACCTCCGCGAACGACCGCTCCAGACGCTCGATCATCGCGTTGACGGTGGCCGCGAGCTTGCCCAGTTCGTCGTCGGGGTTGGGCACCGGCAGCCGCTCGTGAAGCCGGTCGGCGGTGATCGCCGCGGCCGACCGGCGCAGCGCGTCCACCGGGGCCAGCGCCTTCCGGGCGAGCAGATAAGCGACCCCGGCCGACGCGAGGAGCGCGAGCGGCACCGCGACGGCCATCACCCGCGCCAGCAGCGCCAGTTCGGCGTCCGCTTCCTTGAGCGGGACGAGCAACAGCACGACCAGTTCCCGCTCGCCGGCCCGGACCGACTTGCTCGCGACCGCCCAGCGATCCCCGGCCGGGTCGGTGTGCGTCAGGCGGATCGGTGCCGCCGGCGCACCGCTGAAATGTTCGGCCAGCTTCGGGTGAACCGCGACCGGCGCGCCGTCGGGCCGGTAGATCCCGACCGGCACGCCCATGTGTTCGTCGAACTCGTGGACCCAGTAGCGAGCGCGGGCGTCGGTGTTCGCCGCCAGCCGGCCGTCGGTCTCGACGAGCCGGAACGCGGTCTCGGCCGTACGGTCGGCCTGCTGGCGCAGGGACCGGACCACGAGCAGGTAGACGAGCGCGGCGAACCCGACCAGCACCGCCGCAAAGGCGAGGGCGTTCCACGCGGTCAGCCGGCGGCGGATGCTCGTCCCCACGGGTCAGTCCTTCAGGCGGTACCCGACGCCCCGGACGGTCGCGATGACGGACGGGCCGTCGGGCGGGTCGAGCTTCTTGCGGAGCAGGTTGACGTACACCTCGACCACGTTGGTCAGCGCGTAGTTCGGGTCGTTCCACACGTCGCGGCCGAGCATCTCGCGGGTCACCGCGCGGCCCTTGTGCCGGGCCAGGTACTCCAGCACCGCGAACTCGCGCTGTGTGAGGGCGACCTCCGCGCCGCCCCGCGTGACGAGTCGGCGCACGAGGTCGATCTCCAGTCCGGCGGCGCGAAGGACCGTCTCGCGGTCCGGCCGGCCGCGCCGGAGCAGGGCCATCACGCGGGCGAGCAGTTCGGCCAGGGCGAAGGGCTTCACGAGGTAGTCGTCGGCCCCGGCCTCCAGACCGAAAACCCGGTCGTCGACCGTGTCCCGCGCCGTGAGCAAGAGGACGGGGGTTGACCGGCCGCCGGCCCGGAGTTTGCGGACGACGTCCACCCCCTCCAGGCCCGGCAGCATCCAGTCGATAACGAGGCAATCGAGCGCCCCGGCCGTGGCCCGTGCCAGCCCCTCGTCGCCGGTCGCGGCGGTCTCGACCTCGTACCCGGCCGACCGAAGAGCCCGTTCGAGCCCACGGCGGACCTTCCGCTCGTCCTCGACCACCAGGATACGCGCCATGAGTCACCTCTCGCGTGTCATGGTAGCCGGGCGGTTCCCAATTCCACTGAAAGTGACGAGTTGAAGGCGAGGAAAACAGAAGTAGCCGCGGCCGGGGCCACCTCACAAGAGCACCGAGTTTCGCCCGTCGGCCGCGGGAGCACGAACCGGTTGACCGATCCGTCCACGTCGGTGAATCGGGCGTGCGCGAATCTGCACACCCGGGCCGAGTTCGATCATTCGGCATTTCCGAACGGGCGGTGCAATTCGGCCCTTTTTACTTCGCGGCACCGGTCTTGCACAACACCTCCACACAACCCAACGCAGAGGCGCTGCGAACGTCAGTTCCCCTTCCCCCAAAAAGTGAGCACGCTGTCGAGCAGTTCAGACGATAGGGCCAGCACGGGGCGGACTCTCGCCGGCACCGCGGAGGCGCGGCGGAAGGCCGGGGCACGCGAGGTTCACGCCGCGTCCACGCACGCGGTGATGGCGCCGGGTGCCGACGACCGCATTCGCACCGCCGGGTTCGGGGAGGTGCTGACCACCGACAGCGTCCCGGTACAAAGTCCGGCCGGCTTCGAGGCCGTGGCCGCGGCCCGCTATTGGCCCGTGCGGTGCGAGAGGGTGCGGCGAAGCGAGACGTAACAAGTAGCAGCCGCCCATCGGGAGGAACTGTCGTGAACGCGATCGAAACCACCCGGTTCCGGGACCGGGCGGACGCCGGGAGGCGACTGGCCGAGCAACTGAAGGGCCGCGCGCTCCGCGACCCGCTGGTACTCGCGATCCCGCGCGGCGGGGTCGCGATCGGCCTGCCCCTGGCCCGCGAGCTGGGCGCCGAACTGGACGTGACGCTGTCGCGGAAGCTCCGCGCGCCGTTCCAACCGGAGTACGCGCTCGGAGCGATCTCCGAGGACGGGCACGCGACGCTCAACCCCGGGGCCGCGAAGGTCGCCGGGGCAACGGAGGAGTATCTGGCCGAGGAGGAGCGGCACCAGCTCGAAGAGATCGCGCGCCGCAAGAAGCTGTTCCGCGCCGTGCGCCCGGTCGCGCCGATCGCGGGCCGGTCGGTGATCGTGACCGACGACGGGATCGCCACCGGTTCGACGATGATCGCCGCCCTCCAGACGGTCCGCGCCCAACACCCGCACGAGCTGATCGTCGCGGTGCCGGTGGCGGCGCCGGAGCGGCTCGAACAGGCGCGGCGGCTGTGCGACGACGCCGTTTGCCTGCTCGCCCCGGAGGACTTCTACGCGGTCGGCGAGTTCTACGACGAGTTCAGCGCGGTCGAGGACGAAGAGGTCGTCCGGATGATCCGCGAGGCCGCGACCGTCGAAAAGCCGAACCGGAAGTGACGTCTGAACCGTGAGCGGGCCGCCCGGCCTGTCAAAGCGAAGAGGCAGGCCGGGCGGCCCGCCCCCACGACAGAACCCGTCATTTCGGCGAGCGGAGTAACTCCGGGCGGTTCGGGCGCCGCGGTCACACGCCCTTCTCCTTCGGCGCGAGCTTCGGCAGCACCGCCACCGCGCCGCCGTAGGGGTCGAGCTTCCGCGGGTCGCTCACGAAGCGGATAGTGATGCCGTGCTGGAGCGCGGTGAGGAGCACTTCTTCCCAGAGATTGCCGGGGACGCTCGGCGTCTGGCACCGTGGACACGCCCCGAACGGCTCGGCACTCAGCGTCCGGCACGCGGCGCAGCGCCCTACCACCTCGCGCGAGTCGGGGCCGAGGACAAGGTACCCGTGGCCGGCCGCCCCGATCCGCCCGGACTGCAGCGCGGACAGCACCGCTTCCTTGCCCGTAACGGCCTTCCCCTGGCGGAGCAGATCCCAGAACTCCGGGGCCACCTCCGCCTCCTGCTCGTCGAACAGCTCGGCCCCGACCGACCGGACCTCGTCCTCCGTCTGCGCCGGCTCGTCGGTCCACGCTCCCGGCATCGTGTGTATCACGCGGGCGGCGAGGCGCGGCGGGAGCTCCGCCCGGAAGTGTTCGAGCACCTCGTGCTCGCCGATCAGAACGATCCCGGCAAAACCGTTGGCGCCCCACGCCTTCTCGACCTCACGGGCCAGCTCCTTGTGGTACTGCGTGACGCGCTCCTCGCGGTGCCGGGCGATCGTCGCCTGCCCGTACCCGTACCGCTCGCCCGCGGAGTGCTGGTGCTTCGGCACGTCCCCCTCGACCGCGGCCAGGAGCCGCGCCGCGGCCGGCGTGACCGCGTACAGCCGGCCGCGGTGGGTGTCGGTGTGGACCGCCAGGTACTCGCGCCGGCGGTGGATCGCGCCGAGCAACGGAACGAGGTACGGGGACCGGTCGAGGACGAGTTCGGTCCCGACGGGCACGTCCAGCGGGATCGCGCGGAAGAAGCCCCGCTCCGTGGCGCTGAACACGGCCGTCCAGCGGGCGGTGCCGGCGGCGGCCTCCAGGGCGCGGCGCACCGCGGAGAGGTTCTCGGTCAGCTCGCGGCGCGCGCGGCCGTCCTCGCCGACGGCCTTCCACAGGGCGTCGGCCCCGGCCTTGAACGGCGCCTCCCAGTTCGGCCGGAACCCCTCGCGAACGCCGAGGTCGGCGTAGCAACTCAGAACCGTCCCGCCCCCGGCGAACTGCTCCATGAGGGGTTGGAGTTCGGCCAGCGTGATGCGTGCCATGGTTCCCTCGCACTCGGTTAATGACGGGTCCCTTCTGTCGAGACGAAAGGCAGTTCTTGTGCCGAGCCCCGGGCATCCGGATCGCACGTAGAACCTGATTTGCTCAGCCGTTCCGCGCCGTATTTCGCCCCGGCGGTGTGCGGTCGGGGCACATCGGGTGTGCGAAACCCGGCCGTCGCGGCTTTGTCGTGGGGCAGGCCGCCGGGCCTGCCTCTTCGCTTTGGCAGGCCCGGC
>JAFKJJ010000480.1 GCA_017306025.1 Planctomycetota bacterium
GTGCAGCCGTACCTGCTCGCAACCGTCCGCCACCGCAATGCGCTCGCCGCGGGGAAGTTCGATGAAGTCGCGGCGAAGGAGAAGGTGAACGCGAAGTACCTTCGCGCGCTTTGGACCGCGCTCTCCGACAAGAACCCCTCGCAGCCGCTCGATACGATCCGCGCGCGGTGGCGCGCCGCGACCGAGAAGGACGTCCCCGCGCTCACGGCGGACGTGGCCGCGTGGCAAACGGCGCTGTGGCGGACGGTGCGCATCGGCAGTTACGTTCAGGCAAAGTGGGGCGACGGCGCGGGGGCCGGCAAGCCCATCGAAAGCCTGACGCGGCAGGTGCCGGTCGATCCGCCGGCCGCCGGTTCGGTCCCGCTGCGCGTCGCGGTGAAGCCGGCGCCGGGGCAGTCCGCGGTGACGCTGTACCTCACCGCGCGGGAAACCGGCGCGGGCGGGCCGGTCGTGTGGTCGCGGCCGCGGTTCGAGGCGCCGGGGAAGCCCGCGCTACTCCTGAGCGACTACGGCACGTTCGGTCCGGCGTTCGAGGTCGATTACCCCTCGGTCTTCACCGCCAGCGCGAAGTACCTCGCCGCGGCGGTGGAACTCGCCAACGACAAGAAGCGGATTGTCGGAGACGTCGCCGGACGTCACGGGCTCGACGCGGCCTTCTTGAAGCGGTGGAGCGAGGTGCTCGCGATCGAGCCGTTCGAGCGCGACGCGGAAGCGGTCGGCCGCATGGTCCCGGCCGTGCCGCTCACACTGCTCGAAGAACCGACGGCGAAAAACGACGCGCGGCCCGCGATCAACGGCTGGCGCAAGAAGGGCACGGACCTGCCGGTCCTCGTTACGAACTCCTCGGACAAGGCCGAGCTGATCCCGGGGCGCGTCCCGGCGAAGGGGGTCGGTGTTCACCCGATGCCGAAGGAGTTCGTCGCGGTGGTGTGGACCGCGCCGGTCGCAACCACCGTCAAAGTGAACGCGAAGATCGTTCACGCGCACCCCGCGTGCGGAAACGGTGTGGCGTGGTGGCTCGAACACCGCCGCGGGAACCGCGCGGCGGTGTTCGGCGAGGGCGGGGTCGACCTCGGCGGCGAGGCCCGGCCCGACGCGAAGACGCTCAAGGTCGAAAAAGGCGACCTCGTCATCCTCGCGGTGGACGCGAAGGACGAGAACCACGTCTGCGACATGACCGCGATCGAGTTCTCACTCGCGCAGACCGACGCGCCCTCGTGGACGTGGGACCTGGCGACCGACATCGCGACGACCGTTCACGCCGGCAACCCGCACGCCGACGGCCACGGCCACAAGGCGGTGTGGAGCTTCGTCCGCGGCCCGTCGCGCCCGCTCGGCAAGAGCATCTCGAACGTGATCCCGCCGCAATCGGTGCTCGGCCGGTGGCGCGAGGCCGCCTCCGATCCCAAACGGAAAGAAGAAGCCGCAAAACTCGCCGAACAGGCACAGGCGATCCTTTCGGGCACGCGGCCGGCTCAGGAGAAATCGCCGGACCGCGTGCTGTACGACAACCTCGTATCGGTTGAGAGCGTGTTGTTCGCGGGGGTCGATGTCGCGAAGCTCGGCAAGCGGGCCGGCACCGCGTTCGGGCTTCCCAAAGAGAAATTCACCGGGGCCGACGTCGTCGCGAAGTCGAACTCCGTGCTCGAAGTGAAGCTCCCCGCGGCGCTCTTCGTCGGCCGCGAGTTCGTCGTGGACGCGAAACTCGACGGGGCCGTCGGCGACCGACTGGTTCGCCCGCGCGTCGCTACCACCCCGCCCGCCGCCGATACCCGATGGGACGGCCCGCTCCTGGGCGCGGCGGACGGAACCGCGTACAAGCAACTCGTTGCGGGCAACGCAGAGTTCCGTCAGGTGTTCCCCCTCTACACCTGCTTCCCACAAGTTATCCCCACGGACGAGGTCGTGTCGCTGAAGATGTTCCACCGCGAGGACGAACCGCTCGTTCGGCTGTTCCTCACGGACGAGCAGGCGCGTCACCTCGACCGACTGTGGGCGGAACAGCGGTTCGTCAGCCGTCAGCCGGTCGCGGAGTACGACTACCTGCCACAGTTCATGGGGTTCACCACACAGGACACGCCGAAGGAGTTTCAGCAGTTTTTCATCGACCGCAAGCCGCTGTTCAAGAAGCTCGCGGACGAGTTCCTCACGGACGAAAAGGCCGCGATTCCGAGCCAACTGGACGCGCTGTTGGCCTTCGCGGAGAAGGCGTACCGCCGCCCGCTTCGGGAGAAGGAGCGCGCCGACCTGCGCTCGCTCTACGACGCCATCCGCGCGAAGGGCGCGTCCCACGAAGAAGCGTTCCGCGGCGTGCTGGCGCGTGTGCTCGTCGCTCCCGCGTTCCTGTTCCGCATCGAGCAGGTGCCGAAGGGTAAGGACCCCGGATCGGTGAACGACTGGGAGCTGGCAACGCGGCTGAGTTACTTCCTGTGGTCGGCACCGCCGGACGCGGAACTGCGCCGGCTGGCCGCGGCCGGGCGGCTGCGCGACCCGAAGATCCTGGCCGAGCAAGCCCGGCGCATGCTGCGAGACGCGCGAACGCGGTCGCTCGCGATCGAGTTCGGAACGCAGTTCATTCACGTGCGCGGGTTCGACCAGTTCAACGAGAAGAACGAGAAGCTGTTCCCGACGTTCAACGCCGAGCTGCGCTCCGCGATTTACGAGGAAGCCGTTCTGTTCTTCCTCGACCTCTTCCAGAGCGACCGCGCGGTGACGTCGGTCCTCGACGCGGACCACACGTTCCTCAACGAACAGCTCGCGCGGCACTACGGCATCCCCGGCGTGACCGGTCCCCACTGGAGGAAGGTCGACGGCGTCAAGAAGTTCGGCCGCGGGGGCGTGCTGGGGATGGCGAGCGTGCAGGCGAAGCAGTCGGGGGCGTCGCGAACGAGCCCGGTGCTCCGCGGGAACTGGGTGGTGGAGACGCTGCTCGGCGAGAAGTTGCCGCGCCCGCCCGCGAACGTCCCGCAGTTGCCCGAAGAAGAGGGCACCGACAAGTTGACCGTGCGCCAACTCGTAGAGCGGCACGCGCGCGACCAGGCGTGCGCGGTGTGCCACGTCCGGATCGACCCGTTCGGGTTCGCGCTGGAGAAGTACGACCCGATCGGCCGATTGCGCGAGAAGGACCTGGGCGGCCTCGCCATTGATACGAAGTCCAAATTGAAGGACGGTACCGAGTTCGAGGGCATCGACGGGCTTCGCGACTACCTGCTGACGAAGAAGAAGGACGTGGTGGTACGACTGTTCTGCCGCCGGCTCCTGGGGTACGCTTTAGGACGTGCCGTCACGCTGTCCGATACGGCGCTCGTCGACGAAATGGTGAGCGAACTCAACAAGAACGACGGCAGGATAACGGCCGCGGTGCTGGTGATCGTGAAGAGCCCGCAGTTCCGGATGGTGCGCGGGAGCGAGTTCGGGGAATAAGGTCAACGACGGGAACGCCGGAGCCGCACGACGCGAACGGTGCGGTCCGCTTCCGAGACGTGAAACAGAATCGCGAGCCGCGGGACGAATCCAATACGAAACCCGCCGGCGCGAGACTCGCCGACCGCAAGCGGATCGTCCCGCAGCCGGGTGTTGAGCGCCTCGACACCGGCGGCCATCTGCGCCCGGTCTTCGGAACCGGCGGCGACGTACGCATCGGCCAGTTGGTCGAGCGCGGTGTCTTCCCAAACTAGGGCGAACATCGGTCGATCTCCCGCAGCCGCGCCATGACCTCTTCGGGCGTGTGCCAGCGCGAATTCGGGTCTTTCAGTTGCCGTTCGAGTTCCTCGTCGGTGACGCCGAACTCGGGAAACGACACCTTCGGCAGTGACGCCGGGATGAACTGCCCGAGGAGCGCGCCGTCCGGTCCGCGCACCTCCTGCGGGCTCGACGCAGTGGCGAGGGCCGCGGCGGTCGATTCGTCGAGAATCGTGATTGGCATGACGATGTCCTCTGTGCGAACGTAGAAGTAGTGTAACGCCGATTCTCCGTTTGGAGCAACACGTGAACCCTACCCAACCGCTGTCGCGCCGCACGTTCCTTCGTGGTGTCGGCGTGACAATGGCGCTACCGTGGCTGGAGTCGGTCCCCGTGTGGGGCGACGACCGGCCCAAGAACTCCGCGTCCGAGGCGCCGGTGCGGTTCGCGTGCCTGTTCAGCGGCAACGGCTTCCACAGCAAGGGGTGGTGGGCCAAGGGCGAGGGCCAGGACATGGAGTTGGGGAAGGTCCTCGACCCCCTCAAGCCGCACCGCGAGAAGTTGCTGTTCCTCCGCGGGCTCTACAACGCCGAGGCCCTCATCGGCGGCATCCACAGTTGCCAGACCGGCAACCTGCTCACCGGCGCGCACCTCGCCCCGGGCGGCGAGATCCGGTCGGGCATCAGTTGCGACCAGCTCCTCGCCGAGAAGACAAAGGGGCAGACGAAAGTGCCGTCCCTGGTGCTCGGCACGGAGCCGTCGATCGCCGCGATCCACAAGAACTACTCGATGATCTACAGCTCCCACATCTCGTGGAGCAGCGCCACCACGCCCACCCCGCTCGAACTGTACCCGGCGCTGGCGTTCGACCGGCTCTTCCGCGACGAGGTCGGCAGGGCCGACACGAGCGTCCTCGACGCCGTGCGCGAGGACGCCAACAGCTACAAGAACACGGTCAGCACCGCGGACCAGCGCCGACTGGACGAGTACCTGTCGAGCGTGCGCGAGGTGGAACAACGCATCGAGCAGGCGGGCAAGAGCGGCCGGCTCCAGGGCTGGCGGCCGACGCTCGACAAACCCGATATGAAGCGCCCGGCCGACGGCATCCCGCAGGACGTCGACCAGCACATGCGGCTCATGTGCGACATCCTGGTGCTGGCGTTCCGCACCGACACCACCCGCGTCTGCACTCTCAAGCTGAACAACGACCACTCGTCGCTCCGATTCCCGAACCTGCGGGCCGCGGGAGGAACCGGCGGAATTGATTACATGATCCACCACCTGCTGTCGCACACCGACGGGGCCGACTGGCTCAAGGTGAACCAGTTCTTCGCCGAGCAGGTGGGCTACATCGCGACCAAGCTCGACGCCGTCAAAGAGGGCGACCGCACCCTTCTCGACAACAGCATGATCCTGTTCTGTTCGAGCATGATGACGGGCAACCACAACAACGACCAGCTCCCGGTGATGACGCTCAGCCGCGGCGGCGGCCGGATCAAGACCGGCCGCGTTCTGGACTACCTGGGCAAGCCGAACCGCAAGATGTGCAGCCTGTACCTCTCGCTCTTGGAGAAGGCGGGCGTGAAGCTGAAGGAGTTCGGCGACTCGAAGGAGAAGCTCGCCGAGATCTGAGCTGATCGCTGCTCCACGGAATCCGCCCATCACGAACCCGGGGTGAGCAGCGCCCGGGTTCGTGATGGGTTACATCGCCCGTCACCTCGCGCCGAACGTGAGCGGCCGGGCCTTCGGGTTGGCGCTCGCAACGCCCATGAACACGAAACACATCTCGTCCGTCGTCTGCTCGCCGAACCGCACCGCCTTCGGCGGCACGCTCGGATTCAGCGGGTTCTCGGCCGAGTTGTCGAACGTCGCCCGCACCGTCAGAACCGTCCCCTTCGCCAGTTTCAGCGGCTCCTTCAGTTCGTACTGCTCCTGCCAGTTGTAATCCCACACCGGGACGCGGATCAGCGTCTGTTCCTTCGCGCCGGGCGCGGCCGCGGCCAGTTCGATGTCCTTGCCGAGCAGGTGCATGTGCGGCGAGAGCCGGTAGAGCGTCAGATCGTCGGCCACCGTCCACGACATCTCCACCTTGAACGCCTTCTCGCCCGCGGGGATCTGCCGGAACAGCCCCGCCACCGGTACTGAACGATACGGCTCCGTCACCGGCTTCTTCGCGAAGTACACACCGATCTTGGTGCGGTCCTTCTCCTCCTTGCCGGTGCGGTGGTAGTGGAACTGCACGCAGACGTCCGCACCCTTCGGCAGCTTCTGACCCACGCCGTCCGGCAGGCGCTTCGGGATGCCGCCCGGCGCCCACCCGCCGAGCATCCCGGCGCGGTCGGGGAGGAAGCCCCAGCCCATCTGCACCGGGTAGCCCGGCCCGCGGTCCGGGTCGGTCGGCTTCGCCTTCTCCTTCGCCTCTTCCTGGAGCTTCCGCGCCCGGCCGGTCGTGTCGAGCATTTGCAGCGTGTGGTGAACGACGCTCGGGTTGCCCGGCCGCACCTCCATCGCCGCGATGTACTTGTCTTCGGACAGGTTCGTCGGGAACACGAGCACCCGAAAGTGATCCTTGCCCGACGCCGCGATCACCGTATCACCCGGCGCTTCGAGGATCAGGTCGGGTTCGCCCAGCGTCCACCCCTCGACGAACTTCGGCGCGGGCGGCGCGTCCTTCGGGTCGCCCTCCTTCATCCCCTGCGCGATCCACGCCTCCAGCGTCTTCGTGTCGGCGGCCGAAAGGGTGCGTTCACCGGTCAGGAGCGAATTCGCGGCCGGCTTCCACGGCGGCATCCGCTTCGCCTTTACCTCTTCGAGACTCAACTCGGCCCACTTCGCCGCGTCCTTGTAACTCGTGAGCGCGAACGGCCCGACCTGCCCGGCGCGGTGGCACGACTGGCAGTTCTTCTGGAGCACCGGCAGCACGTCCTTGTAGTAGGTGACCGGCGCGTCGGGTGCGGGCTTCGCGGGCGCGGGAATCGCGCAACCGAACGCCTTCGTCTCGGGCACGCTCACCGGCTTGCCCGCAAGGATCTCGTCGAGCGCCGCGGCCAGGTCGTGCCGCGTGACGACCGACTTCGGCTTGAGGCGCTCGACGTAACCGTCGTTAATGCGCCCGCGGTAGCGGACGACACGGTCCGCGTCGAGGACGACGACCTCGGGCGTGACCTTCGCGCCGAGCGCCGCCACCGACGCCTGCGCGCCGTCGCGGAACACCGGGAACGCGATCTTGTATTCCTTCGCGTGCGCCGCGGCCGCGGCCGCGGCCACGTCGGGATCGGGGTAGACGCCGACCACCGTCACGCCCTTGTCGGCGTACTTGCCCGCGACCTCGTTCAGCGCGGGGACGTAGCTGTTGGACATGGGGCATTCGGGCGACAGGAACGCAAAGACGACGGCCTTCGCCTTCTGGTCGCGAACCGCCCACGACGTGCCGTCGTCGCCGGTGAGTGTGAACGCGGCCGCGGGCTTCGCCTTGTCCGGCGCGGCGGTTCCGAACGGCGCCGCAACGACCGCGGTCAAAAGTGCGAGGCTGAGCGAACGGGACATCATAAGAGGTGTTCTCCGCCCGCGGCCTCGCGACCGGTTCGTCGCCGATGGCGCCGCGGGTTGAGCTAATCAACCCGGCTGTAGTAGAGCCGTTACAGGAATCGCCGCGCGTCCCCGAGATTGCGTGTCGCGCCGCCGCAGGTTACTGTCGGTGCGTTCTTCGCGGACGTTTAGCTCGCTGCGTTGCAGCAGGATGATGTTGCGTCATCCGAGCGAATCGTCGGGCACCCGTCGCGGGGAGGGCTGTTCCAGCACCGCTGAGTTATGGGATCGGCATGAATTCCGGGCGGCCTGAAACTACCTCGACAACCGCGGGGCCGCCCGGGATTCATGCCCTCCCATAACGGCGGTGCCGTGAGCCCTCCCGGCCCACAGGTCACGAAGTAGGCGCCGCGAAGAACGCGACCGGGCCGCGGATCACTCCGCGGCCCGGTTCGTTGTGGTCCGGTCACTCCGTGACCGGTGCTCCGCGCGCGTTGAAGCGAAAGGGATGTTCCAATTGCCACACGGCACGTGCCGCACCGGTCACGGAGTGACCGGACCACACGGAGGCCGCCATCACTGCCCGTTTGCGATCTCCTTGAGTTGCTCGAACAGCATCGCGCGGCGCGCCCGCAGGTGCGTCGCGTAGTGGACCGGCGCGCCGGCCCGGATGTGCCCCTCGGCCGTGTACGCGGACGGGTCCTTCACCGCGTTCCCGACATGCGTGAGCATGAGTTTCGCCGGGCCGGCCGGGAGTTGCCGCTCCAGCACCAGCGAGCGAATCAGATTCGTGTCCGTTTCGATGACGAGATCCGCCC
>JAFKJJ010000481.1 GCA_017306025.1 Planctomycetota bacterium
CTTCGCCCTACCCGACTCGAAACTCACGGCCGCCGCATCCGTCCCCTCGCCGTGCATCGCCTTCGCCGCCGCCCCCACATGCTCCGGGGCATGGAACACGTCGAGGACTTGCCGACAACCCGGGAATTGAACCGAGGCCGCATTCCAGACTGCTCTTTGCGTGAACTCATCACAATCAGGCCGCCAAGTCGAGCAGTCGTTCCGCGGCGGCCTGTAATTCTGGCTCGGTTGCCCCCGCGCGCAGAGCGGCCCGGATTTCATTTCCCAGCCAATCTCGCCGCCACGCCCGTCGCTTGTCCGCGTGACTCGGTCGCCGGGGCTCATCGTCCCACGGGCTTGCCGACCGGTGCTCCACCAATCCCCTCTCGTCCCGGTTCCACGCCCACGCCTCGGTCACACACAGCCTCAGCCGGAGAGTGACCACGATCACGGAAGTAATCGGCGAGGACCGTCCCCACGCCCCGACCTGCATCCGTATCGGAGTGGAACAGAAAGATGCCGGCGTTCGGTTCTGCGAACCCGTTCTTGGCCAAGCTGGCGACCGAGTTGGCCTCGGCACCCGCGCGCTGATCGTCGGGGGTGAGTTCTGCCAGCGCAGTCGCGATGGCGGTCCAGTCGCAACTCGGCTCCCCGTCTGGGCCATTCGGCCAGGTCGTGTGTGGGCCTCCGGCGCAACGGATGTTCAGAAGGCTCGTGCCGACGGTGCAAAGCAGGATCGGGCGGGGCATCAGGCTTCCTCGTTCATTTCTTCGAGACCGCGGGCCACTTGTACTGCGGCCTAGCGGGGTCATCGACATGTACCAGCACGTCCACCTCGGCCCCGATCTCAGCGACGGTGCCCGGCGGCGGAGCGCCGAGCGTGAGCGTTCCTTGTGCGCGGCCGGTTTCCTGAACGTCGAACCCGCCCTTGGGCCGCACGCCCAGAATCTTCACTTTCGCGGGCGAACCGCTGTTCCGTTTGACAGGGGCCGCTGGCGCTCGCGAAGCCGTGGCGGAGGTGGTCGTCCCTGCGCCAGCCTTTGCGGCCTGCTTTGGTTCCACGAGCCGGCCGTACCCGCTGCTCGTCTTGCCGCCGACGCCCCACTCTCGGAGCGCTTCCTTGAGGAGTTCGAGGGCGAGCTGCGTCCAGTTGTTCGCCTGCGCGTGAGGGCCGGGAACTTCTTGGCGAAAGTCGTGTATTCGGAAAACACCTTCCCGTTCTTGCGCTGCTCGACGCACGCGTATGCCTTCTGGGCCAGCTTCTGGCTACGTGTGTTGGCGGTCACTTGCCACCCCCTTCTGTCTTCGTGAAGACGCACCGAACCTGACCGCGGCCAACGGTCGCCTTGCCGCCAATCTGGAGGGGTCGCGATCCCGTAGCGAATTGGTCGAGTAGTCCATCCGACGTCAATTCCTTGCCATCCCTGCCGAAGATCCGGTCGCACGCGACGACGCCGCACAAGATGGTTTCTGCCGGTAGTGACTCCTCGGTCCACAGCGCTCCTTCGGCAACCGTCTTCGTCTCATCGCTGATCCGCACCCGCGTGTTGACCTCGGTTCCCGTTTCGCAGAGGAAGTCAAACACGACGTCCGGCAGCACCGCAAACCGCTTCTTGAAACTGCTCCGCCACACATCGTCAGTAGGATCTGGAAACACCCACTCGGCGATCTTCGCAGCCCACGCCGCGACGTCGCCCTTTGTCTCGGCTTTGAGGTCCAGGTCTTCGAGGTAGACGCGACCGTTCTCGACGAGCCCGTTTGCGTCCGCGAGATGCGCCGCGGCAGGTGAATCCGATGGTGCGTCGGGAACATTCAGCTCGTCCACCCTCATCCCCGCTAGGCTCAGCGTGCGGTGCAACATCTGGAGGGCTAGCGCCGAGGTACACCACGCGAAGGTGCCGCGGAAACTCCGCACCGGGAGGCAAACGAGCCGGGCGTCGGTCGGGATCAGCGCCCCTGAGTTCGAGGCGTTGTCGGCCGCATCCGAACTCAATCCAAATGCCGCCCGCAGAGCCGGCTCGCGCTCGCGGTTCTCCCGCGTGGCCCTGTGGTGGTCGGCCAGCACGCCCTTGAAGGCGGAGCCGCGGATGAGCGGCCAGTTGGTGACAGCGTCGCGGTCGATCGGCAGGTCGATGTACCCGACGCCGCGGCCGACCCCGGCGTGCGTCGGGGTCAGGGCGTGCAGCCAGTAGATGCGGTTTGCCATCAGCCGTTCCTCCCGTTCGCGTTGCCCCATGTGCCCCAGGTCACGAGACCGAACCCGTCGAGCCGATCCTGCGGGTCGTCACTCACGGGCTGAAGCCACCGGTCCACCAGCGGCGCCGCGTTGCCAGCCCCGACGACCTCGAAGAAGTACACACCACCTGCCGGCACCAGCCGCTTGATTGGCTTCGGCCCGCGGGGCGGGGCGAGCGACCAACCGGACACGGCACGCCACCGCTGGACGCTCGCACCGACGAGTTTCAACTTCACCGACGAGTCCGGCGGGGTGCCTTCGAGCTTCTCGTTCAGCCACGCGGGCTTCCAACCACGCTTGAAGACGGCCGGCGTCGCGAGCACCATCCGCACCCTGTTCGTCTTGGACAAAGCCTTTGTGACATCGTCGGGACTTTTCCAAAATGCGCCGTGGTGATCCGAAGTCTTCCAGTGAACAAGTCGGCGCTCGCCGCCGAGTGGGTGCAGCAGGTTGAGTTCACGTGCATTCCGTTCGCCGGTTTCGACGCGGACCGTGAGCGTGATCTCGGTGAACCTCTCCGCGAACTGCTTCTCGTCGGATCGTGGGGTGAAGCGTGGTAAGTGGCCCAGTCGCAGGCCTGTGGTCGTGAACAGGTTGCCTTCCTCGACAGCACCCGTTTCTGCGCTCATCTCGATCTGGGTCCGATCTTCTGGTCGCGGAGCCTGTAGGAACGATTTGTTGAAGAAGTCGGAGCGAGACAGCACCTGCGGCTCGGTCAGCCAAGCGATGTACTTTGACAGGGGCCACCACTGTGGGATCTGCTTGGGTTTGAAGCCCTCCTTGGCGGCGTGCATGACCGGCTGCAACCCGTCAGGAACATCACATCCCTCGCCAGATCCGAGTGGCATTGGGATCACTCGATGAACTTCGCCTGCTTTCTCGTCCCAAACGCAGTCGCTGGGGGCAGGTACGCGGGGTCGTTCACCCGCACTTCGGCACCGCCCCCGAAGAGCGGCGTTTGCAGTTCCAGATCGTAGACGTGCGCCGGGCCACGGTTTGGTTCCGGTCTCCGGGGGCAAACTGGGATGTCTTTGGGCATAGTGCAACCTCCGGCGGGACGCCGGTAGTTCGTTCACTCGCTGCGGCTTGTGACAACGTCCGAAGATTATTCCCGACCAGAACCCAAATCTCGACATTTTTTGAACCTTTGTCACAAGACGAGGTGTCTCCTCGAAACGCTGGTGGGGAGTTGAACTCCGACCTTTGTGGAGCACTGACGTGAGCGAGCGGGAACCTGCGAGTGTTTCTGTTTGTCGGCCACGTCGCCGCCGAAGTACAGTGGCCGGCACGTTGCCCAGCTCACAGACATCGGCAGTTGCAAAGGGACCGGCTGTGGAATCGCCCCCGCCAGCGGAAGTTGCACAGACCCCGGCGGAACTCCTGCTCCGTGCGATCAGGGCTGTTACGCCCGGCCGCGATCCATACGAGTGGACCGCGGAACTGGCGCAGGTCGTGTCCGTTGCCCGGCCTCCCCACATCCGTCAGGAACTCGCGGATAACGCCTTCGAGTACTTGGAGACCCGCTCGGCGAATTTCTCACGGGCCGTCGCCTTGAACGGATCGAAGACATCAGGGAACTCGGTGTCGCCCCACTTGGCGACGATTTCGCGGCCCGCTTTTCCATTTCGCGGTGCGACGTAGAGATCGATCTCTGGCTGGGATTTCTTCGCCTTCTTCTTGGTACTTGCGCCCTGACCTTTCTGCGTGCTCACTGGTTTGTCCTCCGTTCGCCGGCCTCGGCTTTGCGATCCGTGATGCTCCTGACGCGTGCGGTAAATGCCCTGCGAATGATGGCGCGCAGGTAGCCGATACGGTTGTACCGTTCGGCGGGCGATCGCTTCCGCTTCGCCCCTACACGCTTCGTCTCGTTCCGCTTCATGTGCGACGCGTACCGCGGCGTCTTGCGGCTCGCGGATCGGGCTGCGATTTGCTCCTCCACGGCCCGCCGCGGCGAGAAGAGGAAGTCCTCGATGCCGGGGGTGAAGAACTCCTTGAGCAGTTCCTGCCCCTTCGGGCCGATCGCGACGGTGCGGGACTTCCCCTTCCACGCGGTCTTGTGGTACGCCGGCTTGTACAGCCACACCGACCCGCTCATGTCAATGTCGCACCGGCGAACCCGACAGGCTTCGCCCGGCCGGCACCCGGTGAGTCGCTGAAACTCGACCAGCCCCCGAACGTGGCGGTTGAGGTGGGCGAGCGTGGCATCCACCATCGAGTCATCGACTGGCCCGACGGGTTCGGATTCGCGCGCCGGGGTGCGGCCACGTTGAAGCCCGCTCACCGCCGCGAGGGCCTGATGCACCGACGGCGGAACCAGTTCCTCAGCGACGGCCCACTTGAAGATGCGGCGGATGCGTTCGACGCGGGCGTTGACCGTCTTGCGACACCACTTCTGCTCGACGAACTTCTGCCGCACGGCCTTCAGTGCCAGCGGACCGAACTCGGTCGCGAGCGACTCGCCGTACAGTTCGCGGAGCGGGCGGATGGTGGCTTTCAGGTGCCGCACCTCGTCGGTCGGGTTCCCCTCCTGGTCGCGGTAGTGCTGCTCGGCGAAGTCGAGGTACGCGACCAGCACCTCGGCCACGGTCGGGGTTTCGGGATTGGGCGGTGCGCCGGCTGGAGAGGTGGCGAGTTCCAATTCGAGGCGTGCTTTCGCGGCGAGCGATTCGGGGGAACCGAACGGACCGGGGAGGAGTTTCTGGTGGCGGATCCCGAGTGAATCGGTCCAGCCCAACCGACCGCGGCCGGACTGTTTGTGAAGGACGTAGGAGGGGGCAGAATTACGATGGCGTGCCACGGATGCGGAACCTCCGATTGGATTCCGTGGAACGATTCCACGGAATCCGTCGTTCGGAAGCCGCACCCGGCACACGCCAGGGTAAGCAGGAACTGCTTCGGCTGAAAGGCTTTAGGCTGAGTGGGCGATACAGGATTTGAACCTGTGACTTCGTCCGTGTGAAGAACGCACTCTAGCCACTGAGTTAATCGCCCGTTTTGCGCCCGCCGATTTGCGGTGAGCGTCTCATCTTGTGATAAGGGACGGGCGCGACACTGTCAAGGTTCGCGCCCGTTGCGGGTTGTTCACACCTTCGGCGGGGCGCTCGACGGGGCCGGCGCGTCATCGAACTTCGGAGCGCTCGTCGGGGTCACGCGCTGCGGGGCCTTCACCGGTTCCGGTTCGATCGCCGCACGCGGCGCACTCGGCTCGCTCACCTCATCCTCGATCCCCTTCATCCCCTTCTTGAACTCCACCATCGTCTTGCCCAGCGAGCGGCCGATGTCGGGCAGTTTCCGCCCGAACAGCAGAACACCGAGCACCAGAAGCAGCAGGATCTCTTGGCCGCCGAGACCGAACATGACCGTTCCTCCTCAATTTCGATTGGGATGGTGAACGTAGCGAACTGGGTTGTGGAGGAGGTTGAAGGTAACCCCGCCGGAGTGCGGCCTGCAGGCCATTAGCAACTATACCCCCCCAACCCCAAAAGGGGCAAGCCGCACCACACGTTTTTCTTAGAGCGGTTCCCGTGAAGGTGTAGCGTCCCAGTTGCCGCAGCTGAGAAAGAAGTTGCGGCACTCGTCGGGCTTAAACTCGTCGAGCGCCTCGCCCAGATACTGCCACCGCGCCTCGACATCCCTTTTGGCCACCTTGCGGAGCAGGGCGTTCAGCTCGCTGAACGCCTTCTCGATCGGGTTGAGGTCCGGGCGGTACACCGGCCGCAGCCGCGCTCGCATCCGGCCGCCTGAATCGCGCCGCCACCACCGGCTTCTTGTGGCGCGCCCGGTTGTCCATCACCACGTCGCCCGGGCGCAGGCTCGGGACCAACTGCTGCTTCACCTACGCGATGAACAGATCCCATCCATCGCGCCGTCGGCCACCATCGGGGCGGTCCGCCCGTCGCACCGCAGGGCGGCCACGAATGTGGTCGTCCCATGGGCGTGCGGCACACCCATCACTCGCCGGGCGCCAGCCGTGCGACCGGATCATGCCGGTGCTCGCCCACGTCCCGTCCACGAACACCCGCCGCGCCGGGGCCAGCGACGGCCGGGCGGCCTTCCACTCGGCCCACTTCCGCTTCACGTCCTCGCGATCTTGCTCGGCCGCCCGGCCCGACTTTTTTCTAGGCCGGCAAACGTGACTGGATGAGCTTGTTTTCGAGGGCTTTCAGGTAGCCGTCGTGGTCGCGTCGGAACGGTCGGCGCTTGACCCGGCGCTCGCGCCGGGTCCAACTCGGCGCGCCCGCGTCGCCCGGCCGCCCGATCCGCGCCGGCCCGGTCGGCCGCCGTGACCTGCCGCGCCCGCGTCGCCCGGCTACCCACCGGGCCGAGCCGCGCAGGACCGGGGCCGGGTTCACCCCTTGCGGCCGGTGGCCCGGCGCTCGTGGTGCCGGTGGCTCCCGAACGAACGCTCCCAGTCGTTGTTCGTGCGCGGCCGGTCGGGGGCGTCGCAGCACGCGGACAGCTCCGGCCCGTAGCTCCGGCTCACCTCCACAACGTGGTCCACCGCCGCACCCAACTCGCCGACCGACTCCCGGTGACGCCGCATTGCCCGAGCCGCCCGCTCAGCGGCCCCGCACCGACGCCCGGTCGAGCCTCCTGGCCCGAGATGGGGGCCACCCGGTGCATCCGCCCGAACGCCCGGTACACCGGCGCGAACGCCCCACTGGCCGACCGCAACCCGCCGCGGACGACCACCTCCGGCCGCGTCAACTCCGGCAGCGCGCCTCTGAGTCCGGGCCCGGCCCGGGCTCTCGGCGACCGCCCGTCGGCGGTGCCGGCGCTCCGCACGGCCGGGCCGTACCCGCGCACCACCTCGGCCTCGGTGTCGGGTCACTCCTCCGCCTGCCACTCGCCCTTGCGGACCCCGCGGCCCTTCTTCTTGAGCTGCACCTGGGCGTGCCGATCGGCCTCGCCGCCTCCCGCCGGTATCGGGACGGGCCGAACTGGTACGGCACTCCGGGCGCGCCGCGGCCACCGCCTTGCGGATCGAGTGCCGGCCGTCGGAGAGCACCCGGCAACCGGCACCCCGCAGCCGTCGCGCACGAGCCGGAGCCATTCGCTCCGCTCCGGCAGCCGGGCCGGCGGGAGGCCCCGGGCCGAGAGGAGCCCGCCGCCGAACACGTCGCGGACGATCCACAAGACTTCGTGGAGGTGCGGGCGGCGGCCAGCAGCTCGTCGTACCGGTCCGGCCGGTTGGTGACGGCCCGCTCGGCGATGACCCGCCCCCGGCCGGCTAAGCAGGTCGGGAGAAGTCTTTTCACATTCGGGTTGCGCCCGTTACCTTCCACAGTAGTGGAGGGCGGTCATGGGTATCCTGACCTTGAGGGCTTCGCAACGCCGGAGCTTGGAGCGACAGCTCCGCTCCACCCGGGACGCCCGCGCGTATCGACGCACACGGGCGATCCTGTGCATCGGGCGCGGCGAACCCGTTGCCGACATCGCACGCCGGTTGCGGGGCACGCGGCGGGTCGTTTATCACCGGGTCCGGACCTACGCCCGGCACCGCCCGCTGCGGTCCGCCTGGTCGCTCGAGGGGCACCCGAAGGAGGTCCGGTTGACCGGGCGTAACGGTCGGCGGGTGGTGTTCGGGGCGACGAACTTGCGGACCGGGCACCGGGTGTTCCTGGCCCGAGCACGGCAGCCGGCGGGTGACTCCCGGGCGCTCCTGCGGTCGGTGCGGTCGGCGTACCGGGGTTGGCGGGTGGTCCGGTTGCCGGACGAGGACCCGAGCCACACGGCCAACGGGTCGGTGCCCCTGGCCGAGCGGTTCGGGATCGAGTTGCTGTGGCTGCCCAAGCGGGTCCCGAAGCTC
>JAFKJJ010000621.1 GCA_017306025.1 Planctomycetota bacterium
CCAGCTCGTCGAACACCGCAACCGTCAGACCGGTCAGGTGACCGAACACGACCGGGTGCTTCCGCAGGTTGTCGAGGCGCGCGATCATCGGATACGGCCCACGAGGGTTGAGACGCCCCGACATCCTATGAAACGACCGCTATCGTGA
The DNA here is from genome assembly GCA_017306025.1 of Planctomycetota bacterium. Classification (GTDB taxonomy): domain Bacteria; phylum Planctomycetota; class Planctomycetia; order Gemmatales; family Gemmataceae; genus Gemmata. The sequence goes on from JAFKJJ010000621.1 coordinate 149, forward strand.
ACGCGGCACTGGATTACTCGGTCCGGTTGGTGACGACGGGTTGCCACCTGGGCGGGGTGCGCTGGTGGTTCGTCTGCCCGCTGGTTCGCGATAACGTCGCGTGCGGCCGGCGGGTGCGGAAGCTGTATCTGTGCGGCCAATACTTCGGGTGCCGAACCTGCCACAACCTGACGTACCGGAGCCGACAGGAGAGCGATGCCCGGGTGTACGCGCTGGCCCGCGCCGGGCTCGGCGCGATGCCCCCGATCGGTCGGGCGTCGGTGGCGCAACTCGGGCTTGCTCTCAAGGCGCTGACCCTGATGGAAAAGCGCGCGAACCGGTCTGGGGCGTAACTTCCAGGAGATGACACCGTGACGACGCTGGCGAAGATCGAAGCGAACCGGCGTAACGCCGAATTGTCCACCGGGCCGCGAACGGTCGCGGGAAAGGCGGTCGTGTCCCGCAACGCGACCACGCACGGGATCTACGCGAGCGTGCCGGTGGTGCCCGGCGAGTGCCCCGACGCGTGGGACGCGCACCGCGCCGGGGTCGTGGCGTCGCTGGCCCCGGTCGGGCTGCTGGAGGTCAACCTCGCGGAACGCGCGGCGCTGCTGTTATGGCGGCTCCGGCGCCTGGCGCGGTACGAAGCGGAGACGGTCGCGGCCGCGATGGACGAGGTCGAGGCGCCCGCGCTCCCGGCACCCGAGGAGCCCGATCCACTGTTCCCCAAGCCCGCCCCGTCGACCCGCGAGGACCAGCTCCGCCAGATCCGCGACGAACTCCGGGCCGCGCGCCGGGAGCTGGCCGAGGTGATCCCGGCGCGTGATTACTTCGTCGCGCAACCCGATAACGGCTCGGAGGCGACGGTTCCTTTTGCGGTCGCGGAAAGCATCCTGGAAGTCGCGTGCGGCCGTGCCGAGACCGCCGAGGACCTGCGCTCGGACCCGCCCGGG
>JAFKJJ010000482.1 GCA_017306025.1 Planctomycetota bacterium
CACGGTCATCACCTTCTCCCACGCGCCAGCGACGCGCGGGCGCTCCGGGTCGTCGAACCGGTCGCGGTGCGCGGCATAGAGCGCGATCGCGGCGACGTTCCCGGGCGGCGGAATGACGGGATTGTACCGCGGGTCGCCGGGTCGGTCGGTGGGGGCGTACCGGCGCGGGATCGGGGAGCGGATGGCGTCGCGCACGGCGAGGTTCTCCAGGTAGGCGACCGCCCCGGTGTGCCGGCGGCCCCCGGCGAGCGAGAGCCCCGCGGGGGGCGCGGAGGTCGCTACGGGTTCCTCGCGGAAGACCGCCTCCGGCCCGCGGGCGTACACCGCGGCCGGTTCGGCGTCCGCGAACGTGGGGTCGTCGAACAGAAGCTCCGGGACGGGCGGTCCGCCCGTCCAGTCGTCGGCCACGCGGTACAGGCCGAAGGCCGCGGGGGCGCCGATCGGAGCGGCCGCGAACAGCACCGTCGCGTCGGGGCACGGCCCCGGGCACCCGGCGGTGAGTTCGCGACCGTCGGCGTCGCGGGCCGGGCCGAAGACGAGCGCCCCGCCGAACAGGTCGGGGACGGCCGCGCCGGGCGCGAGCGAACTGGGGGCGGAACGGAGGTAGCCCCAGTCGGCCTGCGCGAGCCGGTACCGCCCGGCGCCCGGACCGGCGGTCGCGAACGCGACCCGCCCGTTGAACAGCGGCCGGGGGCGCCACACCGGTTCGGGACACTTCACCCCGTAGCCGACCAGCGCGCCGTTGGTCCGCACCCAACCGGCCGTCCAGTGGTCGGGCGGGTCGGTCGCGAAATCGCCCCCGGCGGAGACCGGCCGCACATCCGAGAGATCCGCGGTCACGGCCTCGCGGTTCCGGCCCCACTGGCTGAACAGCACCCGGTCCCCGGCCACGAGGACCGGCCAGCGGTCGTTGTTGCGGTTGGCGGAGAGCGGGACCGGTGTGGCGGCCCCGACGGGCCACTTCCAGATTTGTGTGGCGCGGCGGGCGTGGTCGCGGCCGAGGTCGGGGAGGCGGCTGGAGGCGAACGCGAAGCCGGACGGGCCGAGGTCGGTCGGGTCGACGTCGTCGTAATCGAGCCGCCGCCGCGCGGCGTCGGCCAGCCGCGTTCCGTCGCCCGCGAATCGCAGCGGCGGTACCGTGACGCACCCCGGGTCGTCCGGGCCGCCGGTCAGGGGTTTTAGCCCGTGCCCGTCCACGCCCACCTCATAAATCCGCCACCGGCCGGCGTCCGGGGGCGCCTTGCGGCCGGCGAACAGGATGCGCTTGCCGTCGAGGCTGACGGACGGCCCCATCACGTCGGTGAGGGTGCCGCCGCCGGGCAGTTCGCGGCCCCAGGTCAGTTCGTACACCTTGCCGTCGGTATCGAGCAACCGCAGACGCCCCGCGCGGGCGGCCCACGGGATCGTGCCCGGGTACGTGAACCCGCCCCCTTCCGGCGCCGCGGCGCCGAGGAACGCGGGGTCCGTGCGCGAGGTAAATACGACGGCGACCGCGGGCCGCGCCCGGACGAACCCGCGCAGCCCGCGGGCTTCGGGAACGGCCGGACCGGGCTTCAGGAAGTGCCACGCGGCCCCGCACGCGGCGGCCAACAGCCCGACCACCGCAAGCGCGTACTTGAGATAGGGACGGAGGCGCATCGGGCACCGTGGGAAGCGGGTGCGAGACGGGAACGAACGCGAGAGCCCGCGGGCGCCACTCGGCGCCCGCGGGAAGGAAGGCTCGGAACGGGCGGTTAGTAATCCCCGATGGTCTCGCCGCCGGCCCGCGTGCCCAGCGCGCTGTACGTCGTCGGATCGATCGAGTCGCGGATGAACTTCACCGACCCGTCGCCCAGCAGGAAGTTCGCGCCGCCGGTGTGCCGGCTCCCGAAGCTGACGATGTACGCTTCGAGGTTCGCCCCGGAGTTCGAGGTGTCCTTCGGGTAGTTGATCTTCACCCCGGTCGAGCCGAACGCCTCGTTCAGACCGTACTGGCAGTCGATGCTGTCGGACCCGAACTGCCAGACGGCCTTGCGCCGCGCGACCCCCTGGAGGTCGAGTTCCGCCACGGTGTAGCTGCTCTTGAGGTCGTAGTTCTCCTCGCCGATGAAGATGGTGTTGGACATGCCGTCGGTGAACGCGGCGATCGTCAGCCGCGTCCCGACGAAGCCGGACCCGTTGTACTCGTGCTGAAACGCCCCGTCGTTGTTGCTCGCGTCGGTGGCCTTATAGAACTGAACCTTCACGCCGGACCCGCAGGCGGCGTAACTGATCGGGACGCGCTTTTGCACGGTCCAGTTCTCGTAACTGGGCGTGCTGACGTGTTCGGGCAGATTGGCCGACGGGCACCGGAAGCCGGGGATCAGCAGTTCGCACGCCGCGACGCACCGCTCGGTGGCCGGGCCGGTCGCCCCGCCGACGCCGTAGTTGGCGGTCCCGACGCCGGCCGTGATGCTCGCGTTGGCGAAGCCCGGGTCCGGCGAGGCCCAGTCGCCGTTCGATCCCGGGACCCCGGCGATCCCGGCGTCCATGTGCCCGTTTTCCGGCGTCAACCAGAGGGCCTGATAGAGCGCCGTCTGTTCCAGGTACGGGGACAGCCAGGACGACCACACGGCCCCGTTGTCCAGCGCGCCGGGCGGGAACTTCCCTTCCGTCGTGTTGATGTTGTGCAGTGCGAGGCCGATCTGCTTGAGGTTGTTCTGGCACTTCATGCGCGCGGCGGCCTCGCGCACCTTCTGAACGGCCGGCAGGAGCAGGCCGATGAGAACCGCAATGATCGCGATCACCACCAACAGCTCAATGAGCGTGAACCCGACGCGGCGAGGCGATTGCATAAACGCTCCTGAAAACGTGGGCGCGGGGCAGGATGACACGCAACGTTCTTTCGATCCGGACCCGATCCTTCGGGCCGCTCCGGCAGCGGGGCGCCGGCGGCCGCCGCTATTTCGTCGCGATCTCGAACCGGAACTCGGTCGAACTCGACGAGACCTGCGCCGAGGCGGGGGTGGAGGCGCGGTCCCGGTACTTCTCGGGGATCGACTCCTTCGAGGGGACTTCGGAGTCGGCCTCGTTCTTCTTGCCGCCGCCGTGAACGGCCTTACCGTTACGGTCGACGAACCGCGAAAAGGTGACCTTGTAGTTGCCGGGCATCAGCCCGGTGTCCTTTTCCTTCTCGCCGATTACGAACTGTCCCTTTTCGTCCGCCATGACCCGGCCGCCGGTGCCCGCGGGCGCGTTCGGGTCCTCCGGCCAGAAGGTGAGGACGGTCAACGAGCCGGGCGCGCCGTCCACGAGCACCGAACCGGTCACGGGCACCTTGCCCGAGCGGGACGAGCAACCCGCCAGCACCGCCGAGCCGATCACCAACCCCGCGGCAACGAGTGAGCGAATCCACGGCTGCGGCATGACGTTCTCCTGCCGGACGATCACCGGTGCGAACAACGATTTCGGGGCCACCGAACACGGTAATCGGGAAACGTGTGTGTTCTGTGAAGGGAGTACGAAAATAAGAACAGGGTCCGAAATCTGTACTATTCAGTTCGTATACAGTGTTAGGTCAGCAATTGTGGCCGGTCCGGTGGTTCTCAGATTTGGGTTTGGAATTCTGGTCACGCCGGCCTACAATTCTGTTGACGACATCCAGGGATGGCGTAAACTCCCGGTAAGTTGGAAGCCCGCACTTTCTCGCGTCGTGAGCAAAAGACGGCTCGCAACGCATCTTGACTTCCCCACCCGTAATCTGGCACTGTATCGCCGCGGCACCTGAAATGACCTGAATTCGGTCGGACCGACGAATTGACGGGACCGACCGAACTGCCGAACATCGCTCAACCCGATCCGCGGCGCAACGGTTGCCCCGCCCAGAGTTCTGGGGGGAAGTCTGTGCGAACCCTCTAACCGACCGAGTGACGGTTTCTGGGGTTTTGGGGGATCGGTCCCCCGAAACCCGTTTCCCACGGCACATCGCGTTGGATGTGCCGCATCTGGCCGGAGGCGATCACCGCCGCCGAGTCCACTTTTCCCCTTCTGTTCGAGGATCTGCTATGCCCGACGCCAAAGGCGTCGAAGGGTCGCCTCTGCCGCGCCCCTCACTTCTCCGCCAAGCAGCCGCCAAGCGGCCGTTCCGCAAGCCGGCCGACGGCCCCGCCCCCTCTGGTGCCGTCCCCGCACCGGCCGCCCCCGCCGCGCCTCCGCCCGCCCGTGGCGAGCGCACCGAACGTGCCGAGCGTGCCGACATTGACCGTGGCGCCGATCGTCCCGAGCGCGCGCGGCCCGTCGGGAGCGGCTCGCGGCTCGACGACCTGTACCGGATGCCGATGCCGGACTTCTTCGCACTGGCGGAGAAGGAGGGCATCCGCGAGCACACCGGCATGAGCCGGGCGCAACTGATCGTCGGCGTGGTCCGCCGCCAGATCGAGCGCGGCGAGGTCGTCCGCGGCTCCGGCACGCTCGAAGTGCTCCCGGACGGCTACGGCTTCCTCCGGAGCCAGGCGCACAACTACCTGGCCAGCCCCGAAGACATCTACGTCTCGCCGTCGCAGATCCGCCGCATGAGCCTCCGCACGGGGCTCGTGGTGGAAGGCCCGATCCGGCTGCCCATCGAGAACCAGGACAACTTCGCGCTGATGCAGATCGAGTTGGTGAACGGCAAGCACCCGGACGAGGGCGCGGGCCTCACCAGCTTCGAGGACCTCACCCCGCTGCACCCGAACGAGCGCCTGAAGCTGGAGACGTCGCCCGACGAGCTCTCCATGCGGATCGTCGATCTGGTGACGCCGGTCGGTAAGGGGCAGCGCGGGTTGATCGTGGCCCCGCCCCGAACGGGTAAGACGATCCTGCTCGCGAAGATGGCGAACGCGATCATCAAGAACCACCCGGAGTCGTACGTCTTCGTGCTGCTGGTGGACGAGCGGCCGGAAGAAGTGACCGAAATGCAGCGGCTGGTGAGCAGCCCGAACGCCGAGGTGGTCGCGAGCACCTTCGACGAGCCGCCGGAGGAGCACATCCACGTGTCCGAGATCGTCTTGGAGAAGGCGAAGCGGATGGTGGAGATGAGGCGGGACGTCATCATCCTCCTGGATTCGATCACGCGTCTGGCGCGTGCTCACAACACCGAAGCGCCGGGCGGCGGCAAGTTGCTCTCGGGCGGTCTCGACTCGAACGCGATGCAGAAGCCGAAGCGGTTCTTCGGTGCGGCCCGTAACGTCGAGGAGGGCGGCTCGCTGACCATCCTCGCAACGGCCCTGATCGACACCGGCTCGCGGATGGACGAGGTCATTTTTGAGGAGTTCAAGGGCACGGGTAACAGCGAGCTTCACCTGGACCGCCGGCTGGTCGAGAAGCGGGTGTACCCGGCGATCGACGTGAACAAGAGCGGCACGCGTAAAGAAGAACTGTTGATGCACCCGGAGGAGTACGAGAAGGTTCGCGTCCTGCGCCGGGTGCTGGCGGACATGCACCCTGTGGAAGCGATGGAAATGCTGGTGAACAAGTCGAAGAAGACCAAGTCGAACCTGGAGTTCTTGCTGTCGATGAACTTGGGCTGACGCTTCGCGGCCGCTCGTCGTAACGAGCGGCCCGCTAACGACAACCACCCCCGCTCGCCGTCGTCTGTACGTTCCGCGAAGGTATAGGTTTTACGCGACGAGGTCGGGGCTTCGTGTCAGTACCGAGGGGACGGCGCGGACGTGGATCACGAGCCGGGCGGTCTCCAGGAACGCAGTCTCCGTTCCAGACATCGCACCGGAGGCTACCACCAACGGCCGGAGTGTTTTCGCACTCCGGCCGATCTGTTTAGACTTAGACCGCGCCGAGCGCCAGCGAGCAGTTGTGGCCGCCGAAGCCGAAGCTGTTCGACAGCACCTTCTTGACGCGGACCTCGCGGGCCGTGTTCGGGATGTAGTCGAGGTCGCACCCGGCCTCGACGTCCTGTTCGTGCAGGTTGATCGTCGGGTGCAGCACGCCGTACTTGAGGCTCAGCGCGCAGGCGATCGCCTCCACCCCGCCGCTGGCGCCGAGCAGGTGGCCGATCATGCTCTTGGTGCTCGACACCATCAGCCGCTTCGCGTGGTCGCCGAACACCTGCTTGACCGCCTTCGTCTCGGCCACGTCGCCCAGCGGCGTACTCGTGCCGTGGGCGTTGATGTAACCCACGTCGGTCGGGTTCCAGCCGGCGTCGCGGACCGCCTCGCGCATCGCCTCGGCCGCGCCGATCCCCTCCTCGTGCGGCGCCGTGATGTGGTACGCGTCGGCCGTGTTCCCGGCCCCACATACTTCGGCGTAGATCTGCGCGCCGCGTGCCTTCGCCCGCTCGTACTCTTCGAGCACCAGGATGCCCGCGCCCTCACTCAGGACGAACCCGTCGCGGCCCTTGTCGAACGGCCGGCTCGCGGTCGCCGGGTCGTCGTTCCGCTCCGACAGCGCGCGGCACGCGGCGAACCCGCCCAGCCCGAGCGGCGTGATCGCGGCCTCGCTGCCGCCGGTCACCATCACGTCGGCCTGCCCGTGCCGGATCGCGTTGAGCGAATCGCCGATCGCGTGCGCCGCGGACGAACAGGCGGTCGAAACGGTCGTGTTCGGACCGCGGAGGCCGTAGCGGATGGAGATGTTGCCGCTCGCCGCGTTGGCGATCATCTTCGCGATGAGGAACGGCCCGAGCCGGCCCGGCCCGCGTTCGAGAAGGGTGGTCTGCCCTTCTTCCAGTTCCGCGATGCCGCCGATGCCACTACCCAGGATGCACCCGCAGCGGAACGCGTTCTCCCCGGCGAGGTCCAGCCCGCTGTCCTTCACGGCCTCGGCCGCCGCGACGAGCGCGAACTGCGCGAACCGATCGAGTCTCCGCGCCGCGCGGGTGTCGATGGTGGGGTCGGGCTTGAAGTTCTTCACCTCGCCGCCGAACGTCGTCTTGAATGCCGAGGTGGCGCCGTTGAACTGGCGGAAACTGGCGGTGTCGAAGTGCGTGATGGGCGCGATGCCGCTCTTGCCGGCGAGGAGCCCCCGCCAGTAGTCCGGCACGTTCAGCGCGAGCGGGTTGACGGTCCCCAGCCCGGTGATTACCACCCGTCGGCGTGTCATTGGGTCGGTCACTGCGGTTTGTTCTTCACGGCCGCGTCGATGTAATCGATCGCTTCGCCGACGGTTTTGATCTTCTCGGCCTGGTCGTCGGGGATCTGGATGTCGAACTCTTCTTCCAGTTCCATGACGAACTCGACGATGTCGAGCGAGTCCGCGCCGATGTCTTCGATGAAGGTGGTGTTGCGGGTGATCTTCTCTTTATCGTAAGCGAAGTGTTCGCTCACGATGTCGATCACGCGTTGCTCGACGGACACGGTTCGACCCTCCGGGCGGTGGTCGGGCCACCGCAACACCCGCGGCACGGCCGGCTCCAACCGACCCCGCGACAAACGCCAGATACGTGTATATCGGCCGCACGACCGCGAGGGATCAACTGCTTCGACCCCGATTCGCGCGACAACTCACGACAAAAATCTACTGACGCAACACCAAAAAGGAAAGCCCGACACCGCCTCGGACTCCGACCGCCGGGCGCCCGTCAGGCGGCGACGTTGCGGACGTCGGCCTTCCGCTGCACCCGCTTGAGCGTCCCCGCGAGCACGCGTCCCGGGCCGATCTCGTAGAAACGGTCCGCGCCGTCCGCGAGCAACCCGCGGAGCGTGTCCTCCCACCGTACCGGCGAGAGGATCTGCTTCACCAGCAGCGAGCGGATCTCGGACGGGTCGGTGTGCGGCCTCGCGTCCACGTTCGACCACACCGGCACCGTCGGCGCCTTCAGGGCAATACCGTCCAGTGCTTCCGCGAGCTTCTCGTCGGCCGGGCGCATGAGTTTCGTGTGAAATGCACCCGCGACCGCCAACCGGACGGTGCGGATACCGCCCTTCTGCGCGCACAGTTGCTCGAACCGCTCGATCGCCGCGATCGAGCCGGAAACCGCGGTGTTGCCGGGGCAGAGCAGGTTCGCGACCTCGAACGTGTCGGCGCCGCGGGCCTCGCTCACCAGCGCCTCCACGGGGGTCGCTTCCGCGGCGGCCTGCATGGCGCGCCCGCGGGCCTGAACGAGTTTCACGCCGTCCTCGAACGACAGCGCGCCGGCGAACGCGAGCGCGGTGTACTCGCCGAGGCTCAGCCCCGCGGCCGCGACGACCGACTGAATCGCGTCCGGCTCGGTGGCCTTGAGCTGTTCGAGCGCCGCGAGGCTGGCGACGAAGATCGCCGGCTGGCTGACGTCGGTCGCGTTGAGCCGCTCGGCGGGGCCGTTCGTGCAGACGCCGAGCAGGTCGTAGCCGAGCACGGCCGAGGCGCGTTGGAAGAGATCGGCCGCGGCCGGGAGCGACTGGCACAGCGCCGCGGCCATCCCGACCGTCTGCGCGCCCTGTCCGGGGAAGAGGAAGGCGGTCCGTGGCATTCGATGTCCTGGAAAGAATCTGGGGCGCCGCTTTGAGGGCCGAAACGGGATCGGATACGGACCGTGACCGAACGCCCGCGCCTTTCCGGCCCCCGTGGCGTCCGGCTACTCCTCGCCGGCCGGCAACCCTTCCAGTTCCGCGACGATCTTCTCGTTCAGTTTGACCCGCACGTCGAGCGCGGCCACCCCGAGCGCGTTCGCGATCGCCTTGTCCTTCGACGAGCCGTGGCAGATGACGCACACGCCCTCGACGCCCAAGAGGGGCGCGCCGCCGAACGCGCTGTAATGGTACTTCCCGATCAGGCCGCGGACCGCCTGCGCCGCGGCGTCGCGGTCGTGGGGGAGCGGGGCGATGACCTCCTGGTTCACCATCCCCATCACGAACTCGAACACCCCCTCGCACAGCTTCAGCACCACGTTGCCGGTGAACCCGTCGGTCACGACCACGTCGACCGCGCCGCGGTGGATGTCGCGGCCCTCGATGTTCCCCACGAACCGGTCGGCCAGCGGGCCGTTGCGGAACAGGTCGTACGTCTTCTGAACGAGTTCGTGCCCCTTCCCCTCCTCCTCGCCGACGTTCATCAGGCCGATGGTGGGCCGCTCGATGTTCAGCATGTAGCGGGCGAACACGCCGCCCATCGCGCCGTATTCGAGGAGGTGGCGCGGCTTGGGGAAGACGTTGGCGCCGACGTCCATGATGACGCAGCGGCCCTTCGCGGTGGGCATGACGGTCGCGATGCCGGGTCGGTGGACGCACTTGAGGAACTTGCGCGTCTTCAACCCGCCCGCGACCACCGCCCCCGTGTTGCCCGCCGAAACGAGGCCGTCCACCTGTCCCGCGGCCATCAACTGCCAGCAGCGGAACACGGACGCGTCCGGCTTTCGGCGTATCGCCTCGGCCGGCTTTTCTTTCATCTCGACGGTCTGGGGCGCGTGAACGACTTCCACGCGCCCGGCCGGCGGCGGGTCGGCCGCCAAGAGCGGGTCGATCTGGGCCTGATCGCCGACGAGCACAACCGTCAGGTCGGGGTTGGCGGCGAGAGCCAGCCGCGCGCCGCCGACGTTCGGGGCCGGGCCGTGATCGCCGCCCATCGCATCGAGGGCGATCCGCATGTCTCACTTCCCTTGCTTTTCGTCTTCCACCGGGATCGCGTCGCGGCCCTGATAGTAGCCGCAGTGCGAGCACACGCGGTGCGGCATCACCGGCTCGCTGCACCGCGGGCAGAACTGGATCTGGACCGGGGTCACGCGGTGGTGGCTCCGCCGCGTGCCCTGACGGGACTTGGAAGTGCGCCTCTTGGGTACGGCCATGGCGGTATCTCGCGGTCGATTCGGGCTCGAAGTTAAGACGGTCATGTTAGGACCGCCCGCCGCGAAGGTCAAGGAACGCACCCGCCGCGCACTCCCTACAATTAACCTCGTAACCTGTCGCAGCACCGCAGTTCGCGACCGGGGTCGCTTCGCGGCCGTTGCCCGTCGGCCTCGCGGCCTGTCGCCCGCAAAGCCGGGCTTCACGGCCGCTCCGCGGATCTCGCGGCC
>JAFKJJ010000483.1 GCA_017306025.1 Planctomycetota bacterium
GGGGACCGTGACGTTCTTCGACACGTTCACGGACTCCGCGGGCAACACCACCACCACCGCGATCCCCGGCGGCACGAACGTGCCGCTGGACGCGACCGGGTTCGCGTCCATCTCCACGAGCTTCAGCACCGTCGGCACGCACACCATCACCATCGACTACTCGGGCGACTCGTTCTACACGCCGTCCACCGCCACGCTGAACCCCGACCTGGTGGTGACGAACCCGCTCGTCGCCTTCATCTCGGCGAACACCAACCCGGTCCAGGTGGGCGGTAGCACGATCTACACGATCACCACCAACGGCCTGCCCGGCCAGCCGGTCCCGGCCGGCCGGATCGACCTCAAGATCAACGGCGCCGTCGTCGGCGCCGGGTTCCTGAACGCGACCGGGCAGACGGCCATCGCCGTCCGGGCGACCGCCACGGGCTCCCAGACCGTTAGCGTGGACTTCACGTCGGCCAACGACAACTACCTGTCGGGGACCGACGTCGCGACGATGACCCCGCCGGAGCAGGTCAACCCGGGCGGCAACGTGTTCCTGTTCACGTCGAGCAACAACCCGGCCCTGCCCAACACGCCGATCACCTTTACCCTCTCGCACCCGCAGGCGCAGGGGACCGTCGTGTTCCGGCTCAACGGGACGACCGTGCTCGGGACCGCCCTCCTGAACACCGACCCGTTCACCGGTGCGTTCATCCTCTCGCCGGCCTCGATCACGCTCGACGGGATGATGGGCCGGCTGCTGGGGCTGCCGGTCCTGCCGAACGGCTCGTACACCATCACGGCCGTGTACACCGCGGCGCCCGGCAACGCCATCCCCTCACAGACGATCACGCTGCAACCCAACCAGTTCTCGACCGAGCCGATCACGGCCGCCCTCACGTCGAGCGCCAGTCCGGCCCAGGCCAACACGCCCATCACGTTCACGTTCGTCCCCGCCGTGGCGGCCCAGGGGGCGCAGCCGGCGCCGCCGCCCAACCCGACGGGGACGGTCACGTTCCGGGACCAGACCACGGGGGCCATCCTCGGGACCGCGCCGCTCGCGGTCGATCCGATCTCGGGACGGCTCCAGGCCCAACTGACGCTCCCGAACGGGCTGACCGCCGGCAACCACAACATCACCGCCAGCTACAGCGGCGACAGCGTCTACTCGACCTTCACCACCGCCCTGGTGCCGACGCAGACGGTGATCGGCGGCAACCAGGTGCAGACCTCCGTCAGCTCCAGCGCGAACACGGCGGTGCTGGGCACCAACGTTACCTTCACGTACACGGCGGGCGGCGGGAACCTGCAACTGCCGCCCACCGGGACGGTGACGTTCTTCGACGGTACCACGCCGATCGGGGTGGCCCAGGTGCTCTCCGGCGGCGTGGCGTCGATTTCCACCGCCGCGCTGACGGTCGGGGTCCACAACATCACCGCCCGCTACTCCGGCGATGCCAACTACGTGGCCTCGACCACCACGCTCTCGCCGCGCCAGCGGATCGTGAACCCGCCGTTCGCCCAACTCGCCCTGGACCTCACCCCCACGGACTACACGGGCTCCGTCCCCGCGCTGGACCCCACGACGGGCGCCCCGACCCAGGTCACCGGCCAGCAGGTGATCTTCACGGTGAACCTCCGGACGAACACCCTGCCGAACGTCACCACCCCGCTCGCGACCGGAACGGTTCGGTTCTTCGCCGCGCCGATCATCAACGGCGTGGTGGGGGCCCGGGTGCAGATCGGGATGGACCAGACGCTCGCGGGCGTGCCCGCCGGTAACCCGACGAACGCGACCGCGTCGGTGATCGTGCCCACCGGCTTCGCCACCGGCTCGTACCGCATTACGGCCGAGTACTCGGGCGACACGCGGTACGAACCGCTGACCCTCACCTTGAACCCGGACCTGACGATCGTCGCCACCGCCGCGCAGCTCCCGGCCCAGTCGGCCTCCTCGAGCGTCGCGGCCCAGCAGCCGGGGCTGGAACTCAGGGGCGCGATCGCCGGCACCACGCCCGCCGGCGGCACGCCCCCCGGCATCATCAAGTCCGGCGTCGGCACGTTGACGCTGAGCGGGGCGAGTACCTATCCCGGCACGACCACCATCAACGGGACCGGCGGCTCGATCGCCCTGACGGTGGACAACGCCCTCCCGGTCGGCACGGACCTGATTATCAACTCCGGCACGTTCGACCTGAACGGGAAGGCACAGACCGTTGCGTCGCTGAGCGGCAACTCGGGCGGAATCGTGGCGTTCACCGGCGGCGGGACGCTGACGGCCGGGGCCGGCGGCACCGACTCCAGCTTCGACGGGGTGCTGACGGGCGCCGGGACGCTGACGAAGGTCGGCGCCGGCACCTTGACGCTCAGCCGGGGCAGCAACCCCGGCTTCACCGGGACCCTCAACGCCACCGCCGGGACGCTGGTGGTGAACGCCAACTACGGTACCGCGACGGCCACGGCCCAGTCCGGGGGCACCCTGAGCGGGGCCGGCGGTACGGTCGGCACGACGACGATCGGCACCGGGGGCACCCTCGCCCCGGGCACCAACGGCCAGCCGGGCAGCTTCAACACCGGGGCGGTCACCTTTAACGGCGGCGCCTTCGCCGTGGACCTGGCCCGCGTGGGGGGCACCCTCACGGCCGACCTGCTCACGGCCACGGCGCTCACCGTCGGCTCCGCCGCCCCGGTGCTGAAGTTGAACACCGCGGCCTACACCGGCATGTCGCTCGCCGACCCGGCGGTGACCATCCTGACCGTGACCGGCGCCGGCGGGCTGCCGGCCGGGTTCCGGTTCAGCCGCGCCGACGGGACGATCATCAACGACGGCGAGTACGTGGGCGTCGGCGGCCGCGCGTTCCAGGTCCGCTACACCGCCACCGGCGTGACGGTCGAGTTCGCCGGCCTGCTGACCGTCGGCACGTTCGCGGCGACGCCCAACCCGTCCGACCCGGGGGCCGGGCACCCGGTGACCATCACCGTGACCTTCGGCCCCGGCGCCCCGGGCGACCCGCCCCCCACGGGGACCGTCACGTTCACCGACTCCCTCGGCGGGACGTTCACGACCCCCGTGATCACCACCGACGCCAACGGCAACCTGGTGGCGACGACCACCGGCCTGTTCCCCGCGCTCGGAACCCACGTGGTGACCGCGTCCTTCAGCGGGAGCACCAACGGGTACGTGGACACGAGTTCGAGCTACAACCAGGTGGTGAACATCGCGACGACCACCACCCTGACCACCTCGAACCCGTCGGTCGGGGCCGGCCAGTCGGTCACCTTCACCGCCACGGTGACGTCCACCGGCACGCCCACCGGGACGGTCACGTTCGTGAACATGACCACCAACGAGGCCCTCGGCACGGTCGCCCTGGACGCCAACGGCCAGGCGAGCCTCACGACCACGGTGGCGCCGGGGTCCAACACGATCCGCGCGTTCTACTCCGGCGACGCGACGTTCCGCGTCAGTACGGCCGACGTCACCCAGGTGGTGGTCTCGGCCTCGCAGTCGCAACAGCCGTACTACACCAACGCGTTCGTCATCAACGGGCTGTTGGTCCTCCAGGGCAGCGGCGTACCGGGCGGGATCGCCGTCATCCCGGTGCCGGCCGGCTCGTCCGCCCTCTTCACGGACGTGAACGGGGACGGTAACGGGGACGTGATCCTGATCCTGCCGAACCTGATCGCGGTGCTCGACGGGAAGACCGGTCAGCCCATCGCCATCGCCGCCGACGTCAACGGCGACGGCGTCCGGGACCTTCTGATCTTCAACCCCGACGGCAGCGTGACGACGACCGACGGGAAGACCGGGAGGACGATCTGAGCGGCGGGTGACCGCCGTCGGCCCCGGCCCCGGACGCGCGCCCCTGGCGCGTCCGGGGCCGGGGCGTTTCGCCGTGGACGCGCCGACCGACGTACCGCGCCCGCGGTCCGGTCCCTACAATTCGGTCATGAATTCCGCCATTCGCGTTCGCGGGCTCGTGAAGACGTACCCGGGGCGGCCGCCGGTCGAGGCGGTCCGCGGGCTCGACCTGGAGGTCGCCGCGGGCGAGTGCTTCGGACTGCTCGGCCCCAACGGGGCCGGGAAAACCACCACGCTCGAAATCGTCGAAGGGCTGCTCGATCCGACCGCCGGCGAGGTCGAGGTGCTCGGCCTGCGATGGGGCAGAGGGGACGCGGAGATCCGCCGCAAGATCGGCATTTCGCTCCAGGAGACGCGGCTCTCCGACAAGCTCACGGTGCGGGAAACGGTCACACTGTTTCGCTCGTTCTACCCGTCGGGGCTGACGCCCGATGAGGCGATCGCGCGCGTCGGCCTCGAAGAGAAGGCGCGGAGCTACGTGGACAAACTGTCGGGCGGGCAGCGGCAGCGGCTGGCGGTCGCGACCGCCCTCGTCGGCGAACCGGAGCTGTTGTTCCTCGACGAGCCGACGACGGGCCTGGACCCGCAGTCGCGCCGGCAACTGTGGGACGTGATCCGCGCGCAGAAGGACCGCGGGCGGACGGTCGTCGTCACCACGCACTACATGGACGAGGCCGAGCGCCTGTGCGACCGGGTCGCGGTGATCGACCACGGGAAGGTGATCGCCCTGGGCACGCCGGCCGAACTGATCGCCCGCGTCGGCGGGGAGCACGTGATCGACCTCGACGTCGACCCGTCCGGCCCGCCGCGGCCGCCGGCGGGCGCCCTGGCGGACCTCCCCACGGTCCGCTCGGTGCGCGAGGAGGGCGACCGCGTCACGCTCACCGCGGGCGAACCGCACCGCGCGCTGCCGGCGCTGCTCGACCTCGTTCGCGCCGCCGGCACGAAGCTGGCCGGCCTGACCACGCGCCACGCGACGCTCGAAGACGTGTTCGTCACGCTCACCGGCCGGCACCTTCGCGATGAGTCGTAAAGTCCACAAGTCGAGAGTCGTAAGGCCGATGACGCGGGCCGTCCGGGCCTCCGACCTTACGACTTTCGACTTTATGACCCGGGACCATGCATGAACCCTTTGTGGCAGTTGACCCTCGCCCGGTTCCGTGAGTTCTACCGCGAGCCGGCCGCGCTGTTCTGGGTGTACGGGTTCCCGCTGATCCTCGCGGGCGCGCTCGGGATGGCGTTCAGCGAGAAGCCGGTTCCCGCGGCGAACGTGGACGTGCAGGACGAGCCGTGCGATCCGGCCGGGACCGAGAAGCTCCGCGCCGACCTCGCCGCCGACCCCGGGTTGAACGTCGCGGTCCACGACGCGGACGTGTGCCGCAAGCGGCTCCGCACGTCGAAAACGGACGCGGTCGTGGTCCCGCGGCCGAACACGCACGAGCGGTACGAATATCTGTTCGACGCGACCCGGTCGGAGAGCGTGCTGGCCCGCACCGCGGCCGACCGCGCGCTCCTGCGCGCCGCGAACCCGCAGGCCCCGCGCGCGAAGGAGTCGGCCGTAACCGAACCGGGCAACCGGTACATCGACTTTCTGATCCCCGGCCTGCTCGGCATCAACCTGCTCGGCGGCGGGCTGTTCGGGGTCGGGTTCGCGGTCGCCGACATGCGCATCCGGAAACTGCTGAAGCGGTTCCAGGCAACTCCGATGCGGCGCAGCGACTTCATGCTGAGCCTGATGATCAGCCGGCTGGTGTTCACGCTGATCGACATCGGGCTGTTGCTCGGGTTCGCGTACTTCGCGTTCAAGATCCGGGTCCGCGGCGACCCGCTCGTGTTCGTGGCGCTGATCGCGCTGGGCGGCGCGAGCTTCGCGGGGCTGGGGCTGTTGCTCGGCAGTCGCGCGCGGACGATGGAGACCACCGCGGGACTGGTGAACGCGGTGATGCTGCCGATGTACGTGCTGTCGGGGGTGTTCTTCTCGGCCGCGCGGTTCCCGGAGGTCGCGCAACCGTTCATCCGGGCGCTGCCGCTGACCGCGCTCAACGACGGACTGCGCGCGGTGATGAACGACGGCGCGGGGTGGGAGGCGCTGCCGTACCCGCTCTTGGTGCTGGGGATCTGGGGCGCGGTGTGCTTCGCGGTGGCGCTGAAGATCTTCCGGTGGCGCTGACCCGGCCCGCGGGCGGGCCGGGTCGGCGTTCACGTCGGGTCACGGGGAACCGGGAGACATCAACGCGCCGAGCTTCTGGACGAACGTCAGGACGAAGAGCAACTGGAAGAACAGCTCCGTCAGAGCCGCCCGCTCTTCGTCCGTGGGCGTGAACCCGAGCAGGCCGAACAGGTCGTCCGCCAGCGTTTCCGCGTCCGTCATCAGTTGCGTGAGCTCGTCGGCGGTCAGGAGGGTGGGCATGAACAGGCCGGCGATGCCGGCCGCGCCCGTACCCGTGTCGCCGGTGCCGGTGCTTGTGGGCGGCTGGCTTCCCGTCTTGTTCATGCCGCCGGTGGTGGAGGGCGACGAACTTCCCGTCTTGCTCGTGCCGCCGGTGGTGGGCGAACTCCCGGTCCTGTTCGTGTTGGGTTGTGCGTGTGCCGCGGTGGCGAGAGCCAGCGCGAACAGGCCCGCCCCGCCCCACCGCACGAGTGGGTTTGTTGACCCGACCTTCATAGTTCCCTCCTAGGATTCAGCGAGTGCGGCACGGCGAGAGGGCTGTTTGATGGACATAGTATCCGGAGTTTGTGAGCCGCCGATGAACTTCGGAAGTTTGAGGAGCGGTCGGTCCGCGACAAGAGGTCGGCGTTTCGGTCGCTGTCCGGTTTGCAAAGTTGTTTCGGCGGAAATGCGATTCGGCAATACCCTCGGCGCGATTCGAACGCGCGACCCCCGGTTTAGGAAACCAGTGCTCTATCCCCTGAGCTACGAGGGCGTACACGCTAACTTATACAGCACCGGACACGCCCGACCAACGGGAAGTTCGCATTGGAGTATTGGAGCGGCCGTGAAGCAGCGCTTCGCTGCGCCAGGCCGCGAGGACCGCAGAGCGGCCGTGAAGCAGCGCTTCGCTGCGCCAGGCCGTGAGATTCGACAGAAGCGGCCGTGAGCAGCCTCAGTCGTGAACTGGGTCGCTGTAGCAGGCCGCGAGGTCAGTTGGAGCCGCACATGACACCGCTGGTGCTGGCCCTCGCCCTCGCTGCTCCCGCGCAGCCCGACGCGTTCACCGCCGTCGGCACCGGCGACGAAGCGCCGACCGGCGCACTCGTCGCGATCTCGCTCTCTCTCGGAGCGCAGGTGAAGACGATCGCCGGTGAGAAAACCGTTCAGGGCCTGGTGAGCCTGCGCCGGTCCGAAACGCCGCTGCCGGCGATCCCCGTTGGGGCGCAGCTCGTCACCGCCGCCGGCGACCGCATTCCCGGTTCGGTCGTCGGCGGCGACGCGAAGGCGATCCGGTTTCGCCCGAACGTGAGCGGCGACAACTGGCCGATCGCGCTCGACGCGGTCGCGGCGGTGTGGCTCGCCGCGCCGCCCGCCGACACGCCCGTTGACCCCGCGAAATACACCTGGCTCGCCGGAACGCCCACGCGCGACGTGCTCCTCTACCGCAACGGCGATATGGCCCGCGGCACGATCAACGGGTTCGCCGCCGGTGGCGTACTGTTCACACCCGACGGCGGTACCGCCCGCGAGGTGGCGCTCAAGGACCTCGCGGCCGTCGGGTTCAATCCCCGGTTCGCCCGCGCCCGCAAGCCGAAAGGGCCGTACGCGCACCTCGTCCTGACCGACGGGACCCGGCTCGACGTGACTGAGCCGGCGGTGAAGGGGACCGCGATCGTCGCCAAGGCGGTCTGCGGCCCCGCGGTCGAGATCCCGTTGTCGAAAATCGTCTCGCTCGACGTCATGCAGGGGGCCGCGACGTACCTCTCGGACCTGAAGCCGAAAAAGGCGGAGGTGGCGGGCTTCCTCGGCGAAGGCTGGCCGTGGGCCGCCGACCGCACGGTTCGCGGGCAACCGCTGCGGCTCCTCACCAAAGCCGGCGAATCGACGTTCGACAAGGGGCTCGGTACGCACGCGAAGACCGTGCTCACCTACGATCTCGGCGGGAAGTTCACGCGGTTCGAATCCCTCGTCGGGCTCGACGCCGTCACCGGAAAACGCGGCCGCGC
>JAFKJJ010000484.1 GCA_017306025.1 Planctomycetota bacterium
CCCGCCCTTGCTCCCGGTCCTGATCCTGGCCGTACCCGGTCACGGCCGCGAGTACCGGCCCGCCCCCGCCGGCCCGCCGGCGGATCTCGCGGGCCACGTCGTACCCGCTCATCTCCGGCAGCCCGATGTCGAGGAGAACGAGGTCCGGTCCGGACCCGACGGCCGCGAGCGCCGCCGCGGGGGTGTGAACGACTTCCGCGTCGTGGCCGAGAATGCCGAGCAGTGTCCCGAGCGTCTCCGCGGCGTCCACGTTGTCGTCCACGACGAGAACCTTGAGCCGCCGGCCCGCGGGCGGGGCCGATTCGTGGCCCGCACCCGCGGACCCGCTCCTCGCCAGCACCGGGAGCCGCACGGTGAACTCGCGCCCCTGCCCGAGACCCCCGCTCGTCACCGCGACCGACCCGCCGTGCATCTCGACCAGGCGCTTGACCAGGGTCAGGCCGATGCCCAGCCCCCCCTGCGACCGGGCCAGGGTCGGATCGACCTGCATGAACAGGTCGAACACCTGGGACAGCCGCTCGGGCGGGATGCCGATCCCGGTGTCCCGCACCGACACCCGGACGTGCCCGTCCTCGCGCGCCGCGGTCAGCCAGATCCGTCCGCCCTTCTCGGTATACTTGGCCGCGTTGTTCAGCAGGTTGCTCACCACCTGCGCCAGCCGGACCGGGTCGGCGCTGACGAACACCGGCTGGTCCGGGAGGGAGACGGTCAGCTCGTGACCCTGGGCGTCGACGAGCGGGCGGCTCGTCTCGACCGCCCGCCCGATCACGGCCTGGAGTTCGAGCGTTTCGGGGCGGAGTTCCACCTTGCCCTGCATGATGCGCGACACGTCGAGCAGATCGTCTACCAAGCGGACCATCGCCCCGACCTGCCGCTCCATGGTCGCCCGCGCCCGCTCCTGTACTTCCGGGCCGGTATCGGGAAGTCGGAGGACGTGGAGCGCCGTCCGGATTGGGGCGAGCGGGTTGCGGAGTTCGTGGGCGAGCATGGCCAGGAACTCGTCCTTGCGCCGGTCCGCCTCGCGGAGTTCCCGTTCCACCCGCTTCTGGGGCGTGAGGTCGAGGACGAAGCAGACGTAGTGTTCCTCGATCCCCGAAACGGTCGCGTACCCGATCAGCACCGGCACGCGGGTCCCGTCGGCCCGCACGTACTCCTTCTCGTACGGGGTGCAAGCCCCGCGCTCGATGGCCTCGGCGATCCCGCGCTCGTCCCGCGGCCGGTATTCCGGCGGGGTCATCCGGTCCCACCGCACCCGGCCCGCCCGCAGGTCGTCCCGGGTGTGCCCGAGGGTGCGCAGCAGCGCGTCGTTCGCGTCGACCCACGCGCCCGAGCCGTTCGAGATCCCGACGCCGACGATGTTCGCCTCGATCAGCCGCCGGAAGCGCAGTTCGCTGGCCCGGAGGGCCTCGTCGGCCCGGGTGCGCTCGTCCTGCGCGAGCTTCAGGGCGGTCTGGTCGCGGAGGACCTTGGCCAGCCCGCGGGCGCCCTGCGGCCCGTCGTCGAGCCGGATCATGACCCCGCTGGCCCAGAAGCGGGTGCCGTCCTTCCGAACGTGCCACCGCGTGTCTTCCGCGCGGCCGGTCGCGAGCGCCTGCTCGGCCTCCCGGCGGGGCACACCGGCCGCGACGTCCTCGGGGGTGAAGATAACGTCCGCCGACTTGCCGATGATCTCGGCCCGGGGGCGCCCCAGGAGGCGCTCGGCGCCGCGGTTCCAGGTGCGGACGCGGCGGGCGGTGTCGAGGACGATGACCGCGTAGTCGTCGAGATTCTCGACCACCAGACGATAGAGTTCGTCGCTGCTCTCGGCCGGGTCCGTTTTCACCGCTCGCTCCTTCGCGTGTTGCCCCCCACTGGTCCGGGCTCGCGAGGCAGATACAAATGGCGTGCCGAAGGGAACGGCACCGCCCTTGCAGCGAGCTACGCGCTTTACGGTTCGGGCGGCCGGTCGGCTCGGAAACCGATTCCACCGGGCTCGTGCGAAGGGGGCGCAAGGTGTTCGGACTATTCGGTTCCTCGAAGCCGGGGGACTCGGGCGACGAGTCCCCCGCGAGCCGGGTCAAGAGCGGCATCCCGCGGCTCGACTACATCCTGAAGGGCGGCCTCCTCCGCGGCGGCACCTACACGGTCATGGGACCGCCCGGCAGCGGGAAGACCATCCTCGGCAACCAGTTCTGCTTCAACTACGCCTCGCAGACCGGCGACAGGTGCGTGTACCTGACGCTCCTGGTGGAGTCGTTCGACAAGATGCTCCGGCACATGGAGTCGCTCGACTTCTTCAAGCGGGAGTACGTCTCCGAACGGATCGTGTACGTGAGCGGGTACCCGGCGCTGAAGAAGGACGGGGCCGACGGGCTACTCGCGCTCATCCGCGGCGTGCTCGACGAGCACAAGCCGGCCATCTTCGTCATCGACGGGATGGAGAGCCTGCGGCAGTTCGCCGACGGCGAGCAAAGGGTCAAGGAGTTCGTCCACGAGCTCCAGGCGTTCACGTCCCTGATCGGGTGCACCACGCTGCTCATGACGTTCAAGGACCCGTCGTACGCCTACACCGAGAACGCGGTGGTGGACGGGATCGTCGAGCTGTCCGACACGCTCGTCGGCCCGCGGGCGGTGCGCGAGCTGACGGTCCACAAGTTCCGCGGCGGCGACTACCTCCGCGGGCGGCACGAGGTGGAAATCACCGGGCACGGGCTGGTCATCCACCCGCGGACCGAGATCCAGTTCGACAAGCCGCCGGGGGAGGCGACCGAGAAGCGCATCCGGATGGGGTTCGGGGTGCGGGAGTTCGACAAGATGCTGTTCGGCGGGCTGCCGAGCGGGTCGGCGACCGCGCTGCTCGGCGCGCCGGGGGCCGGCAAGACGATGCTCGGGCTGTCGTTCCTGGTCGAGGGGGCGAAGCAGGGCCAGAAGGGCGTCTACTTCGGGTTCTACGAGCCGCCGCCGCGGCTCATCGAGAAGGCCGCCCAGATCAACATCCCGCTCGAAAAGTACGTCGCGAGCGGCCAGATCGAACTCATCTGGCAGCCGCCGCTGGAGCACATGCTCGACTCGCTGGCCGAGCAGTTGCTGGAGAAGATCCGCGAGAACGAGGCGGCCCGGCGGCGGCTGTTCGTGGACGGCATCGAGGGGTTCCGGGCGGCCAGCGTGTACCCGGACCGGATGCCCCGGTTCCTGTCGGCGTTCTGCAACCAGCTCCGCATGTACGACGTGACCGGGCTGATCACCGAGGAGCTCCCGCTGTTCCGCCCCGAGATCGACATGCCCAACCCGGAACTGGCCAACGTCGTCGAGACGGTGGTGCTGCTGCGGTACGTCGAGTTGAAGAGCCAGCTCTACCGGCTGGTGTCGATCATGAAGATGCGCGAGAGCCAGTACGACACTTCGATCCGGGAGTTCAAGATCACCGACTCGGGCCTGGAGGTCGCGGCCTCCTTCGAGTCGGCCGAGGCGATCCTCAGCGGCACGGCCCGGACCGCCCCCGGCGGGGGGGTGCGGTCGTGAAGACGATCCTTCTCGTGGACGACGAGTTCGACCTGACGAGCACGCTCAAGGCGGTGTTCGACGCCCGCGGGTACCGGACGGAGGTGTGCTCGAACGGCCGGGAGGCGTGGGAGTGCGTCCGCAAGGCGCGGCCCGACCTGATCCTGCTGGACGTGATGATCCCGCTCGGCAGCGGGTACGACGTGCTCGACCNNNNCTCGACCGGGTGCGGAAGGCGCCGGAGCTCGAGTCCACCCCGGTCGTCCTCATGAACAGCGTCGGTCCGCCGTCGGGTCGGCCGGTCCGGTGGCAGGGGTTCCTCATGAAGCCGCTGGCGCTGAAGACCTTGCTCGACACCGTCGAGGGGTTGATCGGTCCCGGCGAACGCGAGGGGGCTCACGAGTAGCGGGGGCGTGCGGACGCCCGCCGTTGCGGTAGCCGGCCTCAAGGTCTGGACATGCCCACGAAGCTGCCGTCGTTGTCGCGCGACAGGGACCAGAGGAACGCCCCCACGTCCGGGCTGTCGAAGTAGAACCCGACGGAGTTGATCCGCACCCGCGGGCGGCCCGGCTCCGCGCGGTTCCACGAGCGGTCGAGGGTCTCGCGGAGGTGCTTGGCGAGGATCACCCCGCGCTCCGACTCCGGCAGGCCCAACTGCGCCGCGGTCAGGTTCGGGCCGCTCGTCGGCAGCCCGTCGGAGAACAGGTAGATCGTGTCCAGGCCCGAGGCGCGCAGCGAGAACGCCTTCTCCAGCGCCGCGTGCATGTTCGTGTCGTCCCGCGGCCGCACCCGCAGGAGCGCGGCCTTCACCGTCTCCACCGACTTCTCGCCGTCGAACTTCTGCCACTCGCCGGACCCGAACACCCAGTTCGCCGAACCGGAGAACGTGACCACCTGGTACTGCTCCAGCGTGGGGATGCTGCGCATCACCTTGCACACCGTTTCGATCACGAGCGGCCACTTCGTGTCGTCGAGGGTGCTCAGGTCGCGCTTGCCCATGCTGCCGGACATGTCCACCAGGAAGGCGACCCGCTTGCCGGTCATCGCGATGCCAGCGAACCGCGCCTCCGTCTCCCGCTGAACCTTGTTGAACCGGTCCGCGAGCTTCGCGTTGGTGCCTTGAAGGTCGATGATGGTGACGTTCGCGTCGTCCACCTCCTTCGTGAGGTCCTTGAGCTGCGCGCGGGTGGCGGCGAGTTCCTCCCCGGTCTTGGCCGCCGCCGCCTTCGCGGCCGCCAGTTCGTCCGCGGCGGCCTTCGCGGCGGCACGGGCCGCGGCCAGTTGCGCGTCGAGGTCCTTCTGAGTCATCCGCGTACGCGCTTCGAGGTCGGTCAGTTGCCGCCGCGTCGCGGTCATACGTGCTTCGAGCGAGAGCCGCTCCTCGTCTTTCGTGCGAACGAGCCGCCGGAGCGATTCCAACTGCGCCGCGCCGGCGGCCTCCCTCGTCGCGAGCGCGTCGATGTCCTTCTGCTTCTTCTTCAAGAGGTCCGTGGCGTCCGCGACCTGTTTCCGCGACGCGTCCCGCTCTTTTGCGGTCACGTCGACCTTCTTTTCGGCCGCGTTCAGCGCGAGTTGCGTTGCGTCGAGTTGTGCCTGGGCGATCTTGATGTCGTCTCGGGCCGTCGCGAGCTTGCGGGCGGTCGCGTCCTTCTCGGCGCGCGCGGTCTTGAGTTGCTCGGCGAGTTGCCGCGACTCGTCGCTCATCTTCAGGCGGACGCCTTCGAGTTCGGTGACGCTCGCGGCGAGCCGCCCGCGCTCCTCTTCCTCCGCGTTGAGCTTGAGGCGCGTCGTTTCGAGCGCGGTGATAGAGGCCGCGAGTCTTTGGTCGGCGGTCGCGAGGTCGAGCTGCGCGGCGCGGCTGGCCTGCACCGCGTCGCCGGCCATGCGACTGTTGAGGAGGAACAGGAGCGTGACGCAGCCGAGGGCGCAGCAGAACACGTCCAGCATCCACATGCTGACGAGGGTGGGCGGCTTGTGGCGGACTCGCACGGGGTTCCTCCTCGGTCCGTCTCGGAAAGTATTTTCGTGGGCAGGCCAGGCGGCCTGCCCCACGAAGACAGTACCCACTCTTCGGAAGTTCCTACGTCGCCGAACCGGAGCGCGGCGGGGCCTTTCGTCCGGCTCCGCCCGCGAGTGGCAGCCCGAGCGGGACGACGCTGTCCAGGTGCGAGCGGGGCAGGTCGCCGCTCAGCCAGCGCGGAACGAGCGCCGCGGCGGCCGCCGCGACCGCGTTCGGCGGCAGCACCTCGACGGCGGTACCCTCCGGCGTGTTCGCGTGAACCGCGCGCACCAGCCCCGGCAACCGCCCGGCCGTGTCCGTGAGCCACACCGCACGCGGCGGTTCGGCGAGCCCGATCCCGTTGGTGAAGTCGCGGACCGAATCGCCCGCCAGCCGCCACAGCGCCGAACAGTGCGCCTCGAACTCCTCCGGCTGCTGCGCGATGTCCTGAAACCAGTGCGCGGTCTGGACGGTGAGGCCGATCCGCTGACCGGCGCGGGCACGGTCGAGGGCCTCGTCGAGTTGCCCGAAGAGCGCCTGCTCGGCGTCGGCGGAGTCGCGCGGGTCGCGCCGGCAGAGGCGCACGCAGCGGTCCGAAACCGCGTCGAGGAGCCGGTCCTTCCACGCCTTCACCGCGAGCCGCGGCCACACGGCCGAGCCACCCAGCCGCACGCACTCGGGCTCTACCGACACCACCGCGGCGAAGAGCGCGTACTCGTCGGCATCGACGACGACGACCGCCCCCGGACCGCCCGCGGGGCGCATCGGCACGACCCAGTCCGCACCGGGCGCGGCGGGCCGGCCCGCGAGTAGCGCCGCGGCGCGGTCGGCGACGAGTGCCAGCGCGCCGACCGCGGTCCCCTTCAGCGCGAGCTTCGACCGCCCCGCGGTCACCCCGACCCGCGTCACCTGTGCGGGGCCGAGGTACACCGGCAGCGCGAGTGCCGCGGCCTCGGTCTCGGTGGCGATCGGCCCGCGGATCTTGTCGAACGCCAGCTCCAGTGCCGTTTCCGCGATGAACGTGTGCCGGCCGACGCGCCACTCGCGCGACTGGCCGAGCGCCGCCAGGAAGTTCGAGCAGACGAGGTGCGGGTTCTTGCGGCAGATGCCGAGCGCGACCCGGCCCACCTCGGCCGTCCGGCGCTCGCCGGAGACGAACAGCGCGAGTTCTTCTTCGGGCGCGTCCAGCACGAGCGGCCGCGACTTCACCCCGACCGCTTCCGCGCGGACGCGGCTGGCGGTGAGGTCGACGCCGACCGCGCGCGAGCGGTCGTGAACGGGAGCGGACTTGCGGGACCAGAGCATGGGGTGTCGTCGCTCGCGGGACCGGGACCAGGGGCTTCAACCCCTGACTTCCTCGTGGGCGGGGTCGTACAGCCGCAACAGCAGGTGTTCCTGGCAGTACTGTTGTGCGTCGGTCACGAGCGTCTCTTCCGCCCGCTGGAGTGCGTGGATGAAGTACATCACGACCAGGCTGAGCAGCAGCGCCACCAGGGTGCAGTCGAACGCGATCTTCAGTTGGTCCTTCGCCTGGTCGGTGAACGCCTGGATGTTGGGCGCGTTCGCGCCGAACGCCCCGCCCAGCCCGCGGACCGTACCGACGAACCCGATCGCCGGGATCGCCCACGCGAGGTAGTTCACCGTGGACATCCCGGTCACCAGCCGCGACAGCTCCACATCGGCCTGGTTGCGGACCACCTCGCCAACGTCCGTCGCGGACCTGCTCACCGCGAACTTGCCCAGGCCGAGCCTAATCATGTTCGCGAGAATAAAGGGCCGGCCCGCGGTAACTTGTTCCACTTTCCGCGCGAGCGGCCGGGCGTCTTCCGGCAGGATGCGGGCGCCCTCTTCGGTCGGGAGCAGATCCAGGTTGAAGGCCCGGCGCTGTCGGAGCACCTCGCGGTAGCGGCTTTGCAGGATAAGGGCCGCCCACACGGCGCAAACGTAGCACAGGATCTGTTCGGGACCGATCAGGAGCCGCGTGACGCGGTCCTCGTCCCACTTCGCCCAGTCCTCGCGCGCCTTGGGGCCGGCGAACGCTTCCCAGAACGGCGCCGCGGCCGCCGCGACCACGGCCAGCGCGACGACGAGCCACAGCCACTCGCGGGCCGGCCTGTGGGACGCGGGGATCGTCATCGGCGCTCCTTCCTGCGCGCGGGACCAGACCGCTATTGTCCGAATCCGGGTGTCCGACCGCAAGCGCGTGCTTTGGTGTGGTCCGGTCCGGTCACTCCGTGACCGGCTTCTGTTGTCCCGAGCGCGTGCGCGATCTCAGATACATGCGGGCATTCCGGTCACGGAGTGACCGGACCACATCGGCGCTCAACAAATGATCTGGGTCTTACGCTCCCCGCGCGTCGGTAGTATGCTGTGCAATTTGTCGAACGCCCTCTCCACCCCGGAGCCCCCATGCGATACCTATTCGCCGCGCTGGCCGCGTTCTTTGCGCTCCCCGCGCCGGCCGCGGACCTCCCGAAGTTCAAGACGCAGGAAATCGACACCGGACTGAAGATCGGCTACGCGGTCGTCGTGGCCGACGTGGACGGCGACAAGAAGCCCGACATTGTCGTGGTCGATCAGCACAAGGTGGTGTGGTATCAGAATCCCGGCAAGCAAGGTGAGCCGTGGAAGAAGTTCGTCATGCTCGACGGCAAGACGCGGCCGGACAACGTGTGCATCGCGCCGATCGACATCGACGGCGACGGGCTGCCGGAGTTCGTGCTCGGGGCCGCGTGGAAGCCGTTCGACACGTCGAACGCGGCGCAGCTCGTGTGGCTCAAGCGCGGCGCGGACGTGACGCAAGAATGGACGATGCACGAGCTACCGTGTGACGAGCCGACCGTGCATCGCGTGCGCGTGTTCGACGTCGACGGGGACGGCAAGCCGGAGATCGTCCACGTTCCGCTCATGGGCCGAGACGCCGCCGCAAAGGGCAACTGGCTGGACGGCCGACCGGTGCGCGTGATCGCCCTGAAGGTGCCGGCGAAGGACCCGGAGAAGAAGGAGAATTGGAAGACGCAGGTGCTGTCGGAGGAACTGAACGTCACGCACAACTTCTGGCCGTCGAGCGAAGTCTTTTCGACCGAAGGTCGCGGGCCGTTATACCCGGACGTCTTCGTGACGAGTTACGAAGGGGTTCACGTCATCCGGCACGAGAAGAACAAGTGGACGACGACCAAGATTGGTGAAGGCAACCAGGCGAACCCGAAGGGCAACCGCGGTGCGAGCGAGATCAAGAACGGGCGCGTCGGGACGAAGGGCAACCCGGCAGGGGTCATCGCGACCATCGAGCCGTGGCACGGTAATCAAGTGGTGACGTACACCCCGCCGAAGCCGGGTGAAAAGCTGTGGGAGCGCCACGTCATCGACGAGCAACTACGGTGGGGTCACGCGGTGTGGTTCGCGGACCTCGACGGCGACGGCGCCGACGAACTCGTCATCGGGGTGCGCGACGACCCGAACCCGAAGGCCGGCGACGCGTTCAAGGAGCGCCGCGGCGTGCGCGTCTACAAGTGTCTCGACGGCAAGGGCGCGAGGTGGGAGCGCACGATCCTCGAAGACGGCGGCGTCGCGGTGGAGGACCTGACGGCCGCCGACCTCGACGGCGACGGCAAGATCGACATCATCGCCGTCGGCCGCGCGACCGGAAACGCGCGGATCTACTGGAATCAGGGGAAGTGAGCCCCAACGCGCCGGCCCGCCGAATTTCTCCGGCGGGCCGGTTCGTGTCACGTCTCGAACACCACGAACACCAGCTCAGGTGTGTGGCGCCGGTTGATCGCACGTGCCACTTCGGACCGTAGGTGCCCGGCCGCGCGCGTCACGGCCGCCGATACCGCGTCGCGGCCCACGTCCGGCGGCGCGAAGATCGCCACCTGGAGCCGCCCGGTGTGTGGTGCCGGCTGAACCGCCCCCACCGCTGCGGCTTGCAGTGCCGGTTCGCCGCACGCGGACACCGCCTCGCACAGCGCGTCCCGAACCTGCGCGCACAACTGTTTCGACTTACGCCCGGCCGCCTTCGGCGCGTTCCAGGGCTTCTCGTGAAACTTCTTCGGGTCGCCGCCGTCCTCGGGGCTACTGTCCGCCGCGAGTTGCGCGAACGTATCCCCTTTCCGTCGCCTCCGACTCATCGGAACCGCCTCGGGAATAAGGATGTGTGTTGGTTGCCACGCGAGCGAGAATCGCAAGAGCACGCACGGGACACCTCCTTCCGGTACAACGGTTCGAGGACGGACACACGAGAGGCGAAGAGGTTCGCCCGCGCGACAAACGGCGAAGACGCGCATAGAACAACTCGTGTTCCTCCTCCACGAAAGGACGTGCGATGAAGCCCCGTTTGTTCACCCCCGGCCCCACCCCCGTTCCCGAAGAGACGCTGCTCGAACTCGCGCGGCCGGTGACGTACCACCGCGCCCCCGAGGCGAAGGCGATTCTGGCCGAGGTGAGCGAAGACCTGAAGTACGTGTTCCAGACGTCACAACCGGTGTACACGCTCACCTGTTCGGGCACCGGCGGGATGGAGGCGGCCGTGAGCAACACGCTCGCGGCCGGCGAGAAGGCGATCCTCTGCACCGCGGGCCGCTGGGGCGAGCGGTGGCGCGGCATCCTCAAGGCGTACGGGGCCAACATCGTCACGGTCGAAGTGCCGTACGGCAAGGCGGTCACGCCCGAGATGTTGGAGAAGGCGCTGAAGGACAACCCCGACACGAAGGTGGTGTTCAGCACGCTCAGCGAGACGAGCACGGGCGTGGGCCACGACCTTGAGGGGTACGGAAAGGTCGTCGCGAAGACGGACGCGCTCCTGGCGGTGGACGGCATCAGCGGCGTCGGCGCGATGGAATGCAAGATGGACGCCTGGAACCTCGACGTGGTGGTGACCGGCTCGCACAAGGCGCTGATGATGCCGCCTGGGCTGGCGTTCGTGGCGGCGAGCGCGAAGGCGTGGAAGAAGATCGACGCGACGCCGGTCCGGAACTTCTACTTCGACCTGCGGCGGTACCGGAAGTCGCTGGCGGAGAGCGACACGCCGTTCACGCCGGGCAACACGCTGATCCGGGCGCAGCGCGTGAGCCTGAAGCGCATCCGGGCTGAGGGGATCGAGAACCTCTGGGCGCGTCACGCGCGGATCGCGGCCGCGTGCCGTGCGGGCGTCGAGGCGATGGGGCTGAAGCTGTTCGCGGAGCGGCCGAACAACGCGCTGACGGTGATCGCGGTGCCGGAGGGCGTGGAGGGCACGGCGACGCTCAAAGCGATGGAGAAGAAGTACGGGTTCAAGCTCGCCGACGGCCAGGACACGCTGAAGAACCACATCTGGCGGCTGTCGCACATGGGCTACACCGACGCGTTCGAGGTGCTCGGCGCGCTGAGCGCGTTGGAACTGGTGCTCGGTGAAGGCGGCTTCAAGCTGGACGCGGGCGCGGGCGTCGCGGCGTTCCAGAAGGCGTACGCCGCGGGGAAGTGAGACGGTAGGTTCTGGCGAAGTCTGGAGAGTGCGGTACAATCCGGGGGCGATCGGGACGCCGAATCGGTCTCATCGCCTCCGGAGCCGCCCATGAGCGACACGTCCGATACCCTCGTCCCGGAAGAACGCGAACCGTTCGAGCGACTTCGACAACATTTCGGAGCCAAGTTCGGGTTTGGCATCGCGAACGGGCACGTCGTCAAAGTTGATCTGAGTGAATGTAAGTTGACGTCGGTGCCGGCCGAACTCGGCCAGCTCACCGCGCTCACCGAACTGTACCTGTACAACAATCGGTTGACGTCGGTGCCGGCCGAACTCGGCCAGCTCACCGCGCTCACCACACTGTCCCTTTTCAGCAACCGGTTGACGTCGGTGCCGGCCGAACTCGGCCAGCTCACCGCGCTCACCATGCTGGCTCTGCACGAGAACCAGTTGACGTCGGTGCCGGCCGAACTCGGCCAGCTCACCGCGCTCACCCGACTGGACCTGGACTACAACCAGTTGACGTCGGTGCCGGCCGAACTCGGCCAGCTCACCGCGCTCACCACGCTGTGGTTGAGCGACAAGAGGTCATGCCGCGGTTTGCGTGTGGTGAGGATCTGAGCGCTTGTTCGCCGTGCGTCGTTTTCTGATCGGGCAGCCGGGCCGGTCGGCGAAGAAGCGACCCAGCCGACCATCCTCGCTCAGCACCGCCGCCCGCAACTGCAGGATCGAC
>JAFKJJ010000485.1 GCA_017306025.1 Planctomycetota bacterium
CGGGCGGTTCGTACTGGTCGCGGCCCGGTTCAACGGGATCGTGGTCGAACAACTCGTCGCCGGGGCGACCGACGCGCTCAACCGGCACGGCGTCCCCGGCGACCGCATCGACCTCGTTCGCGTGCCGGGCTCCTACGAGATCCCGCTCGTCGCGCAGAAGCTCGGCAAGAGCGGCCAGTACGCGGCCGTCATCTGTCTGGGCTGCGTGATCCGCGGCGACACGGACCACTACGACCACGTCGCGGGCGCCGCGACGAGCGGTATCGCGCAGGCGGCGCTGGCCTCCGGCGTGCCGGTGATCTTCGGCGTGCTGACGTGCGACACACTGGAACAGGCGATCCACCGCGCCGGCGCGAAGGCCGGGAACAAGGGGTTCGAGGCCGCGGTGTGCGCGGTCGAGATGGTGAACCTGCTTCGGAAATTGCCCGGATAATCGACGGTCGAAAGTCATAAGGGCGCAAGTCGTAAAGTCGAAGGTCGGCGCGACGGGTGCAGTAACGGAGTGTGGGGGTTCGGGTGACATTTTTTCCAGTAGGTGTCCCACTGGCTCCGGATGACCTCAATTGCGCCACACGGTCGAGGGCCAAAAATCGAATCGGTTGAAAGGAATTCCGTTCGAGGGGCGTAACCGCATTGAACCATTACCCCTTGATCGCCCGAACCGAGCCGCAAATGCCCCACCCCTGGGACCAAGGCGTTACCGCCGAAGGAATCATCCGGTCGTACAAGGAGGCAAAGCTGCCGTACGGGTTTCCCCCGCCGACCGAACTGTGCGCGCGGACGGCCGAGATCTACAAGGCCATCCTGTACGAGGCCGAGGTGATGGACGAGACCCAACTGACCGTCACCGTCATTCACTGTCGGGCGGCCGACGGGTGGGACGAGATGGGGATCGGCTTTTCCGGACAGGATCACGCCAAGAAGTACAAGGCCATCAAGAACAAGATCAAAGAGATCGGGCTGAAGGGGATCGTCGAGGAACTGACCGGGGACGCGACCCCTCACAACCTCCGCCTGTGGCACTCGTATTCGAATCCCACCGGGTGCAACTGGTGGTGCAGCGAACCCAAGGCGTATCAGTGCGTCCAGAACGTCTCGGCCGGCGACATTCAGTTACTGGGCTACTGCTGCTTTTGGTTCTGTAACAAGCATTACCTGCCGAGCGAACGGATCGCCGTTCCGAACGTTCCGGTGGAATACTGCTACATGCGCCCGTGTGACCGCTGCGAGACCAACCTGAACAAGTTTCTCGGGCGCCTCAAGGTCGGGTGAGTTCCGGAGAGCCGCGGCAAGTCCCTCACCGGCCGAGGTACACCATTTCGGCCACCACCGTCAGCTCGACGCCGCTGCCGCTCTGGAGGAACCCGCACCCGCGGGCGGCCGCGTCGATGACGAGCAGGTGGTGGCTCGACGCCACCGCGTGATGGTCCGCCGCCGACAGCTCGCGCGAGGTTGCGAGCTGGCCGCCACCCTGCACCTTGTACGCGGAGACCGTGCCCGCCGTGTTCGACCGACCGGCGGACGCGGCCTCCTCGTCGGCCCGCCAGTCCCACCCGGCCGGAACCGTGCTCACCGCGTACGCCACCGACCCGTACTTGTTGGTGACGACCACGCGGTGGCTCCGCACGTACCATCCGGGGGGCGGGGCGTAGACGGCGCGTTTCGTCTCGCGGCCGGTGCTCCCGACCGCGAGCGACACCGACAGCACCGGGAGCGTCTGCACGGTGCCGACGGGCGGGGCACCGGCCGCGGGGTCGGCGGCCGCCGAGCGGCCGGCGGCGGTCGAGACGGTGAGCAGGAGCGAGAGCGGGATTCGTACCGGGCACATGATCGGCCTCCTTACCGGAGATGGGTTTCGGACGTCCGGAAGCATTCGCAACCGACGCGCCCGGGGCCAGAAAAGGGCCGGAATGTAAGAAGGAAATGGTGTCGCGGTGCGGGCGCTTACCGCGCCGCGCGCATCTTACCGCGCCCCGCCGCCGGGCGGCGGACCGGGTGCGCAGCGCCGCGCGATCGACCGCCGAGAGGACCGGAAATGGCAATCGCTCGTACCATTTTATTCGTCTACGGCACACTGAGGCGCGGCGAGCGGAACCACCGGTTGC
This sequence comes from Planctomycetota bacterium, assembly GCA_017306025.1. Lineage (GTDB taxonomy): Bacteria > Planctomycetota > Planctomycetia > Gemmatales > Gemmataceae > Gemmata. Next base: position 2,106 of record JAFKJJ010000485.1, read on the forward strand.
TCGCGGGACAGGAATTCATCGGCGAGGCGGTAACCGCGCCGCGGTACCGCGTGTTCGACCTCGGCCCGCACCCGGGGCTCGCGCGCGACGAGCAGAACGGCCTCGCGGTTCACGGGGAACTGTTCGCGGTTGGCGAGTGCTGTCTCGCGGAACTCGACGATTTCGAAGAGGTGCCGGGGCCGTTCGTTCGCGAGCCGATCGAGATCGACGGTTACGAACAGGTATGGGCGTACTACATGAACACGCCGGTGCCGGAAGGGGCGAAGAGCGGCCACCGGTGGCCGCTCCCGCCCGGCTGACTCGTTACCGAACCGTTACCGCTCCCGTCCGGCGAATCGGGTAGCGTGTGGGTGTCCCATTCGAGGGGCTCACAATGCGACACTGGTTCGGCCCGATCGCGCTCGTCACGCTGCCGTTCGCGGCCGCCGCGGACGAGCCGAAGTTCCAGGTGCCGAAGACCTGGCAGAAGGCGGACGTTGGGCGGGCTGCCTGGCACTCCCTCACCGCCCTCGACGGGTACGCGGTGTGGATCGACAAGGTGATCGTCAAGGGCACCGAGCACAACCGCGCCCAGTCGTTCACCAACACCGTCTATCGCCTGAAGGCCGGGAGCGAGAAGCCGGAACAGATCGACCAGCGGGTGACCACGCACGGCCTCGTCGCGCTGCTCGGGCCGAAAGGGGCGGTCGCCACCGGGTACTTCGGCGACTGCGATACGGTTCACCTCCCCGGCCACACGCCGATCTCGCTCCCGAGGGGCGTGCGGTTCCAGGCGCACCACTTCACCGCCGACGGACTCGTCTGCACCGGCGAACTGTTCCGCGACGGCAAGCACCACAACGAAATCGTCCTGTTTCCGCTGGACCGACAAAACGGAACGCTGGGCGAGATCCGGGCCTTGCAGGAGTGGTTCCCGGCCGTTGGTTTGGACGGGTTCAAACCCGACTTTTACCACGGCCGCGTGTTCCTCCGCGGCGACTTCGTGGCGTACACCGGCGAACTCCCCGACCCGGCCCGGAAGGTCGGGTTCAACAAGCGGGCCGTCGAGGTGTGGGACGTGCGGAACAAGAAGGTGGCGTGGCGCGAGGAGTACGCGACGCTCGAAGCGGCCGACGACAGGTACGCGTACTGGTTCCCGGACCCCAACGCCGTCGCCCGGCGCGCGCTCGACGGCAAGACGAGGGCCGAGATCCTCGCGCTGCCGAAGGGAACGGTCCGGCTCGAAGTCCGGCCGCCGCGACTGTTCGCGCTGGTGCCGCGGGAGAACGGGAAGGAGTGGGTGCTCACCCGGCTCGACCTCTCGACCGGCGAGCGGGCCGAGTACGACCTGCGGGTGCCCGACGACCGACAACTGATCTCGGTCTCGGGTAGCGGCTCGAACCGGATGATCGCGGTCCGCGCCGACGGGGACCACCTCCCGCTCGCCTTCGACGCCGCGACCGGGGAGTTGCGGACGCTCTGGAAAGAGGCGCTGTACACGATCCCGGTCGCGGAGCGGTTTCCCGCAGTGGAGCCGAAGTGGGAGCCGCTGCCGAAGCCGAAGTGACGGCCTTCGGAGTGGTCCGCTCGCTCCGCGAGCGGTTACTTCGTATTGACGGTAACTGTTGTCCGTTGCCGTTCGGCCCGTATCGCACCGCTCGCGGAGTGAGCGGACCACTTTAAAGACCCAGCACATCGGACATCGTGTAGCGGCCCGCGGGGCGGTTCGCCATGTACTTCGCGGCCAGGAGCGCGCCGCGGGCATAGCTGTCGCGGTTGTGGCCCTTGTGGACCAGTTCCAGCGTCTCGCCGATCGTCGTGAAGATGATCGTGTGCTCGCCGACGTTGTCGCCGCCGCGGACCGCGTGAACGCCGATCTCGTCCGGCTTCCGCTCGCCGATGATCCCCTCGCGGCCGTGGACGAATTCGCCGCCCTGTACTTCCCGAATGATCTCCGCAAATCGCATCGCGGTGCCCGACGGCGAGTCCTTCTTGAACCGGTGGTGCCGCTCCACGATTTCGGTATCGAAGCCCTTCCCCTTGAGTGCCTCCGCGGTCAACTTCACCAGCTTGAACAGCAGGTTGACGACGAGGCTCATGTTCGGGGCGAACAGGACGGCGGTCTGGTGCGCCGCGGCCTCGATCTCGGCCTTTTGGGCGTCGGTGTGGCCGGTGGTCGCGATGACGATAGGAATCTGCCGGTCCGTACACACCGGCAGCACGGCCATCGTGCCCGCCGGGGCCGAGAAGTCGATGAGCGCGTCGATGCGGAGCCCGAGCGGGATGTCGTAGCGGACGGGCACGCCGATCGTGCCGACGCCGGCCGCCTCGCCCGCGTCCTTGCCCTGGAGCGGGTTGGTGGCCGAGTCGATGGCCGCCGCGAGGTGCAACTGCGGGTCGTCCTTCGCCAGCGCGATCATCCGCTGGCCCATCCGCCCGCACGCCCCGTTGATCGCGATGTGAGTCTTCATCGAAGGTCGCCTCAGCGTGTGCCGCGCTCGCGTACGAGGTCGACACGGATCTGTGGTGTTGCGCAGATGCGGACCGGAAATCCGGCCGGGAACCGCTCGTGATCGAACGGGTCTCCGAGTTCTAAATACGAGAACCGGCTCGGTGTGATGACGACGTCGCGGAGCTCGATCCACTCCGACTCGCGCGTTTCCCGGCGGACCGCCGGGCCGCGGACGAACGCAACGAGGTCCGTGATCGGTTCTGACGAGGCCCCCGCCCAGAGCGAGATCCCGACCGCACTTTCGTAGGGCCACACGTCCAGCACGAGCCGAGCGCCGCCCTTCGAGACGTCGAACGTGTATTGCACTCCGTCCTCATCAGCCGGCAGGACCGACAGAACCTGGACGAAGTCGAGTTCCTTCCAGTCGAGCAGCGGCATGGCTCACGCGCTCGTCTCGATCGCCTTTACGATCGCGGCGAGGTCGTTGGGCACCTGTGTGGCGCGGTTGGCGAAGCCGACCGACTTCACCCCGCGCTTGCCGAGCTTCGCGTCGAACGCCGCCCGGTCCGCGGAGTGATACGCCACCGTCTCGTCCGGGTCCTTCAGCAAGTGGCCCGTGAGGACACACGCTACGCGTGCGTCCTTGTCGATGACGCCCTCGCGGACGAGTTGCCGCAACCCGGCGACACTCGCGGCGCTCGCGGGTTCGCAGCCGAGGCCGCCGGCGCCGATTTTCGCCTTCGCGTCGAGGATGTCCGCGTCCGCGACCGCGCGCACGACGCCGTTGCACCACTCCATCGCGCGGAGCGCTTTGGGCAGGTTCACCGGGCGGTTGATCTCGATCGCGCTGGCGAGCGTGTCGGCGTGGCGGTCGCCCGCGTCGAGCGCGGCGTAATACGCTTCGACCTGGGCACGCCCGAACCGGCCGCCGGCCCACCGCAGCCCCTGTTTTTCGTGGAGCTGGTAGAAGGTGTCGGCCCCCGCGGCGTTGATTACGGCCAGTCGCGGCACGCGCGCGATCAGGCCCAGTTCGGCGAGCTCGCGGAACGCCTTCGCGAAGCTCGACACGTTGCCCAGGTTCCCGCCCGGCACCACGACCCAGTCCGGGACCTCCCAGCGGAGCGCCTCCAGCACGCGGAACATGATCGACTTCTGCCCCTCCAGCCGGAAGGGGTTCACGCTGTTGACGAGGTAGATGCCGAGCTGCCGGCTCACCTCCTGCACGCGGCGCAGCGCGTCGTCGAAGTCGCCCTGGATCTGGACCGTCAGCGCGCCGTGTTCGAGCGCCTGCGACAGCTTCCCGTAGCTGATCTTCCCGCTGCCGATGAAGATGACGCCGCGCATCAGTTGCGTCGCGGCGCAGTAGATCGCGAGGCTGGCGGAGGTGTTCCCCGTGCTGGCGCACGCGGCCCGCGTGGCGCCGGTCATGCGCGCGTGCGTGAACGCCGCGCTCATGCCGTTGTCCTTGAAGCTCCCGCTGGGGTTCATCCCCTCGTACTGGAGGAACAGCCCGCCCGCGTTCAACCCGGCGTACGCCGCGACCGCGTCGGCGCGCTGGCAGAGGGTCTGCCCCTCCCCGATCGTTACGATCGCGCTTTCCGGCGCGAACGGGAACAGCTCGCGGAACCGCCACACGCCGGAGAAGTCGAGCGGGTCGGCGCGGTTGGCCCACTTGCTCTCGAAGTGTTGGAGCGACTTCGGCACCGGCAGCCGGTTCCAGTCGTACGCGACGTCGAGCAGCCCGCCGCACTTCGGGCAGGCGAAGGTGGTGTCGGAGAGCGCGGCGGTCCCGCCGCAGCGGGGGTCGATGCACTGTTGGAAGACGAGTTCAGCCATACCGGCTGTTGTAGGGCGCGTTCGAGATTGGCGTAGCCACTCCTTTGGCCGCTCTTCAGAGTGGTCCGCTCGCTCCGCGAGCGGTTGCTTCGCAGGTGTTGAGGCGAAGATTGTATCGTACTCGCCCTCCGCGTGTGTCGCACCGCTCGCGGAGCGAGCGGACCACTCTGAAGAGTGCTCACTTCACCCCGAGGGCCTCTTTCACCTTGGCCGCGTCCTGCACCTTGCCGTTGTCCGCGAGCGCCGCAGCCTCCTTCGGTGAACCGACGAACTCGCCCGCGGCCGTGAGGATGTGCCACCCCGGAACCACACCGGCTTTTTCCGGCTGTACGGCGAACAGCGTTGCTTTCAGGACGCGCCGGTCGGGGTCGTGAACGTAAGCTCGGCCGTTCATCCCGGCGACGAACAGCCGCTTGCCGTCGGGCGCGAACGCAAGCCCGCCCGGCATCTCACCGATCGGCAGCGTCCGGCCGGCGCGGGTCGGAGGGGCGAGCGACCACTCGCGCCACGCCGGCACTTTCGTCCCGTCGCCCCCGCCGAACGGCTCGCGGGCCTTCTCCGGCCGGTCCTCCAACTCCGGCGTGCCGTCGGCGCCGAGTTTGAGTACGTACGTGTTGGGCCCTTCGGGCCGGGCGCCGCCGGTGGCGATCAGTAACCGACCGTCCGGCGATACGACCGGGGCCGTTGCGTGGTCCCGCAACTCGCCGAGGGGCCAGGTCTTCGTCTCGGTGTGCAGGCGAATGACGTAGCTCTGACGCCGCTTCCCGGTAGCACCGACCGTCACCACCCCTTTGTCGTCCGGCAGCGCCGCGATCCACTGTCCGAACGCGCTCTCCACGAACCCGCGCCCCGCGGACGGACGCTTCCACGTTCGCGTGGCTTCGCCGGTCGCGAGGTCGTATTCGGCGTAGGTCGCGTCGGTCAGCGCGATCAGCCGCTTCGAGTCCGCGCTGAACGCGAACGTCCCTTCGACCTTTCCGACGGCCTTCTCGACCGCTTCCGCCCGCTCGCCGGTGTCGGTGTTCCAGACACGTGGCGCGAGGTCGTTGCCGTGTGGACGGAAGCCCGCCCAGTTGCCGTCGGGCGAAACGGCGGCGGTACCGGTGCCCTTCGTGGACACGTCGAAGTTGTGGAGCCGCTTGCCGGTTGCGGTGTCCCGCACCTCGATTCGGCTGACGGTCCACAGGGTACCGCCGACGAGCGTGAACCGCTTCCCGTCAGCGGTCGGGCGGAGCGTGTGCGTGTCGGCCGGTATCCCGCCGACCACCGCCGACAGTTCCGGCTTCGTGAGGTCCCATACGGCGAGCCACCTCTCACCGCCGATGGTGGGTCGCATCACGACGAACAACCGCTTGCCGTCGGCGGTGGGGACGACCACCGGGTCCGGCTGCGGGAAACCGGCGCCGGGCAGCGCGGCGAGCAGGCACGCGGAGAGGAACATCGGGTATCTCCGGGCAGGTGGGCTGCGCCGAGTATACCGCGACCGCGTAACGCGCGGGTAACGGCCTGGGGTGGTCCGGTCACGGGGTGACCGGATCAAAGGCATCCGGTCACCCCGTGACCGGACCACGGGAG
>JAFKJJ010000486.1 GCA_017306025.1 Planctomycetota bacterium
GTCCACGTGTTCGAGCGTCGCGGAGCGGCACAGCCCGACGAGCGCCGGGTCGGACGAGGGCGCGTGTAGTTCGCAGATGCCGAAAAACTGGTCCTGGAGGAACCGCAGGATCTGCGACAGCAGGAGCTTTGCCAACCCTTGCCGGCGCAGGTCCTGGCGCACCTGGATGTCGAGAACACCGGCCGACGGGAACCCCCAGCGCCAGCCGTAGCCTTCGAGTTCCCACACGATCGCGCGGGCCGCGATGAACCCGCTCGCCAGCTTGTCCACCATCCGGAACTCGACCGGGTCGAGCGTGCCCCAGATGCACTCGTGCCACCACGTCGGCACGCTCGCGGCCCGCATCACCTGCGTCTCGTACCGCCTCCGCAACATGCTGAACCGCGCGTCCGGAATGGAGAGCGGCGCGTCGAGCTTCTTTTGAAAGACGAGCGTGGTGCCGGCCGGCTCGTAGCCCAGCGAGCGGAAGAACGGATCGGCCGCGGGGTCGGACGCGAGAAACCCGGGGCAATTCGTCCCGCCGTAGAGCCCGAACCCGAACGGACAGTGCGGCCACACCGGGCCGGCCCGCAGGGTCGTCGCACCGCGCCGGGTCAGATACTCCTCGCACTTGCGCACGAGGTCGACGCCGAGGTGCCGTCGCCCCGCACTCGGCCGCACCGCGACCGAGCAGATGACCCCGTGCGTGTAGTCCAGGGCCGACAGTTCCGCGTTCGGCCCGAACCCGGCCAGCGCGTAGCCCACGACCCGGTTGTTGTCGGCGTCGTCGATCGCGACGATCAGCCCCTCGGGGTCGAAGTACGGCTTGGAGAACACCCAGCGTTCGAGCAGCCCGGGGGTGCGCAGCGGAAAGCTGCCGCGGGCGGTGTGGGACTCGTTCCACACGTCGGCGAGGGCCGGCGGGTCGGTGTTGAGGAAGCGGCGAAAAACGATCACGTGCCGACTCTCGCAACCCGCCGGGGGAGGGACGGCGGCGGTGGACGGATTACGGCATACTATAGGGGGAACGCGGCCCTCGCAAGCGGCGCCGGCGTTTCGCACCGGTCGCCCGGTCGTCTGTCACACGGTTCTTCTGAGGCCAAGCATGACGCGCCTCCCGCTTCCTTTTTTCCTGACACTGGCACTTGCGCCCACACTCGGGGCGGCCGACTGGCCCCAACTGCACGGCCCGGCGCGCGACGGGCACTCCGCCGAGACGAAGCTCGACTGGAACTGGCCCAAGGACGGTCCGAAGGTCGCGTGGAAGATCGACGTCGGCAGCGGCTGGGCCGGGCCGGTCGTCGCGGGCGAGCGGCTGATCCTCTTCCACCGCGTCGGCGGCGAGGAGATCGTTCAGTGCCTCGATCCTGCGACCGGAAAAGTGCGGTGGAAGCACTCCTACCCCACGAAGTACCGCGACGACTTCGGCTTCGATGACGGCCCGCGTGCGACGCCCACGATCGCCGACGGGAAGGTGTTCCTCCTCGGCCCCAACGGCGACTTTTCCGCCGTCGACCTCGCGACCGGCAAGGAGCTATGGCACCACCACCTGCTCGACGAGTACAAGGCGAGCAAGGGGTTCTTCGGCGCCGCGTGCTCGCCGCTCGTGGTGGGCGGCCGGGTGCTCGTGAACGTCGGCGCCAAGGGCGCGGGCGTCGTGGCCTTCAACGCGGCCGATGGCAAGGAACTGTGGAAGGCCACCGACGACAGCGCGAGCTATTCGTCTCCGGTGGCGGCCGAGATCGACGACAAGCCGGCCGCGGTGTTCCTGACGCGCCGCGGGCTGCGCGTCCTCGACCCGACGAGCGGCAAGTCGCTGTACGACATGGAATGGAAGCCGCGGATGGAGGCGAGCGTCCAGGCGGCGACGCCGCTCGTATGGAAGGACGAGGTCTTCCTCACCGTCTCCTACGCGACCGGCGGCGTTCTGGTGAAACTGAAGGCGGGTGCCGCGGAAGAGGTCTGGTCGAACGACAAGTCGCTGTCGAGCCAGTACAACACGCCGGTTCGCGTGGGCGATTACCTGTACGGCACGCACGGCCGCTCGGACACGGGCGTGGCCCAGATGCGGTGCGTCGAGTGGAAGACGGGCGCGGTGAAGTGGAGCGAGGCCAACTTCGGGGTTGCGTCCGTGATCGCGGTGGACGGCGGGGTGCTCGCGCTGGCCGAGGGCGGCGACTTGGTGCGGTTCGACGCCTCACCGGACGGCTACAAGGAGCGCGCCCGCGCCGCGATCCTGACGAAGCCGACACGGGCGGCCCCGGCCCTGGCCGGCGGGCGGCTCTTCGCCAGGGATGGGAAAACGCTGGTGTGCGTGAGCCTGAAGTAGTGTCTCCTGTGGCCCGGCCACTCCGTGACCGGGTGCCTTTGCTGCTGGGCGTCTGCCGATTCGATACCTGTGCTTGGATCGCCTTCGCTCCGGTCACGGAGTGACCGGACCACAGGAAGATCAATACCGGTAAATCGCGGCCAGTCCGGTCTGCGTCGGCATCTGGTCCGGCGTCGTCACGACCACCATCGCCTTCGTCTTCAGCCCCAGTTCCGCCAGATCGTCGAGCATGTCGCCGGCGCACGGCTTTCCGTCCGTCGGGTGAAGCGCGCCGGTCGTCAGGTCGATCGTCCCCGGCTCCTTGCGGTCGGCGTCGATGAGCAGGACCCCGACCCGGCCGACCGCGGCCGCCTTTGCGGCTTCCGCCAGATCGGCCGTGCCGCGCTTGTGGGCCGCGGCGGTGCCGAAGTCCTCTCGGATGCGGGCCAGTCGGTCGAGGTAGTGCTTCTCGAACGCCTTCCACGCCGCCTCCCGGATCTCGTGTAGGGTCCACTTCGTCCAGTCGCCGTGGACCGCCTCCGGGGTGATAAACCTGTTCTTCGTCACCTGCCGGAACGCGGCCAGGTTCTCGTCGATGCCCAGGAGGATGAGCGGCAACCCGCTCGGCTCGGACACGCGCTGGATGATCTGCCGGTCGACCTCGCGGAAGAACCGCTCCGCGTCCGGGTGGGTGTCGATCTTCCGCACCGCCTGCCCCTGCCCGACGAGGTGGCCGTGGCTGTCGGCCCCGCCGGCTCGGGCGTTCGGCCGCGTGGTCGATTCCGGGCCGGCCGCGTGCAACCCCGGCGTCGGCGTGTCGGAGATCGGCCCCAGCGCCTCGGTGATCGTCAGTTGCACGCCCGGGGCGTGGAGGGGGGTGAGCACGTACCTGTTTCCGCGGAACAGCGCGACCCGCTCCTTCGACACGCCGAGCACGTGGAACGGCTCGGCCGACTGCGCGTACCGCAACAGCGGCTTGACGTGGAACGACTCGCCGACCTCGACGTGCTCGGGAACGGCCCGCGGCAGGGTGAACGCGTCGAACCGCGCCGGCGACGCGAGCACCACCACGCCGCCGAGCGCGCCGCGCCAGAACTCGTCGTCGTCGCGGAGCTGATGGAGCTGGTCGGCGATGCCGCGGGCGGCGCCGGGGTGCGCTTTGGTAAGGACCTCTTCCGCCTGTTGGCTGAGGTCGCGGAACCGGGCGAGATCGGCCTGACCGTTGCCGTTGCTGCCGCCGGGGCCGCGCCGGATCGGGAGGTAGATGGAGACGCACGGCGCTTCGGACGCGGCGAGAACGGTCGAGACGTAACCGGTATCGGGGGTACGCATGGGGAGGCTCCTGAAGTGACCCGCCTCCCGTTAGGTGCAACTCGCGCGCCCGCACCGCGCGTCGGGGGAACGCCCGACGCCGCGGGTCACTTCTCGACCGGCAGTCCCTTCTCGGTCCATGCGCGCCAGCCGCCGTCCATGCTGATGACGTTCGTGTAGCCCATCTTCTGAAGCGCGTCGGCCGCGAGCGCCGAGCGGAACCCGCCGCCGCAGTACAGGACGAGTGGCGTCGCGGGATCGGGTATTTTGGCCTCGATGTCGCGCTCGATCACGCCCTTGCCGATGTGGACGGCGCCGGGCACGTGCCCGGCCGCGCACTCGCTATCCTCGCGCACGTCGACGAGCACGAACGACTCGCCGGCGGCCCGCCGCGCTCGCACGTCCTCGACCGTACACTCCTTCACGCGCGTCTTCGCGTCGGTCACGATCTTCAGGAACCCCGGTGCGTGTTGCTTGGCCATAACTTCCTCCCTTCGGTCGGGAAATTCTAAGCGCAGAATTCGAAATCGAAAGGAGACGAGCCGTTCGGCTCGTCTCCTTTCGATTTCGTGCTTCACGTTTCGAACGTTCCGACGAAGGCGGGTCAGTCGTCCTCGTCGCGCGGCGCGGCCTTCTTCCGCGGCCGCTCCTCCTCTTCCTCGTCGTCCTCGTCGCGGCGCCCGTCGCAGAGGAGCACCTCGCGGATGACCGCCTCCACGTCCTTCACGTCCTCGACGCCGAGGAACCCGAAGTGCTGCTTGCTGGTGCTCGTCGAACTGCTCGTGAGCCCGGTCCGGCGGTTGCGGGTGGTCGTGGTGGTCTGGGTGATGATCGTCTTGAACACGACGTCGCCGCCGCCCTTGACCAGCCACGATTTCTGCACCCACATGGCCTTCAGTTCGAACGGCTGGTACGTCGTGGCGCGCCCGAACTTGCCGAACAGTCCGATGTGGAACACGATCGCCCGCCGGTCGGTGACCGCGTACCACCCGAGGCGGGCCTGTCGGAGTTTCATGATCGTACCGCCGATCGCGATCACCAGCCCGACCAGGACGAAGACGCACGGGATGATGAGTGCGACGTCCGGGGCCTTGCCCTTGAGGCTGGTCAGCATGAACGCGCCGGCGCCCGCCCCGATCAGGCAGAAGAGCAGCCCGCCGAGGCTGACGCCCACCGCCTGTACCTTGGCAATGGCCCGCGACGGCCGGCAGATGAAGTGGACCACCTCGCCCCGGGCCAGTTCGCCCGCGACCTGGTCGAGCAGCTCACGGTCCCCGAACCCGGGGTCGATCCCGATGCGCTCCGCGATCCTCTCGTCCGTGGTGTAATCGCCGCTGCCCTTGTCCCGGCTTTCCAGAATAGACGGCTTCTTGGTCTTCGTCTTCGGCTTCTCGTCCTCGTCTTCGTCCTCGTCGCGCGGCGGGGCCTTCTTTTTCGGCTTCTCCTCTTCGTCGCGGGCCTTCGCCTTCTTCTTGGCGCGTTCCTCGTCTTCGAGCGACGAGGACTTCGCCTGGTACTTCTTCTTGGGCGGCGCAGCCATCGTGCCCTCACATTGGGGGCACGTTTCCGGCTCGCCGTCGTCGGACGGCTTGCTGTGCCCGCAGTCGGGGCACTTGAGGACGGTTGCCATGTGGGTGATCCTCGGTAAAAGGCACGGCAAAGGCAGAATGACCGATTGCGGCCGAAACGGCAATCGGCCGGAGCCCAAAAAGCCGCACCGCGACCGTAAACAAAGACACGACCCGAACGAAAATGAACCACGCGGGGTTCGATTTTCCGTCCGGGTCGTGCGTTTTGGCGGCGTTTTCGCGTGCGGCCGGCGTCTCACCGCAGGTAGCGGTTGAGGACGTTCTCGATGAGTTCCTGGCGGCCGGAGACGTTCTTGTCCGCGTCGCCCTTCTTGAGCATGTAGGCTTCGAGCGATTCGAAGCTCTCTTTCCCGGCCTCGATGCTCGCTCCGACTCCAGAGTCCCACGACGAATACCGCTGCTTGACGACGTCGCTGATGAGGCCGTCCTTGCGAATGGCCGCGGCGATCTTCAAGCCCTGGGCGAACGCGTCCATCGACCCGACGTGCGCGTGGAACAGGTCGATCGGCTCGAAGCTCTCGCGCCGCACCTTCGCGTCGAAGTTGAGGCCGCCCGACCCCAGGCCCTTCTGGCCGAGCACGACGAGCATCGTGTGGGCCGTGAGGTAGAGGTCCGTGGGGAACTGGTCGGTGTCCCAACCGAGGAGCGGGTCGCCGCGGTTGGCGTCGATGGAGCCGAGCATCCCGTTCGCGCTGGCGTAAACGAGTTCGTGGCCCATCGTGTGCTTCGCGAGCGTCGCGTGGTTCGTCTCGACGTTGAACTTGAACTCCTTGTCGAGCCCGTAACCGCGGAGGAAGGCCAGCGAGTTGGCGCAATCGAAGTCGTACTGGTGGCTGGTCGGTTCGTGCGGCTTCGGCTCGATGAGGAACGTGCCGGCGAACCCGATCTTCTTCTTGTAATCGACGGCCATGTGGAAGAACCGCGCGAGGTGGTCCAGCTCGCGCTTCATGTCCGTGTTCCAGATGGTCATGTAGCCCTCGCGGCCGCCCCAGAAGACGTAGTTCTCGCCGCCGAGTTCCTTCGTCACTTCGAGGGCCTTCTTCACCTGGGCCGCGGAGTACGCGAACACGTCGGCGTTGCAGCTCGTACTCGCCCCGTGGACGAACCGCTTGTTGCTGAACAGGTTCGCGGTGCCCCACAGGAGCTTGATGCCGGTGCGCTGCTGAGATTCCGCGAGCTTCTTCACGACCGCGTCGAGGTTCTTGTTCGTCTCGGCGAGGTTGGCGCCTTCGGGGCTCACGTCGCGGTCGTGGAAGCAGTAGTAGGGGACGCCCAGCTTCTCCATGAACTCGAACGCCACGTCCACGCGCTTGAGGGCCATGTCGAGCGAGTCGGTGCCGTCTTCCCACGGGCGCACGGCGCAGCCGGGACCGAACGGGTCGCTGCCGGTGCCGCGGAACGTGTGCCAGTAGCACACGGCGAAGCGGAGGTGGTCCCGCATCGACTTGCCTTCGACCATCTCGTCGGGGTTGTAGTGCCGGAAGGCCAGCGGGTTCTTGCTGTCCGGGCCTTCGTACTTGATCTTCGCGACGTCGGGGAAGGCGGTCATCCGGGCACCCTGGGATTGGGGAGAGTTTGGGATGTGGAGTGACTTACGACTTGGGTTTGGCGGCTTCAATCGGCGCGACGACTTTGCCCCCGCGGCCCCGGCGGGCGGCCTCGCAGCCCCCGACTGTTGCAGCGGCCGGGGTCGGTCCCGGTCCCCGCAACAGCCGTATCGTTATCCGAGGACCACGATAGGTATGTCGGCGTCACCGGGCGGGAACAGCATTTCGACAGTGGTGCCGACCCCGACCGTGCTCTCGATGGCGACGTCGCCCCCGAACGAGCGCACGACCCCAAGGACGAAGGGCAGTCCCAGCCCGGTGCCCTTGCCGAACTCTTTGGTGGTGAAAAACGGCTCGAAGGCGTGGGCCTTCACCTCGTCGGTCATCCCGCATCCGGCATCCGCCACGGTGAGCGACACGTACCGTCCTCCCGCCAGGTCGGGGTAACGGGCGTCGCCGCTCAAGACCGTCGCGCTTCCGCTTCGAATTACGAGCCGGCCGCCCCGGGGCATTGCGTCACGGGAGTTCGCGACCAGGTTCAGCACCGCTTGCGCGATGTGCCGGCGGTCGCACTCGATCGGGTCCAGACCCGGAGCGAGTTCCGTCGAAACCGCGATGTCATCCCCGACCAGTTCGGCGATCAGCGGGGTGATCTCGGTGAGCAACTCGTTCAGGTCGACGAGCGCGAGCCCGACCCGGGCGTGTTCGGATTCGTTCATGTGGCCCTCCGGAGAACGACAGGCGGAGCGTGGATCGCCTGTGTCCGTTCTACGCCTCGCGTCACCTCTATCAGCGCCGACGTGGCGGGCTTCTGGACCGACGCGGGCGAAACCCGCGTCGGTCGCGCCGCCTTCGACGGAATGGAGGCGCGTCATCTTGCGGCCCTTCGGGGCCGTCGCGCTACAAGCACCGTGCTCCCTCACCGACCACCGGCGCGGGGCTTCCCGGCTCAGAAATCTGGTCCACCGGGGAGGGCCGTGCCTTCTTGACGGAAGAGTTGAAGAGTGCGGCGAGGAGAACGGAGTTGGTTGACCGGGGTGAGCGTCATTAGTGTTGGTAGATTTCATGCGGCGAGCGAGGCCCAGTAAGCCTCCCACTGGCCTTTCTCGCTGCGGAACAAGGCACGCAGGTGACACACGGCGTCGGCACCGGCCTCGCCCCAGCGCATCTCTGATCCCTTCATCCGTTGCCCGACCACCTGCTTG
>JAFKJJ010000487.1 GCA_017306025.1 Planctomycetota bacterium
CCGGCCCGCGTGTGCGATCTGAATGCCCGGCACCGCGCCCATGCGCGTCACGAAGCTCGCGATCCGCGCCAGCGGCTCGGCGTGCGCGTCGCTCCAGATGCCGAGGTCGCCGGGAGTGATGCGTCCTTCGGGCGCCACCGCGGTCGCTTCCACAAACACCAGGCCCGCGCCGCCCGCGGCCCGGCTGCCGAGGTGGACGAGGTGCCAGTCGTCGGCGAACCCGTCCTTCGCGCAGTACTGGCACATCGGCGAGACGACGATGCGGTTGCGGAACGTGACGCCGCGGATCGTGAGCGGGGAGAGCAAATCGGTGTCGGGCAGGTTGCGGTCGTGGCTGACGGCGGCCGGGCATCCCGTGGCGTGCGCGGGGTCACTCATGGCGGCACCTGTTGAGAAGGAAATGGGCGCGAAGGACCGCAGACGTGAAGCAAACCGCGAACCCGCGCCCGGGAAACGTCCAGAGGTAGTGCCGGGAATTGCTCAGAACCTTACACGGGCCGACGTATCTGACGAGTTGACCGAACGACCTCGCACTCAGTATTCCTTGCGGTAACGAAACGGCTCGCTCATGGCGTTGAGTTGTTGCCGGGTCTGCTCCCGCAACGAATCCGAGGGGGGAGGCACCCGACCGTGGAAGAGCCCTTCGTTTAGCTCCTCCCAGGTCGAGTGCCCGCTGGCTCCCAGCTCCCGGCGTGCGTCCTCTTCCGTGTCGTAACCCATCAGACCCAGACCAGGGCACCAGGCGTCGGCGGTGCCGTCGGAGAAGATCCGCAGCCGCCCCCAGCAGTCGCCTCGCCAGTCGTCCTTCTCCCGAGCGCGCCAGTTCACGAGCCACTCCTCTCGTTCGACCGCCTTGCCCGCGTAAAACTGCTCGGACCCGACGGCCAACCGCCGGAGCCAGTGCTCTACGAGCCAGTACTTCTCTTCGCGCCTCATCGGACGCCCGATGAACTCTCGATATCCGTCCGGACTACTATCGAGGTACTCCCAGTAGTCCCGGATTGCCCGGTGGTGCCGATCGAGTTCCGGGCCAATTCGGTCGTGCAACGATGCGGGGATGTGCCCATCGACGACGAAGGCGACGAGGTCTTCGAACGGCGGCCTCGGATGCGAGGCGAGGAACCACTCGAAGGCCCAAGCGGCATCGAAGAAGCCGTCGAAGAAGCCATTCGGTGCGTAGACCTTCCCCTCTTGGACCTGATTGGCCGTTTCGATGTGCTGCTCGTGTTCTCCTGTCTCGGGGTCAACAATGAACCAACACACGCTTCGTCTCCCCCGACCTCAGCCCGAGTGAATGCGTCGATCGGCGTTCCGTCGCACGCGGTGAATGGGTCTTGATGATCGCGGTCACGTCGGCCAAGACGCCCGGGCCGTCGGTCACCTCGCCCCGGTGTCCGCGAGTGGCCGGCGTGGCAGTCGAACCGACGGCCACAGTGCCGATCCGAAGGACGTCGCGTGGGGAGAGCATGAAGGGAAGCTCCGGCGAGTGCGCCGATTGTCGCACACCGCCGGCCCGTCGTGCAACCGGATCACTCCTCAGCTTCAGTCTGTTCCGGGAGCGGCTCCATCGTCGGCTTCGACTTGGCGGGTTTGCTCGGCTTGATGACCGCCGACGGGGGCGGCGGGCCGGGTTTGGTTGGCTTCGGGATCTTCGACGTCTTCGGGGACTTGGGTCCCTCGACCGGGCCGTTCTCGGTCGCGATCAGGGTGGTCGTGGACGGGTTCGCCATCTCGCGGAGCTTCTTCCGCGCCCGCGACAACACCGCGCCGATGGTGTTCACCGGCACGTCCGTTTCCGTGCTGATCTCCTCGTACGTCCGACCTTCGAGGTAGTAGAGCCGGACGATCTCCCGCTCCGGGTTCTTCAGCCGGCGGAGCAACTTCTCGACTTCTTCGAGGCTCTCCATGCCCTTCTGCGCCGCGGGCGCGTCGTCTGGGTCCGGCTGCGCCAGCCGCGACTCACCCCGCTTGATCGCGTCGCGGACCTTCGCGCGCCGGACCAGTTCGTTCACGCAGATGCGCCGGGCGACCACCGTCAGGTAGGTGGCCAGGCTCGACTCCTTGCGGAACTCGCGGAGCACCCGGAAGTTGTCGGCGACGATACGGAGCAGAACCTCGGCCGCGATGTCTTCCACGTCTTCCGGGCCGAGGCGCACACTGCGGAGGTGGGCGGTGTAGCCGATGGTGTGGTAGATCAGACTGAGGAAGCGGTCAACGAAGTCGTTCCACGACCCCGGCTCGCGGTTCAGGCACCGCCGGAGCAGGTCGCGGTCCACCGCGGTGAACGGCGTTTGGTCCACGGGCGGAGCCTCTTGAATGAAAGGGAAGAACGAGGCGTCCTACTATTTCCTTACCGTACCCGGTCGTAGCCACTTACACAACGTCCGTGCCCGACTTCCGTGATCCCTCCATTTTACCCCCGACCGGCGCGACCGGCACAACCGAACGGCTCCGAGAGGAACCCGGCCGGGCTGCCGGCCCGGTCTCGGCCGCACGCACTTCAGAGCATTTCGCTTGCCGCAACCCGTGTGAAACGGCATTATTGAGAGGACTCCTCTCCGACCCGCCAGCCTTCCTGCCAGGGCTTCTGCTCATGCTGCGCGTTCTCGGTAACCCCAAGCGCCTCTGCACCGGTCTCACCCGCCGCGACCTGCTCACCGCCGGCTCCGCCCTCGGGCTGACGCTGCCCGCGTTCCTCCGCGCCCGGGCGGAACGGACCGGCGAACAGCCCGAGCACGATAAGCACTTCGGCAAGGCGAAGGCGTGTATCCTGCTGTTCCTGTACGGCTCGCCAAGCCAGATCGAACTCGCGGACCAGAAGCCGGACGCGCCGGAGGAAATTCGCGGCGAACTGAAGTCGATCAAGAGCACCCTGCCCGGCTGCGACGTGTGCGAACTGTTGCCGCACACGAGCCGCGTGATGCACAACGTCACCGTGGTGCGGTCGGTGGCGCACAAGTACCCGATCCACGGCGTCGCCTATGCGACCACGTCGATTCCCGAAATCGACGTGGCGATGGAGCTTTCGCCGCACGACGGGAGGCACTGGCCGTTCATCGGCTCGGCCGTCGCGCACCTCGAACAGCGTGCCAACCCCGCGAGCGCCCGGAAGGGCGTGCCGGACAACATCGCGCTACCCTGGCCGTTTTCGAGCCAGCGCACCGGCGAGGTGCAGCGCGCCGGTCCGTATCCGGCGTTTCTGGGCAACCAGTTCAGCCCGCACTTCACCAGCTTTCACGGGAAGGCGACGGCGAAGATCACCAAGACGCTCACCGACCGCACGATCGAGTTCGACGAGCCCTACGCCGGCATTTCGCCGGACTCGTACTTCGCGCTGGGCGGCGAACCGGCCGCGGACCTCACGCTCGACCGGCTGAACACGCGCAAGTCGCTACTCGACCAGATGGAGGACGCGCGCCGCAGTCGCGACAAGACCGACACGCACGACCCGTTCCGCGAGATGGCCTATTCGCTGATGAGTTCTCCCGCGGTGCGCAACGCACTGGACGTTCGGCGCGAGCCCGCGAAGACCCGTGAACTTTACGGGCATTTCTTGTTCGGCCAGTCGTGTCTCGCGGCGCGCCGGCTGGTGGAAGCGGGCAGCAAGTTCGTCACGGTGTTCTGGGACGAGTTCGGGCTGGCGGGTTCGGGCTGGGACACGCACTGGGAGCACTACCCGCGGATGCGGAACGAGTTGATGCCCGGCTTCGACCACGGGTTCGCGGGGCTGATCGCCGACCTGGACCAGCGGGGGATGCTCGACGACACGCTGGTGATGGTGCTGAGCGAGCACGGCCGCACGCCGAAGATCAACAAGGCGCGGGGCGGCGGCCGCGACCACTGGGCGCAGGCGTACAGCGTGCTCCTGGCGGGCGGCGGGATCGCCCGCGGGCGCGTGATCGGCAAGACGGACTCGATCGGCGGCACGGTGGCCGACCGGCCGGTTTCGCCGAAAGATCTGCTCGCCACCGCGTACCACCTCCTGGGCCACGACCTGGAAACGACGCTGACGGACAAGACGAACCGGCCCGTGCCGATCGTTCCCGGCGGCCAGGTGCTCCGCGACGTGCTGGCATAACGCCCCGCCGTTCGCGGCTTCCGCTCCTCACTCTCCCGGAGGAACCGTGACGGCGAACTGGTGGGTGAATTCGGAGTCGGGCCAGCCGGTGAACGTGACCGAGGCCCAACTGACCGAAATGGCCGCGGCCGGGGCCATCACCCCGGCCACGCTCGTTTGTCCCGTGGGCGGAACCCAGTGGCTCCCCGCCGGACAACTGAACTGGCTCGCGTTCCCCCGCGGTAAGCCCCGCGCGGTGCCGCGCGCGACCAAACCCGCACCGCCGAGGCGAACCGGGTCACCTCGCGACGAAGACGCCACGCCCCCGGCCGCCAGGTCCCGTCCGCGGCCGAATCGCGAATACGAAGACGAACCGGCGCCCCGCACCCCGCGGCGGGCGGAGGGCTCGCTCGATCTCCAAACGGCCATCGGGTTCGTGTTCAAGGACCCGAGGTGGTCCTCTCCGATCCTGCTCCTGGCACTGTTTCAGTACGTCCCGATCCTGGGATACCTGGTGGTCCGCGGATGGCGGCTCGAACTCGCCCGCCGCGTCGCCCGCGGGGACCGCTGGCCGCTGCCGGACTGGTCCGAATTCGGCGCGAAACTCGGTAAGGGTCTGCTCCTGGCCGCGGTCTGGGCGCTGTACCAACTGCCGGCGCTGATCGGCTCGGCGGTAATGTTCGCGTTGGTCCTCTTGCCCTATCTGAGATATCTCTTCGATCAGGACCAACGGATGGAGGCTCAGATCGGGCTGAGCGCTCTCCGCTGGGCCTTGCGGTTGCTCCTGGGCCTGGTGCTCGCCGCGTACGCGGTCGCGGCCGACGTGATGTTCCTCGTCGGGCAGACGCGCTACATCGCGACGGACCGCGCCGGGGCGTTCTTCGAGTTCGGCACCAACTTCCGCATCCTGGGGCGGCACCTGGGGCTCTACGCGCGGCTGTTCCTGTTCCGATTCGCGCTGAACGTCGTCATCAACTTGATCCGCGGGCTCCTGGCGGTGACGGGCGTCGGCGCGGTCTTCATCCCGGGCCTGACGTCGCCCCCGCTCCACTGGACCAGCGGCCACCTGTTCGGGCAGGTCGCCGCGGCGATCGGTTCCGAACGTCGAGATGAAGCGCTCGAAGACGAAGACCGGGACTGAGCGAAGGCCCCGCTCGGTCGCGCCCACGGGAAGCCGTGATGCCAACCGATCCTCTCGCACCGCCGCGCCCCGAGTTGCTCGCGCTGCTCGACGCGGTGAAGGACCACCCGGACGACGACACCCCGCGGCTCGTCCTGGCAGACTGGCTCGACGAGTACGGCGACCGGTTCGACGCCGGGCGCGCCCGGCTCATCCGCCGGCACATCGCCGAGGCCCGCGGGCAGCACCCGTCGGCGACGCCCGACCAGGTGCGGCGCGACGAGGCCGAGGTGATGCGGCGCTGGCTCGCCCCACTCGGCAACCTCGTGTCCGGCCGGACCTTCGTACGCGGGCTGCCCCACGTCACCGTTTCCGGTCCGAGGTTCCTCAAGCCCGACGTCCCGGCGTTGCTCGTAAGTGAAGCGTTCGCGTTCGTGCAGTTCGTAAACCTCGAAGACGCCGGCGGGCCGCGGATGGAGGCGATGGCCGCGGTGCCGGAGTTCCGATTCGTCGCGGGCCTGGGCGTCAACCCGTTCAACGCGCTCGGCGTTCACTACTCGGCGAAGTTCTTCGGTTCGCCCAACCTCACCGGGTTGCGGCAGATCGACTTTCGCGGCGTGGACCCCGGCGCCGCCGGCGCACAGGCCCTGGCGAACAACCCGGCCCTCGCGCGGCTGCGGAAGCTCTTGCTGGTTCACAACAAGCTCGTGGACAAGGCCGTTGCCGCGCTGGCCGCGTCGCCGCACCTCGCCGACCTGCGGTACCTCTGCCTCTCCGACAACAAAATCGGCGACAAGGGTGCCGCTGCACTCGCGGAATCGCCCCACCTCGCGAGCCTGCGCGAGCTCGACTTACGTGCCAACCCACGGCTCACCAACGAGGGGAAGAGCCTGCTCCGCGACAAGTTCGGCGATCGCGTCCGGGTCGATGCGACACTCTTTTAGCAAGCCACGGCGATCGGCCGTGCGGTATCCTGACACCATTCACCCACCGCCGCCAAAAGGAACCGACCCATGAGCGAACCCGTCGACCGCCGCACGCTCGCGGCCACTTTCGCCGCGAGCGTCGTCCTGGGGCGCGAGGCGATCGGAGCGGAAACGCCCGAAGTCGCTCCGATGCCGCACACGAAGCCCGTGGAGGCCGCGTTCGAGCGCGACTACCCCGCGCCCGGCTTCAACCCGTCGTGGCGCAAGCCGCAGATCAACCGGCAGCTCGTTCAGGACTTCGTCATCTACGCGCACATGGACCTGCCGATGGTGTCCAAATTGCTCGACAAGGAGCCGGCGCTGGTCAACTCGTTCATGGACTGGGGCGGCGGGGACTGGGAGAGCGGGCTGGGCGCGGCGGCCCACATGGGCAACCGCGACATGGCTCAACTCCTGCTCGAACGCGGCGCGCGGATGGACATCTTCTGCGCGGTGATGATGGGCCAACTGGACGCGGTGCGGGCGTTCCTGACGCTCCAGCCGAAGCTGATCGACGCGAAGGGGCCGCACGGGTTCGGGTTGCACTTCCACGCACAGCTCGCCGGCGATCAGGCCGGCATCATGCTCGCGTACCTCCAGTCGATCAAGCGGGTCGACCTGCCGCCGAACCCGTTTCTCGCCCGGAGGAAGGGCGGTGACACGAAGGACCCGCCGAACAAGCCGAAGTGACACCGACCCGGCGAAAATGGTTGCGGCGCGTGCTCGCCCTCGTCACGCCGACCGTGCTGGTTTGGCTCGTCACGTCGTTCGCCGTCACTTCCAAATTGACGCGCCGCGCGAAGCCGGTCGCCCCGGAACCGACACCCACCGTGCCGTGGGGCGCGGCTGAATCGCTCCGGCTGCGCACCTCCGACGGTCACGAACTTGGCGCGTGGTTCTTCGCGGGTCGCGCCGAGCGGCCGGTCGTCGTGCTCCTCCACGGGAACGGCGAAAGCCGGACCGCGTGTCTCCCGCAGGCGGAACTGCTCGCGTCGGCCGGCTATTCGGTGCTGGCGGTCACGCTCCGCGCGCACGGCGATTCGACCGGCGACCGAAACGACTTCGGCTCGTCCGCGCGGCGCGACGTTGTCGCCGCGGTCGGCTGGCTGGACGCGCACCGGCCCGGCGCGCCGGTTGTGATCTGGGGCCGGTCGCTCGGGTCGGCCGCGGCGCTGTTCGCGGCGCGCGACCTCGGCACGCGGGTGCGCGGTTACGTTCTCGAATGTCCGTTCCGCGACCTCCGCACGGCCGTTCGCAACCGGCTCCGCGTTTACCTGCCGCCGGTCCTCGATGTGGTCGCCTTCGCCGGGATGCGCGTCACGGCCCCGCTCGTTCTTCCCGACTTCGCCAGCACCTCACCGCTCGAAGCCGCCGCCGAGATGCCGCCCGAACCGCGCGTGCTCGCTCTGACCGGAACCGCCGACCGGCGTGCGACGCCGGAGGAAGCCCGGGCCATCTCCGACCGACTCGGCCCGCGTGCCGAACTGGTGGTGATCGAGGGCGGAGACCATTTGCAGCTCAACACGCCCGACCCCGACCGCTACCGGGCGCTGATCCTGAGCTTCTTGGAGAAGTGCTCGGCCACTCCGTAGTGGCGGCTCACGGTCGACGGTGTCGGCTTGGAGTTCACCCAGTGTGGATAAGTAGCTTTGGGTGTGGGTGGAGGAGTTCGCGGAGGAGCGTGGCAATCCAGTCGAAGAGGTAGGTCACCTCTTTGCGGAGTCGCCAGGGGTGATCCATCACGGCTCTGCGTAATCTCTCAAACGAC
>JAFKJJ010000622.1 GCA_017306025.1 Planctomycetota bacterium
ACCCCGCCCCCGGGCGGGGTCGAGGACGAGCAGAGGAACAGGCCGGCCAGCGGCGTCGTATACGGGTTCAAACGGGCGACCGGGCGGGTGAACAGTTGCCACCAGTCCGTGACCCCGCCCGCGACGTCGCCGCCGACGCAGTTCGGGTTGTACCGCTCCAGCGCGGCCGTGTCCGTGGCGTGCCGCGCGAGGATCAGGTCGCGGAACCCTGGCGCGAACCGTTCCACCTGGGCCTCGATCCGCTCCGTCATGTCTACGGTCGAGCCGTGCGGCACGTGGCAGTAGCCCCAGGCGGTGTGCTTCCCCTCCGGCGCACGGCTCGGGTCGAACAGGCTCGGCTGCGTGAGCAACACGAACGGCCGCTCCGGGTGCTCACCGCGCCACGGCGCGCGTTCGACGGCCGCGACCTCCTCGAACGGCCCGCCCACATGAACGGTCGCGGCGCGGCCGCACTCCGCGGCACGCCACGGGATCGGGGCCGCAAGCGCCCAGTCCACCTTGAACACGCCCGGACCGTAGCGATACCGCTCCAGTGCGCGCCGGTAGCGCGCCGGTAGCTTCGCGCCCGCAATGGCGACGACCTGTCGCGGGGTCAGATCGAGCAAGATCGCCCGCGCCGGCGGCAGTTCGTCCAGCGAGGTGACGCGCCGACCCGTAACGACCTCACCGCCGAGCGTGCGGAAGTAGGCGGTCATGGCGTCGGCGATCTTCTGCGCCCCGCCGCGCGGGAGCGGCCAGCCGACCGCGTGCCCGGCCAGCCCGAGCATGAGCGCGATCGCCGCGCCCGGCGATTGCTCCAGCGGGAGAACGGCGTGGGCCGCCAGCCCGGCCACGAGCGCCCGCGCATGCGGGGCGCGGAAGTACGCGTCCGCCAGGCCCTTCGCCGAACGCACCGCGCGCCAGCCGAACCGCATCGCGGCGATCGGGTGTCGCGGGATCTGAAACGGTCCGAGCAGGTCGTCGAACAGCCCCTCCGCGCGGGCCGCGAGCGGTTCCATGAGCTGCCGGTACGCGCGCGCGTCCGCGCCGAGCCGGTCGGCGGTCGCGCCGACCGACCGT
>JAFKJJ010000706.1 GCA_017306025.1 Planctomycetota bacterium
GGTCGAGCGTCGCGAAGCTCAGCTCCGCGACCGACGCCTGCCCCAGCCGCGCGGCGGCGGCGCCCACCCCGACCGCCCCGGTCCGCACGCCTTCCAGAAGCTCCCGAAGTTCGTCCGCGTTCATGGCTCGCCTCGCTCACTTTGCCCTGTGGGGCAGGCCGCCTGGCCTGCCGTCGGTTTTGGCGGGCCAGGCGGCCCGCCCCCCAACAAGGCCCCGACTTGAGGGAATCCGACCGGATCTCGAAGTCGTGTGAATTCTACGAGCCGCACCGCCGATACACCCGATACAGCCCGCGCCACGCGCGGGCACGAGCCACGCACGCCGGGGGCAGGGACATGACGTTCGCCGCGGTCACGCTGCTGGGGATGACGGTGGGCCAGCCGCTCGGCTCCGACTACTACCCCATGAACTCGCGCACCATCAAGCTGCCCATCGAGTACAAGAAGGACCGCAAGTCCATCCGGCAGGTGCTCCTGTACGTCGCCCGCAACGGCGAGAACACGTGGTACCAGGAGGGGTTCGTCTACCCCGACAAGGACGCGTTCGTTTACGTCGCAAAGGACGACGGCGTCTACTGGTTCAAGATGGTGATCGAGGACCTCAAGGGGAACAAGGACCCCGCGGACCTGACCCGCGACCCGGCCGACCTCAAGATGGTGATCGACACCACCGCGCCGCTGATCCGCGTGAACACCGCGCGGCGCGACGGCGAGAAGATCGTCCTCGTGTGGTCGGTGGAGGACAAGTTCCCCAACGACGCGCTGACGAAGGTTCAGTTCCGCCCCGCGGACAACCCGAAGGCGTACTGGCGGGACGTGACGCTCCCGGCGGACTCGCGCACCAGCGTGTCGTTCCCGTGCGGCACCGCCGAGGGCATCACGGTGAAGATCAGTACCGCGGACGTCGCGGGCAACGTCGCCGAGGTCACCCACGACTTCCCCGCTGCCGGCGCGTGCTCGCCCTCGACGAGCCTCTCGCCCGCGGCACCGATCGCCCCCGCGGGCGGAACGGGGGGCACGGGCGGGACGAGTACCGGCGCGGCCGCTCCGCCGC
>JAFKJJ010000488.1 GCA_017306025.1 Planctomycetota bacterium
GTCGAACTCGGGCTTCACTTCGAGAAGTTGGGCGGCGTCCGTCGCAACGCCGCCCCGGTTCGTCAACCGATCCGTCAGGGAATCGCCGGCGGTGACAACCTCGCGGACCGTGTCCGGGTGCGGGGCGCGCGCGACCAGCGCGGGGAACCGGCCGGCGACGTGGAGCCGCTCCCACGCCTGCGGTCGCAGGAATGGGCCGGCCGCGGCGCCGTTCAGCCGGCGGGCCGCCCATTCGGCCTCGCTCACCTGCGAATGCGCGCCGCGGTGCCACGCGACGAGCGCCTCTCGTGCCGAATCGACCGCCCCGGCCGACCGGTCGAACGGCTTCTCCCGGTCCAGCGCGTCGAGGGCGCGGCTCCAGGCGGCCGGGTCGGTCGCGAAGCACCGGTCCTCGGCCCCGCGCCGCACGGCGTCGCCCGCGTTGACCGAGCACTCGGCGTACGGGTAGAGGAACTCCGCGAACGGGTACCGCACCTCCCCGGAGCGCTCGGGTTCGCAACACGCGGCGGCCCGCTCGGCCTTCAACCGCAGTTCGAGCACCCGGGCGAGCAGCGGCCCGATCGCCTCTTTCTGGTCGGGCGGCGGAAGGTGTCGCGCGAGCATCTCGACGAAGTTGAGTTCGGCCGGGCGCACCGCGAGGCCGTCGGCGAGGAGCGGGATCAGCTCGCGCGCGACCGTCAGGCGCGGCCCCCGCTCGACGCCGGCCGGGTCGTCGCCGATCGGCCGGACCGCGACCCACTCCACGAGCGCGCGGCCCCACCGCAGGCGGGTCTCGGTGTCGCATTTGGCGCGGAGGTCGGCCCACTTCTTCTCCCGCTCGGCGGCACGCGCCATCGCCAGCGCGCGGATTTCCGACCGGTCCTCGTCCGACACCGCCCGATACGGTCGCCCGCCGACCGCGGCCCGAAGCGCGAGCGTCTGCGGCGCCACGTCGAGCGGGCGGGCCGCCTTGATCTTCCGGCACGCCTCGTCCGCCTCGGCGCGTGCGACCTTCGCGCCGTCGGCGTCGTTCGCGAGGATCAGTTCCTCGTGCCGGAGCACCCACGCCTCGTACTGCCGCCACAGGTGCGGCGTGTACGCGGTGGGCGGCGGGGTCGCGGTCGCGAGCTCGCGGTATTCCTTCCACCGCGCCTCCAGCTCCGGCGGCGGTTCGAACGGCTCCGGCGCGGCGCCCGCGGCCGCCGCGTCTACCGAGACGAGGTGCATCGTGCGAACGCGGTCCGCGCCGTCGGCCTTCGGGAGCAGGAGCGGGACCTGGCGCGCGCCGCGGTTGTCGCGCGCCCAGGCGGAGACCTGCGGCGCGACGTAGGACACGAGCTCGCCGACCGTCACGCGGCGGTTGCCGTCGACGTCGGCGGCACCGTTCAAGCCCGCGAGCACGAAGTGCGCGAAGCAGGACGTTCCCCACTCCGGCGAGGTCCACGAGCGCTCGTCGGGGCCGCTGCTCAAGAACACCGCGAGGTTCGGCACCGCGGCGATTTCGGCTTCCATCTCCTCGACGGCCGCCGCGAAGTCGTTGTGAACGAGCCCGAGTTCGGCGAACGCCGGGGCGTGCGTCGCGTCGATAATCAGAAGCTTCTGCTTGTTCGTGGGGAGTCGGTCGAGCTGTTCGAGCAGCGTCTTGAATCGCACCCGGTCGGCCGGTTCGCCGGTCGAATCCTCGGGGAAGAGGAACGGGCCGTCGCGGTCGCGGCCGCCGTGCGCGGCGACGAACACCACGACGCACTTTTCGCGCACCGTGGACAGGTCCGGCAGGCCGGTCCGCGTGAGTGTGCCGGTCGAGCCGCCGACGAGCCGCGACCGCGTGCCGAACCAGCTCCCGGGCCGCGCCAGCGTCGCGAGCTCGCGCGCGTCGGCCTTTCCGTACGGGTTCGGCGGAACCGCGAGCGTGCGGTCGTAACCGGCGCGGAGGATGACGACCCGCGCGGGCGCGGGCGGGCGAATCCAGAACACGACCCACGTCGCGACCGCGAGGGCCGCCAGTCCGAGCGCCGCGACGAGCGCGAGCCGCCGCCAGCGCGGGCGGTACGGGACGCGCGGGGGCGGTGACCGCCACGGCAGACCGGGCGGCGCGGGCGTCGGCGAGGGGCCGCGCCAGGGCGGCGCGGGCAGCGGTCCGCTACTCATGCGGGTCCATCACGCGGCGTCGGGCGAGTGTACCGATTCTAACGGCGCGCANCGGCGCGCACCACGACCAGGATTACGACCGCGGGCGCCCGATTCTTTCTCGGACGGCCGCCCGGTCCGACGAAAGGACAGTTGGGCCACGGGCGTAGAGTTTCCGTGCGGATCGGGTAAGCTGTGCGTGACCTTCCTTACGGGGCGGGCCGGGCGGCCCGCCCCTCGACGAAACACCGGATCACCCATGTCGGAACCGGACGAAGGGGCGAACAAGCCGGGGCGGTCGCGGATGCGGCGCGTCGATCTCGGCAAGGTGCTCGACGACGTACTGGTCGGCGCGTCGACCGGTACGGGGCCGAAGGCGCTCACGAACGCCGTCGGAATGGCCTTCGTACTCGTACCGGCCGGCAAGTTTCAGATGGGCTCGCCCGCCGACGAACCGGGACACCGCACCAACGAAGGACCGGTTCACGAGGTCGTCATCGGCAATCCGTTCTATTTCGGCGTGCATCCGGTCACGCAGGCCGCGTACCTCGCGGTGACGGGCAAGAACCCGTCGCGGTTCACCGCGACCGAGGGCGGCGGGCCGGAGCACCCGGTCGAGAGCGTGTCGTGGGACGACGCGGTTGCGTTCTGCCGGGCGCTGTCCGAGCGCCCCGAAGAACGGTCCGCGGGGCGAACCTACCGGCTCCCGATCGAGGCGGAGTGGGAGTACGCGGCCCGCGCCGGCGGAACGGGGCCGTTCGCGTTCGGCAGCGACTTCGGGGCGACCGAGGGCAACTTCGACGCGGCCCGTCCCCACGGCACGAGTGCCCCGGCCGCTCGCACGACGCCGGTTTCGCGCTACCCGGCGACCGCCTGGGGGCTTCACGACGTCCACGGCAACGTGTGGGAGTGGTGCGCCGACTGGTACGGCGAGGCGTACTATTCCACACTGCCGCTCCGCGACCCGCCGGGGCCGCCCGCGGGCCGCTTCCGCGTGCTGCGCGGCGGCTCGTGGAAGAACCAGGCCGCCGCGTGCCGCTCGGCGTACCGCAACGCCCTGGCCCCGCACATGCGCGACTCGGCCACGGGCTTTCGCGTCGTTCTCGTGGTTTAAGTGAGCCGACCATGCCGCGCCTTCTACTGGTCGAAGACGAACAGGTGAACCGCGATCTGTTCCGGCGCCGGCTGGAGCGGAAGGGCTACGTCGTCGTACCGGCCGAGAACGGTTCGAGTGCCCTCGCGCTCACCAAAAGCGAGAAGCCGGACCTCGTGCTGATGGACCTGGGCCTCCCGGACATCGACGGGTGGGAGGCGACGCGGCGGCTGAAGGCGGACCCGGCGACCGCGGCCGTTCCGATCCTGGCGCTGTCGGCGCACGCGACGGCCGAGGCCCGCGAGAAGGCGTTCAAGGCCGGGTGTGAGGAGTTCGAGACCAAGCCGGTCAACTGGGAGGCGCTGTTCAAGAAGATCGAAGAGGCACTCGCACGGTCGAAGGCACGGGGTCCGGCTCCGTCGCCCCCACCGCCTCCGCCCCCCACAGCGGACGACGAGGTCGATTTCGGCGGCGCGCCCGCGGAGACCGACCCCGGCGCGACCACCGAGGTCATGCGCGCGCCGCCGGCCGCGCCTTCTTCCGACAAGCCGACCGTCAAGCGACCGGCCCTCGTCTTGCCGGTACCGAAGGCGGAGGTGAAGGAGGTCTGTGCGGTCCAGCCGAAGCGGATCTTGGTGGTCGAGGACAACGACGCGAACCGCGTCATGCTGTGCCGGCGGCTCAACAAGCACGGGTACTCGACCGCCGAGGCGGCCGACGGCCGGCAGGCGCTGGCCGCGGTGCAGCGGGAACGGTTCGACCTCGTGTTGTGCGACATCATGATGCCCGGCGTGGACGGGTACGAGGTTCTGAAAGAGATGAAGGCCGATGCCGACCTCGCGGTCGTCCCGATCATCATGATCTCGGCCGTGGACGAGATGGAGAGCGTGGTCCGGTGCATCGAAATGGGCGCGGAGGACTACCTCCAGAAGCCCTACGATCCCGTGCTCCTGCACGCCCGTATCAATGCGTGTCTGGACAAGCGCCGGTTGCGCGACCAGGAGATGGCGTACCTGCGCGCGGTGGCCGACCTGACGCGGGCCGCGGAGATGGTGGAGAAGGGGGCGTTCGACCCGGCGCTCCTGTCGGCGGTGGCCGGCCGCGACGACGCCCTGGGCACGCTGGCCCGCGTGTTCGCGAACATGGCCAACGAGGTGCAAGCGCGCGAGCGCCAGTTGCGTAGTGATGTTCAGCGGCTGGTCGCGGTCGAGGTGGACCGCCGCGAGATCGCGCAGGAGGTGAACCGCGTCACCTCGACGGAGGCGTTCGAGAAGGCGCGCAGGCACGCGGACGAGGTCCGCGCCCGGCGCCAGCAGCGGATCGCCCCGCCCGTCCCCGGCGCGACGACGATGATTCTGCCGAAATTGCCGAAGTAGTGTGGTCCGGTCACTCCGTGACCGGTGCGCCACAGCGCAGGAACGCGCCGTGATGGTCCGTTGGGCGCCACGCACCCGATTGCACCGGTCACGGAGTGACCGGACCACACTGAAGACTGCTCGGAGCCCCAGGTTCACTCATGCGACAGATCGTGTCCATTCACTCGTACCGCGGCGGCACGGGGAAGTCGAACCTCACCGCCAACCTCGCGACCGCGGTCGCCCTTACGGGCAAGCGCGTCGGCGTGGTGGACACGGACATCCAGTCGCCCGGCATCCACGTACTGTTCGGCCTCGACGACAAGCAGATGACGCGGGCGGTGAACGACTACCTGTACGACCAGTGTCCCATCAAGGACACCGCGTACCACGTCACCTCGCCGGAGGTGAAGGCGGCCGGCGGGCAGATGTTCCTCGTGCCCGCGAGCATGCGGTCGGCCGACATTGCCCGGGTGCTCAAGGAGGGCTACGACGTCGAGAAGCTGAACGCCGGCTTCGAGGACCTGCTCGAAGCCCTCGACCTCGACTTCCTGTTCATCGACACGCACCCCGGCATGAACGAGGAGACGCTGCTCTCCGTCGCGATCTCCGATTGGCTGATCCTGATCCTGCGCCCGGACCGGCAGGACTACCTCGGCACCGCGGTGACGATCGAGGTGTCGCGCAAGCTCGGGGTGCCGAACCTCATGCTGGTCGTAAACAAGGCGCTCCCGAGCATGGACCCGGCGGCGCTGCGGAAGGACGTCGAGCGGTCGTTCGCGGCGGAACTGGGGGCGGTACTGCTCCTGTCCGAAGACATGCTCAGGCTGGGCAGCGCCGGGATCATGTCGCTGAAGTTCCCGGACCACCAGTTCACGAAGGCGGTCGCCGCGCTGGCCGCGCGGATGGTCGGGCGCGCGTCGTGACCGCGGGCCGGCGGCCGATCGCGTCCGCGGCACCAGACTTGCAGATTCAAACATGTCAGGAAGGGTCCCGCTAGACCCGGAGTGGGAACCCTGTACCCTTTCATTCCTCGCCCGTGCCGTGTCGGAGTTCGCTCTGGGGCGCCGTGTGGATATCGCGAACGCCGCGCCCGCGTTACGGGTGCTGATCGTGGACGACAACCGTGACGCGGCCGACACCCTGGCGGTGCTGCTGGAACTGCGCCCGCCTGCCACCGGGTTCGGCTCGGGGGGCCGGCTCGTCGTCCGGATCGCCTACGACGGCCTCGAAGGGTTGCGGGTGGCGCGGGAGTTCGTGCCCGACTGTTTGGTGTCGGACATCCGGATGCCCGGCCTGGACGGGTACGCGCTCGCCCGCACGATCCGGAACGAACCGGCGCTGGCCGGGACGAAGCTCGTCGCGCTGTCCGCCTTCGCCGACGCCGAACACGAGCGGCGGGCGGCCGAGGCCGGGTTCGACTACCGGCTGACAAAGGCCGGCGACGTGCAAGAACTGTTGGAGGTCCTGAGGATGATCGAAGAGGTGAAGCAACTGGCCACGCGGACGCGGGAACTCGCCGAGCAGAACGTGGACCTGGCGGGCCAGACCAAGGAGCTACTCCAGGAGGTCAAGGAAGACGTACGCGATCTGAAGCAAGAGGTGAAGGACCTGAAGCGGGAGGTCCGGGAACTGAAGGACGACCGAAACGGCGGGTCGGCCGGTTCCGGCTGAGCGATTCTTCTGTAGCCGGCCCTGCCCCGAGCCGGGACTACAGAAAGCGCTCAACCCACGGCGAACTTCACGTCACTCACCGGCGTGCCGAAGTTGTGCGTGCGGACCCACGTGTTCCATCCGAGCCGCGGGCCGTTGCGCTCGTCGTAGTCGAGCGCCGTCCACGGCACCGCGTCCGGCTCCAACACGACCTGAACCTCCGCGTCGAACTCCAGGCCCAGGTAGAGCCGAACCATCTCGCACAACGGCCCGCGGGCATTTCCGCCGGGCAACAGGCTGCGGAACGCGGCCGCGTTCACCGGCCCCACGGCCACGCGCACGTTGCTCTGCACGTCCCACACGCGCCGGCCGATCACGACGTCGCGGCCGAGCGTGCAGTTGAGGCCCGCCCGGTTCTCCCGCGGCAGTTCGGCCTTGTTCTCGGCGTCGAGGTAGAGCCACTGCCCGGCGTACTGTTCCACGCTCACGGGCCAGCCGAAGAAGTCGCCGAGGATCTGTTCGAGGCCCGTCGCGGTGCGGGGCTGGCGCGACAGCAGGCGGTGGTGGAACATGTCGAGCCAGTCGCGGAGCGTGTTGTCCTTCAGTCGCGACCGGGCGAGCAAGAGAGCCGTGTAGTGCTGCGGGAGGATGCCGTCGGGGCCGGTCAGCCCGCCGAACGTGACGGTCAGTTCGGGGGGTGTACCCTCCTGCCGTGCGGCCTTTGCGACCGGCCCCGCGGGGAACCGCAGCGCCGGCAAGACGCGGAAGTGAACGGCCTCGCGCTCGGGCGCGGTGTCCCCGCCGACCGCGGCGCGGCCGTCGGTAACGGCGAGCCGTTCGAGCAGCCGCACGGCCTGGAAGAAGTCGAACTTCCCCGGCGCGGCGAAAAGGGACGCGAGCGGCGAACGCGGGTGTGGGGTCATAGGAACTTACGCCCCTTCACCGGGTGACGAGCGCGAGTCTTCGGAGCGCGGCGTGCTCCGAACTTTCACCAACCCGAGCGAACCCATTTCGTCGACCGTCTCCTTGTAGAGAAGTTCGATGACTCCCCGGTGGCTGGCGGTGGGAAACGGGTAATTCTCCAGGATCTCAGCGAGAACACCTTCGCGGGCCACCAACTGAATTATGCGCACGTCGGACACTTGTGATACCTCGAACGCGTCGTTGCACTCACAACACGATCTGATCCCCGGCCCGCGCCGGGAACCGCTTGTACACGCCTTCCCTGCGCGCGACGGTCGCGACCGTGCGCGTAAAGGTGTTCACGCTCGCGTACAGCGCGAAGAAGCGGTCCAGCACGCTCGCGAACAGGTACAGCCCGTTGCCGGTGTAACGGTCCTCGTCGAACTCGACGCCGACCTCCACCCCGCGGCACACCGCGCCGTTGGCACGGCCCAGCACGCGCTTCCCGCTCACGCGGCGGACGCCCTCAATGTGCGACCGCGTCACCGCGGACTCGGTGAAGTCGTACAGCGCGAGGATCTCGCGCAGCGCGTCCGCGCCGTCGGGGCCGTCCGCGAGCGACAGGTGGTTCAACGTGAGGTGCGACACCAGCCGCCACAGGCCCTCTTCGCGCAGGTGGGCGCGGACGGTCGGCGTCGGCGGCGTGAGACAGTTGATGCGCGTGACGAGCCCGCTGCCGTCGGAGAGCTGTAATCGGGGTTGCCCGCCGCCGAACGGGAGCCGGGCGGGCAGGTCGCGGTTCATGCACGTCGCCCGGACCGACACCGTCCAGTCGAGGGGCGCGGCCGGGTCGAACCCGAGGTCCACGAACGACAGGTACACTTCGGTTCCGCGGTCGACCGCGGCCGCGTCGGACTTCGCCTCGGCCGCGTCGGCCGCGGGGCGCCGGGTGGAGTGCCAGTACGGGCCGGCCGACCGGTTGCCGCCGTGCTTGACCGCGAAAAACGGCACGTACTCGGCCTCGCGGCCGTCGGCCGCGGTCGCGGTGACGCGGTCGACGGAGTAGACCTCGTGCGCGAGCGGCCGGCGGTGGTCCGGTACCACGCGGTACTCGAACTGCTGCTGTGCGAGCCGAATCGGTTCGGCCGGTTGTTCGTAGAGGTTCACCATCGGCGTGCAGCCGAGTTTGACGGCGTCCGCGGTGACGTTCGGTTCGAGGTCCGCGGCCTGTCGGTTCAGGTAGACGAACATCTCAAGCGTGCCGTCGGCGCGGGCGCGCGCCGCGGCCGGCACGACCACGTCCACGAAGAGGAACTTCTGCGGGAACGTGAAGTACTCGGTGAGCAATCGGTAGCCGACGAACGACCGCGCCGGGTACGGCAGCAGGGCCTCGTCGCGCGCGAACCCGACCGGCCGGATCGCGTCCGGCCCGCTCGTGACGGCGCCCTTGTCGTCCGGCCGCTTCGCGAACGCGACCTCGATCGTGTGGTTGAGGAGCAGTTCGTAGAGCTTCTGCGCGTGCTGCGGCTGTCCGCGGAGGAACAGCCGCAGCGTCTTCATCCCAGCAAAGTCCGCGAACCGCACGTTCGCCGATCGGGTGCCGAGCGCGACCCGCAGCACCGCGACGGCCGCGTTCGAGCGCGGCGTCGCCGGCGCGGTGAACGGCGCCGACGCCAGGGCCGCGAGCCTCACATCGGCCGGGTACAGCGTCACGGGATACGCGGTGCGGAACCGGCACGGCTCGCCCTGGATGGGCTCGCTTTCGAGCGCCTGCCCCCGCGGCACGGTGAGGCCCGCGGTGAGTTCGCTCTGCCCGGGGTCGAGGTCGAGTTGCACGATCGCGCACGACGGGACGGGCGCGAGGTAGTGCGGGTACAGGACGCCGAGCAGCGCCTGGGTGATTTCGGGGAACTCGTCGTCGAGCTTGTGCCGAACGCGCGCCGTGAGGTACGCGAACCCTTGCAGCAGGCGCTCGACGTGCGGGTCCTCGCTGCCGTCGGGGCCGAGGCGCAGCCGCGCCGCGACCTTCGGGTGCGCCTCCGCGAACCGCCCCGCGTGCCGGCGGATGTACGACAACTCGCGGTTGTAGTAGGGGAACAGGTCTTCGGTCATTACGGCACGCGATCCCGCACGCGACGGGGGTTGGCCACAAAAAGCTCACGCGGTACGAAAGACAACCGGGCGGGGCCGGACGCGCCGGTTCCGCTTCAGATTACTCCCGTTGTCCTCTTTTCCTCGCTCTCTATTTCTCTCTTGTCGTCTTCGCCACCGTGCGACTTTGCGCGAGATTCCGTCTCGCCGACTTCACCAGGGAGCTTCCGCCATGGAAATCGCGATCGGGCTGGGGATCGGTATCCCGCTGGGCATTCTCATGATGATCGGCCTCGCGATCGCGCGGGCCGGAAGCCTCGGTAAAGCGTTCGACGGCCTGGCGGTCGCCGGCCGGGCCAATCAGGACCCGGCGTTCGCGACGAAACTACAGGCGCTCCTCGGCGGCGCGGAACTCAAGCCGGTCGAGCCGCCCAAGCCGCCGAAGCCCAGCGGCGCGCCTTTGCGGATGCTGGCGCTGCTCCAGGCGGAATCGCGGCTCGTCGATTTCCTCCTGGAAGACATTTCGGGGGCGTCCGACGAGCAGATCGGCCAGGCGGTGCGCGAGATCCACAAAAAAGCACAGGCGGCTCTGAAGCAGCACGCGGTCATTGACCAGGTGCTGCCGG
Source organism: Planctomycetota bacterium (assembly GCA_017306025.1). GTDB lineage: Bacteria > Planctomycetota > Planctomycetia > Gemmatales > Gemmataceae > Gemmata. The sequence continues at coordinate 9,828 of JAFKJJ010000488.1, forward strand.
GCAACGAGGGCGACAACGCGACGGTGCCGAAGGGATTCGACCCGTCGGCGATCCGGGTGGTGGGCAACGTGACGGGCGAACCGCCGTTTACGGGGTCGATCAACCACCCGGGCTGGCGCGTGAAGGAGCTGAAACTCGCGACCCCGCCCGAA
>JAFKJJ010000489.1 GCA_017306025.1 Planctomycetota bacterium
CAGTTTTTCCCACGCTCCGTGCTCGCGTGGCTTCTCAGGGTGGTCGAACCGGTCCCGGTGAGCGCCGTACAGCACGATCGCTTTTACACCCGTCGGGTGGGTGATGACCGGGCCGGAACTCGTGCTCACGTTAGGAACCGGGGCTTCCAGCGCGATGTTCAGGAAGTGCGTTTCCAGACTCCCGAACTCCCCGCGGTACGTCCGCCCGGACGCGAGTTGCTGGCGCAGTTCGGCCGGCGGTGTGGAACCCTGCGGGTGCTGGTGCGTCAACTCGACGCTCCGCGGGTAAACCGCGACCGGTTCCGCGTCCACGAAGGCGGGGTCGTCGAAGAGGAGTTCCGGGGACGGACCGCCGGCCCAGTCATCCGAAACGCGCCACAGGCCGATCCCCCCGGGCGCCCCGCCCGCATCCCCGGCCGCCAACAGAACGTGATTCGGCGGACACGGGCCGGGACAGCCGACGGTCAGCGCCCGGCCGTCGGCGCCACGCGCCGGCCCCGCCGTCAGACCGGGACCGGCCATCGTCGGCAGCGGGCCGCCGCCGCTCTGGGCGCTCGGGGCGATCCGAAGGTGCCCCACCGGAGCCTGCGCGACCCGCATGCGCCCGGTGACGGGGTCGGGGGTCATGAACGCGAGCCGGCCGTTGAACAGCGGCCGGGGCCGCCAGACCGGCTCGGGAATTTTGACCATGTACCCGAAGTGGATACCGTCGGGTGTGATCCTCGCGGCCATCCAGTTCTCGGCCGGCCGCGTCGCGTACCCCCCGCCCTCGGAGACGGGGCGGATCTCGGTTCCGTCGGCGGACACGGACTCGCGGTTGCGGCTCCACAAACTCCACATCAGCCAGTCGCCGTTGACCAGCACCGGCCACCGATCGTTGTTCCGGTTCGCGGAGGCCGGGTGGTACGCCCCCTCCTTCGTGCGGCACCAGATCTGGGTCGCCCGACGGGAGTGATCGCGCCCCAGGTCGGGGATGCGGCTGGAGGCGAAGAAGATGTCGCCGTCGCCCCGGTCGGTCGGGTCCACGTCGTCGTAATCGGTGCGCCGCCGATCGTCGTCGGAGAGTCGGGAGCCGTCCGGCGCGAACCGCATGGGGGGGAGCGCCACGCAGCCGGGATCGTCCGGGCCGCCGGTGAGCTGTTTCAGGTCGCTGCCGTCCGCATTGATCTGGTAGAGCCGCCAGCGCCCCGGGTCCGGCGGGGCCTTCCGGCCGGCGAACAAGATCCGTTTGCCGTCGAGGGTGACGGACGGGCTCATCACGTCGATGAGGGTCCCGCCGTCGGGGAGCGGCCGGCCCCAGGTGAGTTCAAACACCCGTCCGTCGCGGGCGAGCAGGCGCAACCGCCCCTCGGTCGCGGCCCAGGGGATCGTACCGGGGTAGGTGAAGCCGTCCGCCTCCGGCGCGGCCGCCTCGAACGAGCGCGGTTCGGTTCGGGACGTGAAAACCACCGGAACGGGCGGGCTCGCGCGAACGAACGGACGGAGGTCCTTGGCCTCGGGAACGGCATACGCAAAAAAGCCCCGATAAACGAAGTACCCGACGACCGCCAGAGCGGCCAGAACGACCCCGCCACCGAGGAGCCACCGACGGCAGACACGAGACGAGCCGGACATTCCAAAACCCGCCGCGAAATCGTGAAGTTCGGGGAAATGACAGGCGCGACCCAAGCTCACCGGCACAAACGAACCGGTCGGGGCGAAGACACCTTCGCCCCGACCACGGAAGAAAACTCCGCCGATCAGTTGGTCGCGTCGGACGGGAGCGGTGCGCCGTCGTTGGCACTTCCGAGTTGGTAGTAAGCCTGCTGACTGATGCTGTTGCGGATGAACCGGACGGTGCCGTCGCCCATCGCCGCGTTCACCCCACCGGTGTGGCTGCTCCGTGCGGTCGCCTGGTTGGACTGCGGGCAGCCGTTCCAGCAGCCGAGGTTCTGTGCGTTGGGGCTGCCCCCGTTGATATTGGGGCAGCCGGCAATGTCATCGGCCCCGTTGTTCGCGGCGTTCGGAAGCAGGTCGTCCCCGACGGCGTATTGGCCGATGCTGCTCGCCCCGATGTGCCCCAGCGACCACACGCCGCGGGAATCGTTGGCGTCGTAGCCGGCGAGAACCTCGGCGATCAAGATGGTGTTGGAACTGCCGTCCTGAATCCCCTGGATGGTCATGCACCGGTGCTGCAACTTCGTCGTGATCCAGAACGGCCCCCGCCCGCTGAGGCTGAAGGCGGGGCTCGTCGACGCGCCGTCGACCGCCGCGTTCCCGGTCGGCCCCTGGTTGGCCGCGTAGTTACCCCGGACCAGGCTCACACCGGTACCGGTGTAGGCGGCCGAGGTCCGCGGGTCGGACGGGCACTGGACGTAGTTGAACGACACGGTCCCCATCGCCCGCCAACTGTTGTCGGTGTTGTTGTTGGCGAGCCACGAGTTGATGCTCGCGGAGTACTGGTTGTAGAGCGCGCCCTGTTCGATGTAGGGCAGGATCTGGACGATCCAGTTCGGGCCGTACCCGTTCGACGCGGTGGGCACGTTGGAGTTCGAGTTGCCGGGCGCGATCAGGGCCGACGGCAGGCCGCTGTTGGTGTCCGCGTAGCTGTGGCAGGCCAGAGCCCACTGTTTGAGGTTGTTGGAGCACTTCATTCGGGCCGCGGCCTCGCGGACCTTCTGAACGGCGGGCAGGAGAAGACCGATGAGGATGGCGATGATGGCAATCACCACCAACAGCTCGATCAGCGTGAAACCACGCCGCGAGCGCGAGGGAGAGGCGCGCATGGAGTCTCCGATAAGATCGGACCCGTGATCGAAAGCGGGACAATAAGACAAGATTGCGACCGAGGCGAGTCGGCATGGGAGGGCACGGTCGCGGAGGTAATTATTAAGTGGACAGGGTGAAAGTCAAGCATAAATCCACGCGACGTGATTACAATTAGGATGCGACGCACACCGATTTATCATTTCCGTTCGTAACAACCTCCCCGCACACGCCCGGTTGCTCTCCCCTTCCCGCCCGCGTCCCCGGATAATCGACGCGCCCGAGAAACGCGGAGAGCAGACATGCGACGTCGCGGGTGGGCCTTTGTGTGCGTGCTGATGGTGGCGGTTCCGACGATCGGGCTCGGTGAGAAACCGCCGCCGTTCGGCGGGCCGGGGCCGATCTTCTTCGAGGACGGCTCGCGCCCCGCGATCGACGCGAACTACAAGGCGCCCAAAGCGGACGGACCGGTGGTCGAGTTGCTCGACGAGGGCACCGACCCGCTGTTCCCGGTCCTCATCAATGACGGCGGGGGCGAAGCGGGCACGATCACCCGCGAGGACCGCGACGTCTTCTCCGGGGTCGAGGCGGTCCGCGTCACCCCGATGCAGAAGTACCGCAGCCGCATCCCCGGCTGGAACTTCAAGATCGTCGAAAATCCGAAGGCTCCGGCCGGCCCCAAGGTCGTGCCCGAGTTCCGCTACCTCCGGTTCGCGTGGAAGAAGATCGGCGGAAACGGGGTGATGATCCAGCTCCACGACCCCGTGAAGTCGTGGGCGTTCCGCTACCACGCCGGCGCGAACGTCCAGGGCTGGCAGCCGTCGAAACAAATCGCCGAGGGGCCGCCGACCGGGTGGGAGGTCGTGACCCGCGACCTGTTCAAGGACTTCGGCGAGTTCAGTATCACCGGGATGGCCCTTTCCCCGCTCGACGGCACCGCGGCGCTGTTCGACCACATCCTGCTCGGCCGCACGGTCGAGGACCTGGACAGGGCCACCGACGCGGCGCTGGGACGTGTGAAGCCGGCGAAGGCGCCCTCCGGCAAGGAGCGCGAAACGCTCTGGGCGGACCTGATCGGTCCCGATCGCGTAAAGGCCGCGGCGGCGCAGCGGACGTTCCTGGCGACCGCCGCGGAGCACGTGGGGTTCATGGGAGAGCAACTCGCCAGGACCGCAACGGACAAGGAACAACTCGCCCGCGTTCAGCAGTTCCTGAAGGAACTCGACGCGGACGCGTTCGACGTCCGCGACCGCGCCACCGACGAACTGGTCAAGCTCGGCGCGCTGGCGGTAGACGGGGTCCAGGCGCTCGCGTCGAACGCGCCCAACGACGAGGTGCGGTATCGGGCGCGGCTGATCCTGCGGAAGCTGAACGGTGACGGGCAACCGGTGAGCGCGGCCGGGCGCACGGCCCGCGTGGTGCGCGTGCTGGAGCGCGCCGGAACGAGCGAGGCCCGCGTGCTCCTGGGCAAGTTGGCCGACGGGGAGTTCGGCCCGGACGTCGCGCCCGACGCGAGGGCCGCGCTCGCACGGCTCAAGGCGAAGCCGTGACCCGGCAGAATAAGAGTTGCCGCGAATTTCCGAAACCGCCAAGCTAGTGCGCACCGCGTCTCCGCGCTCACCAACCGGTGCCACATGCTGCCGTCAATACTCGTTCTCGCGCTCTCCGCGCCGCCGGCCGAACTCCCCGTCGCACCGCCGCCGCGCCCGGCCGGGCTCGGGTTGCTCCCCGGCGCCGACCCGTCGCTCGCCGACTGGACCCCGCGGCCGGCGCTGGGCCACTTCGAGCCGTGGGAGCGCGCCACCGACAAGGACTGGACCGACCCCCGGTTCCGCGAGATGGACACCGGGCCGTTCTTCGATTGCACGATGCGCTACCCGCTCGGCAAGGGCCAACAGACCGTTTACAAGGCGACCGTTGTGAAACTCGGCCCGAAGGGTGAAGCCGCGGCCGTCTTCGACCGCAACACGCTGAGACTCAGCGCCGCGTGGACGGGCGGGTTCCTCAATCACAGCGACCGCCGGTTCGGGCTGCTCAACACGCCTACCCCGAAGGGCGAGATGGTGTTCGCGGCCCCCGCGGGTCCAGGCTGGGCCGACCCGAACGGCAAATGGGAGACGGCCGAGAAGCGGTTCACGGCCCCGCTGCCGAAGGAGTGGGCGAAGTACCGCGGGCTGTACGTCCACGGCGACCGCGTCGTGTTCAGCTACACCGTCGGCGGCCGCGAGGTGCTCGAATCTCCCAGGCTCGCCGCACCCCCCGACGGCAGGTCCGTGATTGAGCGACTCACGGACGTACTGCCCGGAGAGATGAAGGTCGGTCAGGTCGGCCTGACGCCAGCCGACAAGCCCGTGTGGTTCGAGGCGAGCAAGGACCTTCTGAAAGCGGAAGCGGGGAACCTGACACAGAAACTTCTTGCGCGAGTCCCGCTGTCGTCGCTCACCAAAGGCGGCCCGAAGCGGTGGGGCGAACCGATCGTGACCAAACTGGAGCGCGGCGACGAGAGCGGGCCGTTCGCGGTGGACACGCTCACCATCCCCTACAAGAACCGCTTCAACGCGCTGTTCTTCTGCACCGGCCTCGACTTCCTTCCGGATAACCGAATCGCGGTCTGCACCTGCCACGGCGACGTGTGGCTCGTGACCGTCGGCGAGAAGGCCGGCACCTGCTCCTGGCAGCGGTACGCGACCGGACTCTATCACCCGCTGGGCTTGAAGGTCGTTGACGGAAAGGTCGTCGTGCTCGAACGCGGGCAACTCACGCGCCTCCACGACCTCAACAACGACGGCGAGGCGGACTTCTACGAGTGCGTCAACAACGACTGGCACACCGGCGGCGGCGAGCACAGTTACGACACCTGCCTCGAAACCGACCCGCACGGGAACTTCTACTTCTTCAAGACCGGCGACACCGACACCCCCACCGGCGGCTGTCTGATGCGCGTCAGCAAGGACGGTTCGAAGTCCGAGATCTTTTGCACCGGCTTCCGCCACCCGATCGGGCTCGGGATGTCGCCGACGGGAATCCTGACGGGCGCGGACCAGGAAGGGAACTGGATGCCCGCAACGCGGATCGACGAGTACAAGCGCGACGGGTTCTACGGCGACATGCGCGCGCACCACCGCCCTTCTCCGCCCGCCACTTACGACCCGCCGCTGTGCTGGCTGCCGCGCGAGATCGACAACTCCGCGGGCGGGCAGGTGTGGGTACCCAAGAACACCTTCGGCGCGCTCGGCGGTCTGCCCCTGCACTTCTCCTACGGCCGCTGTCGGCCGTTCGTGCTGCTCCGGCAGGAATGCGGGGACGGCGTGACGCAGGGCGGGGCCGCGGCGCTGCCGGTCCAGTTCCTTTCGGGCGTGTGCCGCGGGCGGTTCGGTCCCGACGGCAACCTCTACGCGTGCGGGCTCAACGGGTGGCAGACCGCGGCGAAGGCGGACGGGTGCCTCCAGCGCGTGCGGCTCACCGGCAAGCCGCTGGACGTTCCGACCGCGATGGAGGTGAAGGGCGACACGATCCGCCTGACGTTCAGCCGGCCGCTCGACCCGAAGGCGGCCGCGGGCGCCGACAACTACCGCGCCGCGTGGTGGAACTACCGCTGGAGCGGCGACTACGGGTCGAAGCGCTGGAAAGTCTCCGACCCGAAGGCCGAGGGTCAGGACGAGGTTCCCGTCCGGGGTGCGAAGCTGTCAGACAACGGGCGCACGCTGGAGGTCACGTTCAAGGAACTGAAGCCGGTGATGCAGATGATGGTGGGGTACAACGTGAAGTCGGCGGACGGGAGGCCGGTGATCGGGTCGGTGTACCTGACGATCCACACGACCGGGAAGTGAGCCGCTACCGACCGGTGAGCAGCCAGTACGTGACCGCGAGGACCACGAAGCCGCACAGCGCGAGGACCACCCACACCACCGCCGGGATCTCCCGCCGGCGCGCCTTCCGGGCCGCGCCGCGGTACTTGCGCGGGGCGGCTGCACCTTTCTCCTTCGCAGCCCCCCCCCGGCTCGGCTTGGGCTTCGACTTCTGCGGGCGCGGGCGCGGGGTCGGGCTCGCCGGGTCCGCGGGTCGATCGGTCGGCTCGACCGGCACCGGCGCCTCGTCACGGGACAGCCCGATGAATTCGAGCGGGCCGACCGAACTCGGGAACGTGCTCCGGCTCACGCCGGTGTCGGCGGGCGCCCCGCGGGCCTGTTCGCCGCGGGGCCGCGGAACCATCTCGACCGGCGGCGCGCCCTCCGGGTAGCGCGCGTGCGGTTCCAGCGCGGCCGCGACCTCGCCCGCGGTCTGGAACCGGTTCTCCGGGCGCTTGGCCATCATCCGGGCGACGAGTTCGGCGACCGCCGCGGGGACGTCCGGTCGGAGCGCCTGGAGCGGCGGCGGGTGTTCGCTCTGGTGGGCCAGGATCTTCTCGATCGCCCCCTTCGCGGGGAACGGAACGCGCCCGGTGAGCAGGAAGTACAGCGTACAGCCGAGCGAGTACACGTCGGCCCGTGGGTCGACGGTCTTGGAGTCCCGCGCCTGCTCCGGGGCCATGTAGTCGGGCGTCCCGACGACCGTGTGGTCGCGGGTCAGGTCCGGGGCGACCATGTCGAACGGGTCGAGCGCCCGCGACAGTCCCAGGTCGAGCAGTTTGACGACCGCCGGTTCGGTCGCCTGCGGGACGTGGCGCTCGCCGGCCACGACGACGTTGCTCGGCTTCACGTCACGGTGGACGAACCCGCTGGCGTGGGCGTGCTCCAACCCCAGCGCGACCTGGCGCGCGTACTCGCACGCCTCGGGGACCGCGAACACCTCGAAGTCGCGGATCAGCCGCGCCAGGTCCGGGCCGTCGACGAACTCCATCGCCATGTAGACCCGCCCGTTCGCCTCGCCCGCGTCGAAGACGCCGACGATGTTCGGGTGGCTCAGTTGGCTGGCGGTCTGCACCTCGCGCGCGTACCGCCCGCGAACGGTCGGGTTCTCGATCAGGGCCGGCCGGACGACCTTCAGCGCGACCGGCCGGCCGGTCGCGGCCTCGCGGGCGCGGTACACCTTGCCCATCCCGCCCGAGCCGAGCCG
>JAFKJJ010000490.1 GCA_017306025.1 Planctomycetota bacterium
GTCGGTACTGGTGCAGGTGGCCGCCGACGGCGGCGCCGGGAAGGTGGCCGTGTCCAGCCGCGTCCGGGCGCTCTCGCTCGCGCCCCCGCCGAAGGCGGCCGACCTTCTCGGCAAGCCGCTGCCGGGGTGGAAGGAGTACAGCCCGCGCGACAACACGTTCGTGATGTGGGTGCCCGAGAAGCCCGAGCAGCAGGAAGAGGAGGAGCGGAACGGCACCATCGACGGACAGCGGATGCGGGTCAACTCCGTTAGCGGCAAGACGGCCGCCGGGCTCGCCTACGAGGCCGAGTCGATCCTCCTGCCGCTGAGCTTCGCCAAGCTCCCGAAGAAGGACGCGCTCGAACTGTTCCGCGGCGCGGTCGTGAAGGCCACCGGCGGCCGGGTAACCGAGTCGAAGGACGCGGCGGTCGGGACCCTTTCCGGCGCGGAGTACGTGATCGAGGCCCGCGGGACCGTTACCCGGGCCAAGATCTACGTCGCCGGCTCGCGGGTGTACATCGTCAGCGTCAGCGGGGCGCCCGATCAGGTCTCCGGGGCCGAGGCCGAGACCCTGTTGTTGTCGTACCGGCTCCCCGGCACCACCGCGGTGGCCAAGGGGCCGAACGACACCGCCGTCATGCCGAAGGGCGGCGACACGACCGTCGCGCCGAAGGGGGGCGACACCGCCGTCACCCCCAAGGCGAAGGACCCGGTGATCCTCGGTCACCCCAACGATCCGGTCTTCCGGGACGTCGCCCCGGCGGGCGGGTACCTGATCGGCCTGGAGGTCGGGCTGGGCAAGTTCGGTCCCAACGACGTGATCCACTCCCTCCGCCCGATCTACCGGACCGGGGACAAGGAGTCGCAGGGCGAGCGGCGCGGTCTCGAAACGCCGCGGACGGTGGTCGTCAAGGCGAAGCCCGGGTACGCGGTCGCTACGGTCACCGTCCGGGCCGGGCTGGGGCTGGACGGGCTGTCGGTCACGTTCATGAAGGTGGACGGTGCCCAGCTCGACCCGAAGGAGTCCTACGTGAGTGAGTGGGTCGGCGGTCCGGGCGGCCGGGCGCCGGTGAAACTCGGCGGCGACGGCACCCCGATCGTGGGAATCGTCGGCCGCACCAACGGGACCGTCACCAACGGGTTCGGGGTGCTGCTCAAGGGGCAGGAAGGGTTCGGAGTCAAGAAAGAGCCGACGGTCATCGCCGGCGGGAACAACCCGCTGTTCAAGGACGTTGCGCCCGAGGGCGGCCTGCTGATCGGGCTGGAACTCGGCCTCGGCAAGTTCGGCCGGGACGACGTGATCCAGGCCGGGCGCCCGATCTACCGGGTCGGGAACAAGGAGCAGTTGGGCGCGCAACGCGGGACGAACCTGGTCCGCGTGGTCACGATCAAGGCGAAGGACGGCTACGCGGTCGGCGCGCTCACGTGTAAGTTCGGCCTGAACTTCGACGGCTGCTCGCTCACCTTCATGAAGGTGAAGGCGGACGGCACGCTCGACCCGAAAGACAGCTACGAGAGCGAGTGGGTCGGGTACGCCGGACCCAAGAGGCCGGTGAAGATCCCCGGCGACGGGACCCCGGTCGTCGGCCTCGCCGGGCGGGCCACCGGCACCCAGCTCCACGGCCTCGGCCTGTTGTTCAAGGGGCAGGAAGGGTTCGAGGTCGGTTCCAACCCGGGCGGCGCGGCCGGGAACGTCATCACGGGCGGGAAGGAGCCGTACATCCTCGGGTCGATCGAGCACGACCCGAAGTTCAAGACCGTGGGTCCGGCCGGGGCGATCCTGGTCGGGCTGGAGGTGCGGTTCGGCAAGTTCGGCGCCATCGACATCGCCCGCGCCGTCCGCCCGATCTACCGGGTGAACGGGAAGGAGGAGTTCGGCAAGCAGTTCGGCAACGACCTGACCGGCTCCGTCACGCTCCGGGCGAAGGAGGGGTACGCGGTCGGCGGGATCACGGGCAAGGCCGGCTGGTGGTGCAACGGGTTCTCACTGACCTTCATGAAGGTGAAGGCGGACGGTACGCTCGACCCGAAAGACAGCTACGAGAGCGAGTGGGTCGGGTTCAACGGCAAGGGCGAGGTGACCCGGGTGTTGACCGACGGCGCCCCGGCGGTGGGGATCGTCGGGAAGATCGTCGGCACCGAGACGACCGCCCTCGGCCTGCTGTTCAAGGGCCAGGAGGACTTCGACCCGGACGCCAAGAAAAAGTGACCGCGGCCCGCCGACCGCGGAGCCCGACCATGCCGAACAGTGGAGGAATCAGTTGCGCACAACGAACGGGCTGGGCGCCGGCGTTCTCGCCGGCCTGTTGGTGGTGACGGCGGCGGCCGCGCAGGACCCGCCCGTGGGCAAGCCGCCCAAGGGGTGGAACGCCTACGTTCCGGCGAGCAAGGCGTTCGGCGTCTGGCTCCCCGACGGCCGCAAGAGCGAACAGAGCCGCGAGGCGACCTACGACGGGGCCAAACTCAAGATCAGCATGGTCGTCGTCGAGACCAAGGACAAGGCGCTGTTCCGCGCCGAGCAGGTGTCGCTGCCGGTCAAGGCCGGCCAGAAGGTGGACCCCGAACGGGCGATCGAGTTGTTCCGCGACCTGTTCGTCAAGGACGTGGACGGACTGGTCACCGCCGACGCCGACGTCAAGTTGGGGAAGATGCCGGGCAAGGAGTACGTGATGGACGCCGGCAAGAACGGCCGGGCCAAGCTGCGGGTCTACGTCGCCGGACCGCGCGTCTACATGATCTCCATGATCGGGACGAAGGAGCAGATCGAGGGGGCGTCGGCCAAGGTGTTCTTCGACTCGTTCAAGCACCAGGGCATGGTCAAGGACGACGAGAAGAAGGGGGCGGGGGTGGTCGGCGGGCCGCCGACGGGCGGCCCGCCGGTGCCCGCCAACCGCGGCCCGCGCACCGTCGGCGGCGGGTTCGACAGGGAGGTCGCCGACAAGGCCCCCGGCAACGGGTACCTCGTCGGAGTCGAGGTCGGGCTGGGCAAGTTCGGACCCAACGACACCGTGATCGCCGTGCAACCGGTCTTCCGCACCGGCGACAAGGACACCGCCGGTAAGCGGTTCGGCACCGACGTGTCGCGGCCGGCAAAGGTGGTGGCCAAGCCCGGATACGCCGTCGGCGCGATCACGGTCAAGACCGGTCTGGGCGTCGACGGGTTCTCCCTTACCTTCATGAAGGTGACCGACGGCAAGCTCGACCCGAAGGACTCCTACGAGAGCGAGTGGGTCGGCGGGAAGGGGGGCGGGCCGCCCGCGAAACTCGGCGGCGACGGCACCCTCGTGGTCGGGCTGCTGGCCAAAGAGAACGACAAGAACGTGACCGGGCTGGGGCTGATGTACGCCGGGGAGAAGCTGGTCCCGGGCAAGACGACGCCGATCGCCGGCGGCGGGTTCGACCCCGAGTTCCGGGACGGCCCCGACGCCGGCGGCCTGTTGGTCGGGCTGGAGGTCGGGCTCGGAAAGTTCTTCAACAACGACGTGATCCGGGCGGTCCGCCCGATCTTCCGCGAGGGCGGCAAGGAGGTGCTCGGCGAGCAGCGCGGCACCGAACTGAACCGCGTCGTGAGAGTGGTGGCCAAGCCGGGTTACGCGGTCGGCGCGATCACAACCAAGTCGGGCCTCGGCCTGGATGGGTTCTCGGTCACCTTCATGAAGGTGGCGGAGGGGGGCAAGCTCGACCCGAAGGACAGCTACGAGAGCGAGTGGATCGGCGGTATGGGCGGCGGGGGACCGACGAAGCACGGCGGCGACGGCACCCCGGTCATCGGCATCGTGGGCAAGGCGAACAAGAAGGACCTGACCGGCCTGGGGCTCCTCCTGAAAGAGCCGGAGAAGAAGTAAGACGCCCCCGCGGCCGAACGCTCACGATCGGCATGGCCCCACAGTGCCATGCCGATCGTTGTTTTTCTGGCGGCGGACCGTATTGCCCGCGCCGGGGCCTCACTTCTTGGGTTTCGTCTTCTGTTCCGGCGGCGCGTCCCTGAGCGCCAGCGCGGAGTACTCCTCGAACTGCTTCGTCCAGATCGCCGCGAGTTCGCGGACCTTCTCCGGCCTGTCCGCGGCGAGGTTCTTCGTCTCCGACCGGTCGGAACTCAGGTCGTACAGTTCCCACGGGCTGTCCTTGCCGGCCGCGACGATCTTCCAGTCGCCGGCGCGCAGCGCGCGGTTGCCCTCGTGGAGCCACCAGATCGGGTCGCGCGCGAGCGGGGCGTCCTTCGCGAAGGCCGGAACGAGGCTCTTGCCCGGCGGGGGCACGTCCTTCCCCTCCCACTTCTCGAACCGCTTGCCGCCCGACACGTCGAGGATCGTCGGCACCAGGTCGATGACGTGGCCGGCCGCGTGCCGTAGGGCGCCCCTTGCGGCGATCCCCTTCGGCCAGTGGACGATCAGCGGCGTCGAGATGCCGCCCTCGTGGACCCACGTCTTGTGCCGGCGGAACGGCGCGTTGCACATGCCCGACCACCCCGGCCCGATGCTGAGGAACGTGGCCCCGGTGCCGCACTCGGCGTGCGGGTCGTGGCCGTCGCCGCGGACCATGATCTCGGCACTCGCGCCGTTGTCGGAGAGGAAGAAGACGAGCGTGTTGTCGAGCGCCCCCATCGCCTTGAGTTGGTCGAGGACGCGTCCGATCTCGCGGTCCATGCGGTCCACCATCGCCGCGTGAACGGCCATCTTGTCCGCCTGGAACTTCTGCTGTTCGGCGCTCAGGTCTTTCCAGGGGAGCGGACGGTTTAACTCGTTCGGCCCGAGCTTCTTGAGCGCCTCCGGGAACGAGTACGGCGGGCCGACGTCGCGCTCGATCGGCGCGAGGGCCGCTCCGCCGAGTTTCAACTCCTGGAGCCGCTTCCAGCGGTCGTCGCGCAGAGATTCCCAGCCCGCGAGGTACGTCTTACGGTACCTGGCGACGTCCTCCGGGGGCGCTTGCAACGGAAAGTGCGGCGCGGTGAACGCCACGAAACTGAAGAACGGCTTGTCGGCGTACTTGTCGGCGTGTTCCTTCAGACACTTGACGGCGTGATCGGCGATGGCCGTGCTGGAGTAGTATCCTGCCTTCGGCTCGACCGCGGGAAGGGGTTTGTCGTCCTCCGTGTGCCTGCGCGGCGTGAAGTGGCGGTCGTGGTCGTCGAGCGAATACGAGTGATCGAAGCCGTTCTCCAGCGGCTTGCCGTCCACGTGCCACTTGCCCGAGTGGTACGAACGGTAGCCGACCGGGCGGAGCATTTCGGGCAGGAGCCTGGCCCACGACGGCCGCACGCCCTGGCCGCCGCTCCGGACGCTGGGGACGGTATCGCGGCGCACCTGTTGTGCGTAGTAGCCGGTGAGAACACTGGCCCGCGTGGGCCAGCAGCGGGCGGTGTTGTAGAACTGCGTGAACCGCAGCCCGTTCTTGGCGAGGGCGTCGAGGTTCGGGGTCGCGATCTCGCCGCCGTAGCACCCCGCGTCGGAAAAGCCCATGTCGTCGGCGAGGAAGACGACGACGTTGGGCCGGTCCGCGGCGCGGGCCGTGGACCCGACCGCGGCCAGTGCCGCGAGGGAGAGGATCAACCGGTTCATCGCTTCACCCCAGAGTTGTGGGAGCCGGGTTCCCGCGGTGCCCTTGCAGTTTCAGCATCGGTCACTTCTTCGCGGGCGGTTCGACCGCGGTCGGCTTGAAGGTCATCAGGTCCGGGAGCTTGACCCGCACGCCGTCCTTCGGCACGTCGCGCCGGGCGGTCCAGACGATCGCGTTCAGGATCAGCGTGCGCAGGTCGTCGAGCTGCCAGTTTTTGTAGAAGTGGGGCATCACGACGCCGGCCCCGCGCCCGCCGTCAGGTCGCGACACGGCCCAAGCTACGGTTTCGAGGTTCGGCTTCTCGGGCGGCAGCATCGCGGTCGCAAGGGCCGTTACAGCCTTGTCCGGACCGTCCTTGCCGAAGAAGTTGTTGATGTACGGCTCGTCGTGCAGCGTGAACGCCTTCCACCCGCGCAGAACCGGGTGATCGGCTTTCGTCGGCTCGATCGTGGCCTCCTTGAACACACGGGCGACGGACTTGTGGTGCTTACAGCGGGTCGCGAAGTACCCGCCGGTCCAGTGTAACAGCGGGTGATCGCCTTCGGGGGAGACGTGCTTGGCTTCGAGCCCCGTGGCGTAGTGGACGCACACGACCCCACACCCGCGCTTCGTCATCGCGCCGAGGTGCTTCATGACGGTGTCGCGGTTCGGCATCACCTCGGGCGGGAACAGGTCGCCGACGAACACGACTGACGCGACGTCCGCGAACGCCTTTTCGCCCTCGGCGGGCCATTCGGTCACGACCTCGGCCTTCAGCTCGGGTTTCTCGATCGCTTCCAGGCAGTGCTTCAGCAACCGCCCGCCGGCCGCGACCTCGTGCGTACCGGGCGGGTGGTTGCTCGGCCCGACGACAATGAGGACGCGCCCCGCCGCTTCTGCGGCGCCGGCGGGTTGATCGGCGAGCGGTGCGAGGACCGCGGCGGCCGTTCCGGCGATCGCGGCCCGGCGCGTGATCGGTGCGGACGGGAAGGGGAGCGGGTTCATCGTCGGGTTCCCCGTGGCGGTGCGAGCGGGCGGCGATACCCGAGGTTACCCGCGCAACCGCGGCCGCGGTAGCCGGTATTCCGGCCCGGGCCGGCGGATCACTTCCCGGTTCGCGGATCGTTCTTGAAGCGGAACGCGGGCCTGCCCGTGATGTCGGTGCTGAGGAAACTCGGGCACCAGTACCGCTCGACGTGCTCGACCACGCGGTCGGTGCCCTCGAAGTGGCCGACGCCCGGCGGGTGATCGGGGTTGTACATCGTGTCGGTCATGTCGCGGATCAGGGCGACGTTCTTGCCGAGCTTCACCATCTGGCGGATCGCGAACGGCCGACCGAGCACGCACATGTTCAGGTGAACGCCGCACAGGACCACGTTGTCGATCCCGCGCTCGGCGAGGAGGTTCCACGTCTCCTGCCCGTCGTCGGTGATCGCGTCGCCCTCCGCGATCTCGATGGCCGCGGTCTGGCGCGTCCACGGCGAGCGGATCTCGCACTTCACCTTGCAGTCGCAGCCCATGTCGGAGTCGTCGATCGGGAGCACCCCCTCGCGCTTGCCGTCGGGCCAGTTCCAGGCCGTGCCCCAGCGCTCGGACGCGGCCAACGGCACCGGCGTTTTCGCGAACGGTGCGTTCTGTGCGCGCTTGCGCTGGGGGGCGTCCTTGTAGAAACCGGTGCAGGTGCTCGGGGCGTGGATCACGAACACCCCGCGGGCGCGGGCGGTCTTGAGCATCTCGTTCATCGGCCCGGCCAGCTCGCCGACGCGCGCCTCGGCGGACTTGCACCAGTGGCGGTCCCACATGTCGCAGACGACGATCGCGGTCTTCTTCGGGGCCCACGCGACCTTGCGCGCTGTCGGAGCGACCGGCTCCTTGCTTGGCGCCGCGGCGCGGGACCGGAGGTTCAGCGTGAGGCCGGCCGGCTCCCCCGGAGCCGGGGCCAGGGTGACGACGGCGAGGGCGATCACGGAGACGGGGTACGCGGCGAGACAGAGCCGGAGCACGGGCGGGTCCTCGCGGTGGGAGGGCAGGGGCCGCACGGCCCCGGGTGGGAGGGAACAGGTGCTGGCATCATATCGGCACGCCCGCTTGTGAATTAGCCGCGGGTGCCGACGACGGCCGTCGAGGAGCCGAGTTGGCGCGCCGGTTACCGGTCCCGGTTCGGAGTGTACCGCGCGGTACCGGTGAGAGGGGAAGCGGCGTCGGGATTATGCGAACCGGGTCCGCATAATCCCGACGCCGCTGGC
>JAFKJJ010000707.1 GCA_017306025.1 Planctomycetota bacterium
CCTTGGTGACGTGCGTGATGGGCGAGTACTCTTTAATCCAGTCGGCGATCTTGTCGCGCTGCTTCTCCCCCTCGTCGAGGTTCTTCAACCCGAACGCGTGCGCCCCGTAGGTGTAGTTCGGCAGCCACTCGCGCACCACCTTGGGGTCGAGCGACACCTGCGCCCCGTTGACCGCGGCGCAGTAGAGGCGGGTCGACTCGCGGGCGACCGGGTCGGCGCTCTTGGGGTCGGCCATGTCGTCGTGGAACGCCAGCCACAGCGACGAGCACCCGCCCGCCGAGCCGCCCGTCGCGCCGATGCGCTTCTTGTCGATGTTCCACTCCTTGGCCTTCGAGCGGACGAACTGGAGCGCCCGCGCCGCGTCTTCGAGCGGCGCCTTCACGGGCGGCATCACCTTCTCAGCGTTGGCCTGGGCCATCAGCCGGTAGTTGATGGTGACGACCGAGATGCCCTTGTCGAGGTAGGCCTTCACCCCGCCGTAGTAGCTGCTCTTGTCCCCGCCCGACCAGCCGCCGCCGTGGATGCAGAACACGAGGGGCGTCGGGGTGTCGGACTTGGCCTGCCAGAAGTCGAGCACGTTGCGCTCGTGCTTGCCGTACGACACGTTCGCGGCGGTCGGCGGGATCGGCGGGACCGGCAGCTTCTTCTCGTCCTTCTTTTCGACCTTCTTGTCGTCCTTCTTCTCGTCTTTCTTCTCCTGCGCCTGACCGCCCGCCAGGGCGAGCAGGACGGTCAGCGCGAACGCGAGGGCAGGCGGAACAAGTCTGCGGGAGGGCATGTCGATCTCCAAGCTGCGGTGTGGGAGCGGGCGAGCGGTGGGTGGGGCAACGTTTTCGCCACCGACCGTACCACAGGACCCCCGCCACCGCAACCGTTCGACTGGTTGGAGTTCACCCAGTGTGGATAAGTAGCTTTGGGTGTGGGTGGAGGAGTTCGCGGAGGAGCGTGGCAATCCAGTCGAAGAGGTAGGTCACCTCTTTGCGGAGTCGCCAGGGGTGATCCATCACGGCTCTGCGTAATCTCTCAAACGAC
>JAFKJJ010000491.1 GCA_017306025.1 Planctomycetota bacterium
GGCGTGGAGGTGTTTCGTTGTGGTCCGGTCACTCCGTGACCGGCTTCAAATGTGGTCCGGTCACTCCGTGACCGGCTTCAAATGTGGTCCGGTCACTCCGTGACCGGTGCGATCGAGTGAATGTTGCTGAACGGATGATCGGGTAGCGCCCCTGCGCCGCGTCGGTCGTTCCGGTCACTCCGTGACCGGACCACATTGAAGCCACATCGAAGGCGGTTCAGCCGAACCGGCCGGTGATGTAGTCCTCGGTCTGCTTCTCGCGCGGCTGGCGGAAGATCTGCGCGGTCGAGCCGACCTCGATCAGCTTCCCCTCGAAGAAGAACGCCGTCTGGTCGGACACGCGGGCCGCCTGCTGCATGTTGTGCGTCACGATGACGATCGTGTAGTTCCGCCGCAGCTCCGCGATGAGGTCCTCGATCGCCTGCGTGCTCTTCGGGTCCAGCGCGCTCGCCGGCTCGTCCATGAGCAGGACGTCCGGGTTCGTGGCCAGCGCCCGGGCGATGCACAACCGCTGCTGTTGACCGCCCGACAGCTCCAGCGCGCTGGCGCCGAGCCGGTCCTTCACCTCCGGCCACAGCGCCGCCTGCTTCAGACACCGCTCGACCAGGTGGTCGAGCCGCTGACGGTTCCGCTCGCCGGCCAGCCGCGGGCCGTACGCGACGTTCTCGTAAATCGACTTCGGGAACGGGTTCGACTTCTGGAACACCATCCCGACCCGGCGCCGCAGGTCCACCACGTCGGCCCCGGACCCGTAAACGTCCCGGCCGCCGAGCAGGATCTGGCCGTTCAGCCGGGTCCCTTCGATCAGGTCGTTCATCCGGTTCAGGAGGCGGAGCAGGGTGCTCTTGCCGCACCCGCTGGGGCCGATGAACGCGGTCACCGACCGCTGCGCCACCGACAGCGACACGTCGAACAGCGCCTGCTTGGCCCCGTACCAGAAGTTCACCCCGCGAACTGTGAGCATCTCGACGGCCGGGTGCGCGCCCCCGTCCGCCGCGCCGTCGACCGCGGGCCGATGGAGCACCGAACCCGTGAGCGGAGGGACCAGTTGCATGGGAAAGAACTCCGGGACGCGGGGCGTTCGGTACGACGGTGTTCTACCACCGAACCGTGAAGAACTGGCGAAGACGACGTGATGAAACGGAGTGACGGCTCCTTCACCGAAGCTTCACGCGGCGCGCGGTTGCTCGCCCGGTGGGCGCCCATAAGTTGTCGGCACTCCCGTTCCCGTTTTCGGAGCCGACGACATGCGCCGACTGCTCGCGTTCGGTGTGATGGCCCTAGCCCTTCCGGTCGCGGCCGGGTGCGGGGGATGCGGCAAGTCGTCGAACGTCCCGCGGATCGCCGCCGGCGGCGCGACTTTCGTCGACCCGATCATGCAGAAGTGGTCGGGCGTGTACCGGAAGGAGAAGAACGTCGAGATCGACTACGTGCCGAAGGGGTCGGGCTACGGCATCTCGAACGTGACCTCCAAAACGATCGACTTCGGGTGCTCGGACGCGCCGATGAACGCGAAGGAGGTCGAGGCGGCGAAGGCGGCCGGCGGCGAGGTGATCCACGTCCCGGTCGCGATCGGCGCGGTCGCGGTGATCTACAACCTCGACGGGGTCAAGGATTTGAAACTCTCCGGCGAGGTGCTGGCCGAGATCTACCTGCGGAAGGTCACGAAGTGGAACGACCCGAAGGTCGCGGCGCTCAACCCCGGCGTCGCGCTCCCGGACGCGCCGATCACGCCGGCGTGCCGGGCGGAGTCGAGCGGCACCACGAACATCTTCACCGAGTACCTGAGCAAGAAGAGCGCGGCGTTCGCCAAGGCGCCGGGGACGAGCAAGTCGCCGAAGTGGCCCGAGGGCGTGGCCGCGAAGACGGAGAACGCGGGCGTCGCCGAGTTCGTCAAGAACACCCCGCACGCGATCGGGTACGTGGAACTGGCGTTCGCCAAGAACAACGGGATCGCCTTCGCGGCGCTGGTGAACCGGGCCGGTAAGGCGGTCGCGCCGGAGCCCGCGTCGGTGACGGCCGCGGTCGAGGCCGCGCTGAAGGTGAAGCAGGACAAGGAGCCGTACTCGCTGCACCCGCTGTCGTACTCGTTCACCGACGCGGAGGGCGACGCGGCGTACCCGATCGTCGGCGCCAGCTACGCGATCCTGTTCAAGAAGCAGTCGAAGGACAAGGGGCCGGTGATCGTCGAGTTCCTCAAGTGGGTGGTGGGCGACGGCCAGAAGCTCGCGGCCGAACTGCACTACGCCCCGCTGCCGGAAGAACTGTCGAAAAAGGCCGTGGAACTGCTCGGCACCGTCACGACCGAGTGACTTGAGTGTGGTCCGCTCGCTCCGCGAGCGGTGCGACTCGCGCGGTTTAGCGGTGCGAGTTTTTGTCTTTGCGCCACCGCCGCCATCGCGACCGCTCGCGGAGCGAGCGGACCACCTTGAAGACCCACACCATGACCCAACCCGCCACCGCCCCGCGTGCGCCGTCGTCCTGGGGCGACCGCGCGTTCCTCTGGCTCAGTCAGGGGGCCGGGGCGTTCGTCCTGTCGGTCGCCGCGGCGCTGGTCGCGATCCTCACCTACCAGGCGTGGCCCGCGCTGACGCGGTTCGGTGAACTGCGCGTGCTGACCAGTTCGGACTGGAACCCGGACCGGGGCGCGTACGGCGCGCTGCTCTTCGTTTACGGGACCCTCGCGACGGCCGCGATCGCGATGCTCGTGGCGGTGCCGCTGGGGGTCGGGGCCGCCGCGTACCTGTCGGAGATCGCGCCGCCGCGGGTCCGCCGGGTGTGCGCGTTCCTGCTCGAACTGCTCGCGGCCATTCCGAGCGTGATCTTCGGGTTCTGGGCGCTCGAATTCCTCGCCCGGCGCGGGCTCGCCCCCGCGTTCAACCTGCTGGGGCTGCCGAACCAGGGCGGCGAGGGGATTCTGGCCGCGGGGCTGGTGCTCGCGGTGATGATCCTGCCGTACATTACGGCACTGAGCTTCGACGTGTGCCAGGCGGTGCCGCGGTCGCAGCGGGAGGGGTCGCTGGCGCTGGGCGCGACGCGGTGGCACACGATCTGGAAGGTGGTGCTGCCGTACGCGCGGCCCGGGATCATCGCGGCGTGCTTTCTCGCGCTCGGCCGCGCGATCGGCGAGACGATGGCCGTGACGATGGTGATCGGCAACGCCCAGCACCTCCGGCTCACCCCGACCGCGACCGGCGACTCCATCCCGAGCATCATCGCCAAGCAGTTGCACGAGACCGGCCCGGCCGACGTGGACAAGCGCGCCGTGCTGATCCTGCAGGAAGCGCGGCGGCAGCCGGGGACGGAAGCGGCGGCGAAGGTCCGCGAGGCCATCGCGCTGCAGCCCGCCGAACCCACCGGCCACGTGCTGCTGGGCGACCTGCTGGGCGACTTCTTCGGCAGCTTCTTCGGCGGCGGGGGCAACGGGCGCCGCTCCCGCGGCCCGCGGCGCGGCGAAAGCATCGCCGCGGTGCTCGAAATCGAACTGCTCGAAGCCGCGACCGGCACGAGCAAGACGTTCACCATCCCCACCGAGCAGAACTGCCGCGAGTGCGGCGGAAGCGGCGCGAAGACGGGCACGCAACCCGCGCAGTGCCGGCGGTGCCGCGGGCAGGGGTTCGAGGTCGCGGACACGGGCTTCGGCATCTCGACGCGGATGCGGTGCCGCGGGTGCCAGGGGCGCGGGGCGGTCATCACCGACCCGTGCCCGGGGTGCCGCGGCGCGGGGCGCGTTCAGATGAACGAAGAGGTCGTCGCCAACATCCCGCCGGGCGTGGACAACAACACCGTGCTTACGTACCCCAGCCGCGGCCACGCGGGCGAGCCGGGGGCGCCCCGCGGCGACCTGGAGTTGCACATCCGGGTCCGCGAGCACCGCGTCTTTCAGCGCGACGGGCACAACCTCATTTGTCAGTGCCCGATCTCGTTCGCACGGGCCGCACTCGGCGGGCCGGTCGAAATCGCCTCACTGACCGGTGAGAAAATCACGGTCGACGTGCCCCGCGGCGCGCAGACCCACTCCACCGTGGTGCGCGTACCGGGTCACGGCATGCCCGGGCCGCCCGAAACGCGCCGGGCCGGTCAGAAGGGCGATCTGCTCGTGCAACTGGTGGTCGAAACGCCCACGAAGCTCACCGCCGAACAGGAAGAGCTGTACCGCAAGCTGGCCGAACTGGAAGGCGCCGCCGCGCCGACCCCGCGGAAGGGAATTTTCGGCAAACTGAAGGATCTCGTGAGCGGCGACGCCCCTCCAAAGGAAGAGAAGAAATGAAGCCGGAAGACAGCGGCCCGAGGACAGAGATCAGAAGACAAACAAGACGACCGCCTGTTCTCTGGCTTCTGTCCTCTGATCTCTGTTCTCTGGGATTTCGCGATGCCTGACGACACCACCAACGCCCCGACCGAGCCGAAACCCGCCGACGCGACCGAACCGGATGCGGTGCGCGCCAGGCTCGCCGCGACCGAGCAGGAGCTCCACAACTACAAGCTGAAGCTGGCGGACTTCGACAACGCCCGCAAGCGGATGCTCCGGGACGCCGAGGTCGAGCGGAAGTACGCGACCGAGCCGCTGGCCCGCGACCTGCTCGCGGCGCTGGACAACCTCGACCGCGCGCTCGACGCCGCGAAACGGGCCGGCGACACCGGCCCCCTGGCCTCCGGCGTGCAGGCCACCGCGGCGCAGTTCCTCGACGCGCTCAAGCGGCACGGCATCACGCGCATCGAATGCGCGCCGGGCGCCGCGTTCGACGCGAACCGGCACGACGCGGTGACGCAACAGGCCGGCACGGGGTTCGAGCCGGGCCAGGTGGTGCAGGTGCTGCAACAGGGGTTCATGATCCACGACCGCGTGCTGCGGCCGGCGGCCGTGATCGTGGCCAGCGCGTAACCGTTTCACCGACCGGCCACCGGTCGTTCGCCCACGAGGAGCTTATGCCGACTTACGACTACAAGTGCAGCGCGTGCGGGCACACGTTCGACGAGCTGCAATCGTTCTCCGAGCCGCCGCTGACCAAGTGCCCGAAGTGCAAGAAGAACAAGCTCGAACGCCTCTTCGGCGGCGGCGGGGCGATCATTTTCAAGGGCGGCGGGTTCTACGAAACCGATTACCGCCGCGCCGGTGAAAAGCCGCCCGCGGGCGAAACGGGACCGGCGAGCGAATCAAAGGAAACGAAGGCCGAGGCGCCGGCCGCCGACAAGCCCGCGAAGACCGAAACGAAGAACACACCGAAGGGCGGGGGAACGAAGAAGGAGAAGTGAACCCGGACCGGTTGTTCGGGTTACCGGGGGAATTTCCGAAGTCCGGGGTGCGCCGAACCGATGAATAAAGTGCAGTGTCCGATCTGTGACGCGGCGATGCCGGGGAACTGGCAAGAGTACCCCGACTATCCGTTCTGTTCGGCACGGTGTCGGAAGATTGATCTGGGGCGCTGGCTCGACCAGAAGTACCGCGTGCCCGACCCGACACCGCCCGACGTCGCGCCCGATTCGGGCGACGCGGAGTGACACTGCACCGCCCGCCGCTCCCCCGGCCGATACTCCGGCCGATACTACGATAGATCGTCCGAAGGCCGCGCGTCGCGACGCGCGGCCTTCGGCGTTTTACCGGCGCACGGTTCGAACGTCGGTTACAATTCGAGTTGGGCTTCGCCACGGACGGCCGCTCGAAATGCTGCGGTGCCGCCGTGACGTTCCTCATCGACGGGTACAACCTGATGCACGCGGCGGGCCTGGCGACCCGCGCCATGCCCCCGGCGCAGTTCGACCGCGCCCGCGAGCGGTTCCTCGACTGGCTCGCCGACGGCATCGTCGGCCGCGGCACCACCGTTCGCGTCGTCTTCGACGCGCAACAGGCTCCCTCTCCGTCGCTCGAAAGCGTTCACCGCGGCGTGCGGGTGCGGTTCGCGTTCCGCCGGACGGCCGACGATCTCATCGAGGAACTGGTGGCCGTCGAGCCGAAACCCGCGGCGCTGACGGTCGTGTCGAACGACTCCCGCGTGCGCGAATCCGGCCGCCGGGCCGAGTGCCTGCTCGCGACGTGCGAGGAGTTCATCGACTGGCTCATCACCCCGCCGACCGACGGTCCCCCGCGCGGTTCGCCCGAGGCCGACAAGCCTGAACCCACTCCCACCGACGTGGACGAGTTGCACGACGTCTTCAGCAAGCCGACACCCAAGCTGTAATTCGCTTCGTGACCCGAGCGGCGAACCCGCGGCCCGCTCCGCGCGTCTTCGCTTGTATGGACGAATCGCCGCCACGCTCTGTGTTTCTCGTGTTCGGCGACCTGCACGGGCGCATCCTGCCCGCGTTCCGGTTCGCGTCGTACTGGACCAGGCGGACCGGCCGCGCCGTAACCGGACTGTTGCAGGTCGGCGACATGGGGTACTTCCCGGACGTCTCGCGAATGGACAAGGCGAGCATCCGGCACGCGAAGGACGACCCGCTCGAACTCGGCGCGCTCGACGTCGCCACCCGCACCGATCTTGCCGACCGCGTGTTCGACGACGACCCGTTTTGTCCGCCGGGCCTCTGGTTCACGGCGGGCAACCACGAAGACTTCGACGAGCTGGAGCGCTTCGCGCGGGCGTCCGGACGCGACCAACACGACTTCGCGGTGGACGCGTACTGTCGCGTGCGCGGGATCAAGGACGGGGAAGTCCATCTGTTCGATTGTGGACTGAAGGCGGCGGCGGTGTGGGGCGTGGACGGCGGCGGACCGAACGCGCGTCAGAACCTCCCGCCGCGCGGCTACATCCACGAGCGCGCGGTCGATCGGCTAACCACGGGAACGTTCGACGTGCTCCTGATGCACGACGCGCCGGCCGGTGCGAAGCGCGACGGCTGCGGCAGCGAGTTGCTCCTCACGCTAATCGAACTCGCGCAACCGCGGTTCGCGTTCTTCGGCCACTACCGCGGCGACGGCCAGCGCATCGAGAAGGATTCGGGCCGCAGCCGGAGGGGGGATGGGGGGGAACCCGCGGGGGTTTCCCCCCACCAAATCGAGGTGTACCACCTCGCGGGCTTCGAGCTGCGCACCCG
Organism: Planctomycetota bacterium; assembly: GCA_017306025.1. Classification (GTDB taxonomy): domain Bacteria; phylum Planctomycetota; class Planctomycetia; order Gemmatales; family Gemmataceae; genus Gemmata. Next base: position 7,036 of record JAFKJJ010000491.1, read on the forward strand.
CGACGGCCACCCGGAGAGCGGCAGCGTCGGCGTGCTGGAGTGGGATGGCGCGGACGGTACGTTCGAGTTCATCGCGGACGACGAACTGAAGCTGTTCACGCGTCACAACTGGAAGTGGGTGTGATCTCTGGGATTCAACTCTTGCGTGATGAAAGTGTGGCCGTCAAGATGCTCCTGCCCGGCTTCCGGAACCGCTCAAACGATCCGCGCACATGATCCGAACTATCGCCCGCGAGAAGTTCGTCAACCGAACGTGGACCGTTCCCGTGCTCGACGATCTCGGCGCCTACTGGTCGGACCTCTGCCGCATGACATGCGGTGTGGGCCCAGCGGGCTGGAAACCGAAGCACGCGATCGAACTCCGGATCAGTGGGTTTCCGCGTGCGGCAGGTCCAGCGATCCGGGATGCCCTCAACCACCGCTACTGGGCACCGGGAGTAACCGTGACCGCTCCCAATCCGGACGAGTTCGTCGTACAGTGGAAACCGACAGAGCGGGAAGACCCGCCGGCCGGACTGGGCCTTCCGCTTCTCACGAAGGGTCCGTTCGAAGGACTGATCGTCGAAATCCGTTTCGCCGTGGCCAACCGCCGGAGGGCGCTCACGTCCACGACGACGTCCGGTTGGACGCTCGTCGTCCTCGGTGAACTTCGGAACCGTGCGCTGATCGCCAAGG
>JAFKJJ010000648.1 GCA_017306025.1 Planctomycetota bacterium
CCGGGTGAAGCGTACCGGTCGCGGGCCGCGTGCTGGACCTCCCCCTCAAGGGGGGAGGTCAAAGCCGTTGCTCGTCCGGGTTACTCTTCACCCGGATCTGGTATCAGAACTGCGAGAGGGCCAGCCAGTTTCCGAAGCCAGCCACCAAGCCCGCCGCGAATAGCACTTTCCAGGCCGTCGGGTAGTGGGTCAGCTTCTGTGGCCGGTCGACGCCGTACTCGGCTCGCACCCGGGCCATGTCGATCGGGAACAGGAGACCGCCCAGACCGATCGCGGCGAAAAACGGGAAGAGGACGACGGCCTTACGATAATAGTACCCCTCGTTGAGAGCGGTGTACCATGACCACGCCGTGAACCCGCCGCCGAGTATCAGCAAGAACACGCCGACCAACCGCTGCCCGATCTTGGACTCGATCACGTCGTCCCTCCGAACGCCCTCTGGTGGCCGAACAACCCGCTCACCGGCCCGGCCGCGATTGCAACCACCGGACCCGCGCGCGACGAGCAGTAGAAATCACGTTACGCGGCCGGGCCGGGTTCGGCGCGGGCGCCCCAACCCGTTCCAGGTACGCACGCCGTACCACGCCAACAGGAACGGGACCAGGTGCCAGGCCGCCGCCGCCGCCCGGTCCGGTTCGGACGGCACGTCCCGAGCGACCCACCACGCCACCACCGCGAGCGCGGGCAGCGCTTCGAGCAGGAGGCCCGCGATCGTTCGCCGCTCCCGGCCGCTCTTCTCGGAATAGCGCCGGGCGAGGAAGGCGCCAAGAACCCCGCCGATCGCCCCGGACGCGCCGACCATCGGACCCGTCCAATACGGGACGAGTGCGACAATAACCGCGCCGGTAATGGCGCCGAACGCGAGATACGTGAGGGCGAAGCGCTTCGCTCCCATCACGGGCTCGGCGAGGGTGCCGAGCACCCAGAGTCCGGCCATGTTGGTCAGCAAATGGAGAACGCCGCCGTGTAGGAACATGTAGGATAACAGCGTCAGCCACGCGGGAAGGGGCCGCGTGCC
>JAFKJJ010000492.1 GCA_017306025.1 Planctomycetota bacterium
GTGCGCCGACGCCTGTAAGCGGTGTGGCGACGCCTGCGAGAAGCACGCCGCCCACGACGCGGTGATGAAGCAGTGCGCCGACGAGTGCCGCAAGTGCGAGAAGTCGTGCCGCGAGATGCTCAAGCACATTGGGAAGTGAACGACGAACGGGGGTGGGGGGAGAAAGTGCGGCCTTCTCTCCCCACCCCCGTTCCTTACTGTTCACCCGCGGAGCACGAATACGGCGGACACCGCGTTGAACAGCCCGTGAACGATCGTCGGCACGAGGACGCCGTTGGTCCGCACCGCGAGCCAGCCCAGCCCCAACCCGAGCGCGAACAGCGGGACCGGGCTGGGCCACACGCCGGAGTGAACGACCGCGAACAGCGCCGCGGTCGCGTAGACGGCGCGGGCGCGGCGCGCCCCGGTTCGTTTCAGGCGCCACAACACGCCCAGCCCGAGCGCGAGCACCGCGGCGAACGCGACCGGACCGGTTCGTCCGCCGCCGAGCAAAAATGCCAGCGGCAGTGCCGCGGACATCACCAACCACGGCCGCGCGGCCGTCAGCGGCATCAGCCCTTCGCCCGGAAACTTGATCCGCCGGGCGCACCACGCGAGTAACAGCCCGCGAAAGATCAACTCCTCTCGCAACGGCGCGCCGACACACGCTTCCAGCAGGAACAGCACCCGATCCATGAGCGGCCGCCCGCCGAGCGCGGTGAGCGAGTGCTGTTCCGGCGTCACGTCGAAGTGCTCCGCCGCCACGTTCACGACCGCGTTGAACGCGAGGACGGCCGGGGCCAGCGCGAGCCACGCGAGGACCGCGAGCCACACCTTCCCGGCGGAGCTCCCGCGGCCCACGATCGCCGGCCTCCAGGCCGGGTACAGTGCCCGCACCGCGGCCCACAATGACCCGAGTTGCAGCGGCAGCGCCAGCACGTTCGCCCACAACATGCGGAGCGTCGCCGCCTCCTTGAGCCGCTCCGGTTCGGCGCCCTCGGTTCGCGGCGTCGGGAAGTGTTGGCCGTAGACCCTTTGGTAGAAGCCGGCGTCGGAGAGGAGTTGGAGGACGACCAGCGGCAGGACGTACGACACCATCAGGAACGCGACGGCCACCTCGAACCCGTTCCACGGAACGCGCCAGGGCTTCCACTGCGGCAGAAGGGGCTCGCCGCGGGGCCGCACGGCCCGCGCGGCGAGGCCGACCGGCACCGCCGCGGCCGCGACGATCAGTCCGGACGTCGTCATCTGCACGGCATCGGACCAGAACGCGGCCACGGGCACATCCTTCCGGGGCGGTTTCGGAGTGGTCCGCTCGCTCCGCGAGCGGTGCGACACGGAAGAGAAAGCGACACGAGATCAACCGTTCCACCCGACCCGCGAAGCAACCGCCTCAAGCGCGGTTGCTTCGCGCTCCCCGCATTAAGATACCCCCGCACCGCTCGCCGCAAAGGGACCGTCGCTGCCCGCCCCTCGACCGCAAGACCGGTTCGTTCGCGTCTCGTCGCTCGTACTTTTGCCCTTTGTGCGGTGAGGACGCGGGGTGGTGTCCGTCCAATGTTGTAGGAGGTCGTCCCGCGTCGTAGAGTAAGGCATTCCTGCGTCGTGCTGAGGAGGCCGGCCGTGGACGACCTGAGTCGGTTCTGCTGCTTGAACCCGTCCTGCTCTGACCTGGGCAAGCGCGGGCTCGGCAACCTCACCGTCACCGCGCGGTACGGGCCGGGCAAGTCCCGCCGCATGCTCCGCTGCCGCACCTGCAAGGCCCGCTTCTCCGAGCGCAAGGGCACGCCCCTGTTCGATGCCCGGCTCCCGCCGGGGAAGGTCAACGACGTCTTGGCCCACGTGGCCGAGGGCGTCGGCACCCGCAAGACGGCACGGCTCACCGGGGTCCACACGGATACGGTCACCCGGTACACCCGGCTCGCGGGCGATCACGCCGCCGAACGCCACGACGAGTTGGTCCCCTTTTCCCCCCAAGACCGTTGAGGTCCAGTTCGACGAGACGTGGGCGTTCGTCGCCAAAAAGCAGAAGCACTGCCGGCCCAACGACGAGCGGTGCGGGGACTGCTGGGATCACGTCGCCCTCGACCCGGAAAGCCGGTTGGTCGTTAGCCGGGTCGTCGGCAAGCGGACGGGCGAGGCGACCCGGGCGCTGGTTCTCGACTTCCGGCGGCGGACCGGCTCGCGGGTGATGCGGCTGATGACGTCCGACGAGTACCCGGCCTACGAGCAGGCGATTCGGGACGCCTACGGGGTCCGGGCGGTGCCGCGGCGGACGGGCCGTCCGGGGCGCCCACGGCGGGCGTACACGGCGGTAGCACCCGCCGTGACCTACGCGACCGTTCACAAGCACCGGGAGAACAACCGGGTGGTACGGGTGAGTAGCCGGTTGGTGTTCGGGACGCCGGGTGCGCTGGCGGGCGCTCTGGCCGCTTCGGCGGTCAACCGGTCGGTGACCACGAGCCAGGTCGAGTGTCACAACGGACCGGAGCCGTTGCAGCCGCAAGACGCGGAAGACGTACGGGTTCTCGAAGGACTGGGGCGTTCACCGGGCGGCGAGCGCGTTCAGTTACTTCAGCTACAACTTCTGCTGGCCCGTCCGAACCCTGCGGCGGAAGGGTGCGGGCGGGAAGTGGCGGCCGCGGACGCCGGCGATGGCCGCCGGATTGACCGACCACGTGTGGTCACTCAACGAGTGGCTCACTTACCCCGCCGTACAACGCAAGTAGGTCACCACCGACGCGGGCGCTCGCGACAAAATATTGGCATGAGCGATCTACTCGCCATCTTCTTCGTATCGAACGCTGTGCGCCGAAATATGTTCGGCGCGCCGTTTAACCTAACGCTCTGCATCTCGGTTGAACGGACACGCTGAGACCGATATCATCCATCCCGTTCAGTTCGATCCGACCAGACGATCAGACATTTCGGGTCGATCACCCGTCGGCTAGAATTGGGACCGCTCGAGTGCTATTTGTTTTACGTTGAGGGATTTCTACCGCGTGCGGTCGATCGCTCCTGTCCGTTTTTTCGGAGTCGCCATGTATCCCGCGATGCTGTTCGTGTTCTGTCTGACGGTCGCAACCGCGGCCCCGGTGCCCAAGGGTGCCGAGGACAAGACCAAGGCGAAGGACCCCGAGGAGGCGAAGAAGGCGGCGCGTTACAAGGCGCTGCGCGAGGGGTACGAGAGCCAGCGGGACTCGCTCCCCAAGGACTCGTCCGAACGCTCCAGCCTCGCATCGGACATGAACCTGGCACGCGACATTGCCGAGATCCGAATCGGCATCGAGAGGATCGACGAGCCGAAGCTGAAGGCCAAACTCCTGGAGACGTGGGAAACGGGCCTCAAGCCGCAGATCACGGACTCGCCGCGCCGGAAGGAACTGTTCGACATCTACCTCTACGAACTGAGCCAGAAGAGTGAGACGCCCCTCGAACGTCTCCTCCTCCCTTCCGAGGTTCCCAATGATCGCTCGCCTGAGCCACCGGTTCCCCCGCGCCTGGGCACCGTTCCCATCAACCTGCCCGTTCTCAACCTGCAGGGCCTGAGTCTGCGTAGCGGCCGAACCACTTGGCAGCCGCCCGTGTCCTGATTTTTCCGGAGGACGTCATGTATCCCGCGATGCTGCTCGTGTTCTGTCTGACGGTGGCGACCGCGGCCCCGGTGCCCAAGGGCGCCGAGGACAAGGCCCAAGCGAAGAACGCCGAGGAGGCGAAGAAGGCGGCGCGTTACAAGGCGCTGCGCGAGGGGTACGAGGCCCAGCGGGACTCGCTCCCCAAGGACTCGCATGAACGCTCCAGCCTCGTATCGGACATGAACCTGATGCGCAATTTGGCTGAGGAACGATTTGACATCGAGAAGATCGCCGAGCCGAAGCTGAAGGCTCTGCACCTGGAGACGTGGGAAAGGAGCGTGAAGCGGCATACCACGGACACGCCGCGGTGCAAGGAGCTGTTCGACATCTACCTCTACGAGCTGAGCCAGAAGAAGAAGTGAGACGTCCCGCAAACGTCCTCTCGTCCCTACCCCGAGGTCCGAATGATCGCTCGCCTGAGCCGCCTGTTCGCCCGCACCCGGTCCTCCACCCCCGTTTCCGCCAACCGAGCCGTTCTCAACCTGGAGGGGTTGAGCCTGCGCATCGTGCCCGCCGTCCGCGTGTGGGCAGGTAATGATCTGACCGACCCGACCAACGCGATACTCGCGGGGAACTGGGTGGGTGGCGTCGCTCCTGAGCCGGGGGATGACATTCAGATCCCCAAAACATCGGGGAAGACGATGACATTCACGAACAGCGCGCAGTTGCTCGGTTCTGTGATGGTCGAGGCCGGCTGGTTCGGAACCATCGGCGGCACGAACATCACGATCCAGGGCAATTCGACTATCGCCGACGCCACCTTCTGGATCGATGGGAAGCTAGAGTTCGCCAACAAGGCGACCGTTCACTTGCAGAAAACGGTGAAGATCGAACCCCTTCCCGACAACGGAGATCCCGACGCGAACATCCTGGTGGCGCCGAACACGACGCTCGTCGTTGATCCGAACGCCGTCGTGACGTTGGGACTCACCACGACCAACAACGGCACCATCCAGGCGTCCGCGAACGCGCCGGACTTCGCCGCTATCTGGTTCGATCACAGCATCCAGCTCACGAACAACGGCAACTTTCTTCTGGACGGCAGGGTGAAACTGACGGATTTGGACGGAGAGGCCGAGCTCAAGAACACCCACCTCTTCCTCCGAACCGGCAGCGGCACGGTAACCGTGGAACCGTACGTGACCAATACCAAGATGATGGAGATCACCGGAGGCGCTGGTGCCGTCACGATCTTCCAAGCACCTGAGACCCGGGACCCGGAACCGGGCTTTCCGGCCGTCGAGAACCGTGGCGAACTCCGGATCGCGCACGAGAACGAAGTCCGATTCTTGGACGGCGGGCTGTCCTGTGTGAACGGGCTCCTGACCACCGAGAACCGAGCGGGTGCGGTCGCCGGAGCGCCGACCACCGTCACCCTGCAAGGGACGATAAACTTCCAGCGATCCCGGTTGGACATGGCCACCTACACGGGCAACACCGGTGCATCGACAATCGACGGAACTAGTGCTATCCTGACCTTCGACAATTCGACCGTCGTCGGGCATCTGAACTTCCAGGCAGACAAGGTCACGAAAATCGACGTGAAGCAGGTCACCTTCGTCGGCCGCAACAACTCCTTCGACCTGTTCGTCTCCAACCAACCGAACCCGCTCCCGAACAACGAACGATGGGTCATCGTCAAGGCCCTGACCAAGACTGGTGATTTCGGCACCTACAATCTCCCCCCGGCCGGGATGCAGCACTGGGATTTCGGTGCACGGTTAGAGATCGGCTTCGCGCCGAAGTTGGGAATGGCCCCAGAGGGCAACGAGGACCGGTACGCGGTCGCCCCCGGCGGCGCGCTGAACGTGCCCGCGGCGGGCGGCGTCCTGGCGAATGACATCGGCGTCGGAGGCGAGGCCCTCACCGCCGAGGTGGTTGACGGGCCGGGCCACGGCGCCCTGGCGCTCGCCCCGGACGGCGGGTTCACCTACACGCCCGACGCCGGGTTCCGCGGGATCGATACGTTCACCTACAGTCCGTCCGGCGATTCGGGGACGGGCGACCCGACGACGGTCACGATCGCGGTCGGGTACACGCCACCGACCGTGCCCGCCCTCAGCGCGACCGTCGGCGAGGACGGGTCGATCACGCGGGCGGTGCTGACGGGTGCCACGGCCCCGTACGGCGATACGCTGGGGGTCGCGTTCGCCACCGACGGCGCCAACGGGCGCGCCACGGTCAACCCCGACGGCACGATCACCTACACCCCGAAAGCGAACTGGAACGGGATCGACACGTTGACCTTTTGGGTTTCCGACGGGGTGGACCCCATCGTGCCCGCGACCATGACCGTCACCGTTGATCCGGTGAACGACGCGCCGGTCATCGGCCCGACCGCGATCACGGTTCAGCGGAACACGCCCCTGGACATCGACCTGCGAACCCTGGTCACCGACGTCGAGACCGCGCCCGACGACCTCACGTTCGCCGTGAGCGACCCCGTAAACGGCACGATCGAGCTGCTACCCGACGGGCACACGGCCCGGTTCACCCCCGACCCCGGGTACGCCGGCGCCGCCGGCTTCGGCCTGTCGGTCACCGACACCGGCGACGGGACCAGCGCCGCCGAGACAACCACCGGCACGGCCACGGCCGCGGTCAACACGCCGCCGGAGGCGTCGGCCGCGGAGGCCACGACGCACGCCGGCACCCCGGTCACGGTCCCTCTGGTGTTCTCGGACTTCGACGGCGACGTCACCACCATCTCGGCCGTCACCGCCGGCGCGCACGGCTCGGTCGCGATCGACGGGGCGTCGGTGACCTACACCCCGTCCGACCCGACCTACACCGGCGGTGACGCGTTTACCTACACGGTCGGCGACGGGCGCGGGGGCACGGCCACCGCGACCGTGGCGGTAACGCTGACGAACAGCCCGCCGGACGCGTTCGACGGGGAACTCACGGTCCACGCGGGGTCCAGCGGCGAGGCGCCCCTGGCGCTCGGCGACCCCGACGGCGACGCGGTGACGGTCACCGGGTTCACCCAGGGCGCGCACGGGTCCGTGGCGCTCGACGGGGCGACGCTCGTCTACACCGCGACCAGCCCGACCTACACCGGCGGCGACACGTTCACCTACACGGTGGACGACGGGCACGGGGGCACGGCCACGGGCACGATCACGGTCGCCCTGACCAACGACCCGCCGATGGCCGACGACGAGTCGGTGACGACGTCGGCCGACACGCCGGTGTCCGTCACGGTGGTGCTGGGGGACCCGGACGGGGACGTCCCCGTCATCACCTCCTACACCCAGCCGGCGTCCGGTTCGGTCGCCCTGCAGAACGCCGACACGTTCTATTACGTCCCGCCCAGCGGGTTCTCGGGTACGGTGACGTTCAACTACACCGTGGACGACGGGCACGGGGGCACGGCGGTGGGCCACGTGTCCGTCACCGTCCTCACCCAGACCGGTGCCGGCGGTAGCTCCGGGGGCACGTGAGCCGCCGGTCGGCGCGGGCTTCCTCGCCCGCGCCGACCTTCTCGACTCGCCCCGCCCCCAGCTACCATCTCTGGTAGCTCCGCGGGAGCCAGTGCCGCGGTTCGCGGCGGTCCCCCCCTTTCCTCCCCAACTTCACCTTGTTCCGTCGCCGCGGCGGGTGTTACACCTCCGCCTCAGCGCGGCCGAAGTCCCCTGCCCCGCGCAAGTTCCGCACGCCGGCGCGTTCTTGTCGTGCCCGAAGCGCTCGCATCGCTGCCGCATTTGAGGTACCCGCCATGCCCGAACGACTGCTGAAGGTGCTGCCCCTCGGCGTGTTCGGCTCACTGCTCGCCGCGCTCGCCGCGGGGTTCAGCCCGGCCCAGGAACCGATCCCCCTGCCGCTACCCGGTCAGCCGGGGTATCCGGCCCCGCCCGCCCCGAAGCCCCAACCGGACGCGGGCGACGGGGTCGAGGTTCTGGCGAAGGGTCCGGTTCACGAGGGCTTCGCGACGACCGCGGAAGCCCCGACCGCAGCGCCGGTTGTCGCGAAGCAGCCGCCCGATCCGATCGAGGAGTTGCCGCCGGACCAGAAGCCCGCCGGCGATAACGTGCAGTGGATTCCGGGCTACTGG
>JAFKJJ010000649.1 GCA_017306025.1 Planctomycetota bacterium
GACGCCGACGCGTTTTTCACCCCGCACGCGGCCGACAACGAGGCCGAGTTCTTCGCCGACCTCACCGAAGCGTTCTTCTGTCGCCCGCACGAACTCCGCGCGCTTCACCCGGAGCTGTTTCAACTCGTGGGCGCCTACTACCGGCTCGACCCCGCCGGGTGGTTCGGCGATTGACTCCCATCCGGGCACGGGCGGTCAATCGCCGAACCACGCGCGCGGGCGCGTCCTTTTGTCCGACTTCCCGCGCGCTCGAATTCTTCCCTGGTGCGAAGACTGTTACTGCAACGCTCGCACCACTCGCGTGTGAGAAAGAAACTCGTCCCTTGCCCGAAAAATGAGTGGTGAGATCGGTTCGCGCAGTTTGTGAGCACCCGAAATGCGACTTATGGTCTGATACAGACACTCGTCATCGTGATTTGTGGCGACCCCGGCCACGCCCACTATTCCGGAGCCCCACGTCGTGCCCCCGCCCCGCCGCCGCGCGCGCCAGCGCACGGGCTTTACACTCATCGAGCTCCTGGTCGTCATCGCGATCGTGGCCGCCCTACTCGGATTGTTCTTGCCCGCGGTTCAAAAGGTGCGCGAGGCCGCGGCGCGTGTAAAGTGCGGGAACAACCTCCGGCAGCTCGGGCTCGCCAGCCACGCCGCACACGACGCCAACCGGTCGCTCCCGCCCGGCTTGGGGTACTGGTCCGGACGGAGCGCCTTCGGCACCTACCACTTTCACCTGCTGCCGTTCGTCGAACAGGACCCGCTGTACCAACAGTCGCTCCACGCGGGGGTGTACTTCGTCGCCAACAACCAGGTGTTCGCACAACCGGTGAAGCCGTACCGGTGCCCGGCCGACCCGAGCGCCCCGGACGACGGCCCGGCGAAAGACCTCGTCGGCAACTCGTGGGGCGTCGCCACCTACGTCGCGAACGTGCAGGTGGTGTGCAAGGTCGACCCCACCGGCACCCTCTCCTCGACGGAACACGCCGCGCAGATCCCGGGGTCGATCCCGGACGGCACG
>JAFKJJ010000493.1 GCA_017306025.1 Planctomycetota bacterium
TTGACGGCCGCCGTCTCCATCGCGTCGTTCAGCTTCGTGCTCGTGCCGTGCGCGTTGATGTAGCCCACGTCGCGGAAGTCCACCTCGGCCTCGCTCAGTGCCGCCTGGATCGCCCGCGCGCCGCCCCGCCCCTCCGGGTCGGGCTTCGTCACCGAGTAGGCGTCGAACGTGCTCCCCCAGCCCTTCACCTCGGCGTAGATCGGCGCGTTGCGGGCCTTCGCGCGCTCGTAGTCCTCCAGAACGAGCACCGCGGAGCCCTCGCTGATGACGAACTCGTCGCGGAGCCGGTCGAACGGGTTCTGCGGTGTCACACCCCCTCGCCGATGAACTGCTTCGCGACGTCCACGCCGACGAGGTCGCTCCACGCGGCGAGTAGCATTCCGAACACGGGACCGGGCCAGGCGTAATCGCGGCACCGGTCGCGGAAGCCGAACCGCCGCACCCCCGCGACGCAGAACCCGGTGCCGGCGAGCAGCAGTTCCGACGGCTGCGGGTATTTCGACCGCTCTTCTTCCGGAAGCGGGGGACGGGCGAAGCGGCCCAGTTCGATCGTGCCCGCGTGACTCTTCAGACCGACGGCGGCGCACAGTTCTCGCACGACACGGGCGCTGATGCTGTCCTGAACGTGCCCCTCATCCTGTGCGACCACCGTGTCGCCGAGCACCACGAGGATCGAGCCGATGGCCGTGTCCGCAGCCGCCCCGGCACCGCCGAACACGACCGGCACGACGGACGCGTCGGTCGCGGGCGGGTCGAGCCGCCAGGACAGTTCCGACGCCGGGTCTTTGAGCACATGCGCCGCGATGTGCCAGAACAGCCGGCTGCGGTGCTTCACCCGCGGCGGGAGGAGATCTTGGGAGTGAGAGTGCTGCATCCCCGCGATCGCGAGCGTGACACCCTCCGTAAAGAACCGTCGATAACGCGCAAACGGTAGCGGGTATGTCACCATCCCGAGCGTCGCCGGCCCGCTCGTTGCTTCGCCGAGGTAGAAGCCGAGCGGTCCGGGCGTCGCGAACGTGACCAACTGGAGTTCGCCGCCCGGGGGGAGCAATTTTGCGTTGTGCGCGACGAGTTCTTCGGCGGTCGCGATGAGAGATTCGTCGGATGCGTCGAGCGGAACGTAACACGCGGCGCAGTCGCGCCGGAAGCGCGCGAGGTGGTCCGGCCAGCGGAACAGCGTGTGGCGAAACGTGCGGGCGTTGTCGACGATCGTCGCCCCGGAAACGAACCCGGCGTCGTGCAGGGGGAGTGCGGCTTCCGTGAACGGCAGGAACCGGCCGTTGAGGTACGCGAGCGGGGTGTTCATTCCTCTTCATCCGGCCGGGAGAACGGTACGACCTCGTCGTGCCGCGGGTGCGAGAAAAAGTGCATCAGCCCATACCCCGTGATGCGGAACATCCGCTACTCGCTTTCCAGTAGCACGGCGGTGAAATCGTCAGGGAATTCGCCGCTCGTTTTGAGTCGTGCCGCCTGTTGCAGTTCCTCGATCAGTTCCTCGCCGGAAAGGCGTGCGGCGCAGTCCCACACGCGATCCCAGCTCGCGTACTTCCACACGCCGTCGCTGATCGCGAGGAGACGCCAGGGCGGTGTCAGCTCCATTTCGAACGGAACAAAGGTCGCCTCACCGCTCCCGACCGGCGGGTTCTTGAACTGGCGTGACGTCAGCACGCGCGGGGCGCTGTCGCCACACACCGCCACCGCCGCGCTGTCTCCGCACGACGCGCCCGCGACGTGCCCCGCGCCCGCGCACAGCCCGACGAGCGTGGCCAGGCCCGCTTCGCGATCCGTGGCGACCGCGGCGTCGGCGAGGGACAGCACCTCCGCCCAGGTGGCGCCGTCGGCGCGTTGTTCGGGCCGAAGCAAGAGCGCGCGTTGGATGGCAACTTCGCACGCCAGTTGGGCTGCTCGCCGACCGCCGGCGCGGCCGCCCTGACCGTCCGCCAGCGCGACGAGCCAGCCCTCTTCACGCGGGAGCTGGCGCAGGATGAACGCGTCTTCGTTGACGGGGTGACCGCCCGCGGCACTGAACGAATAGCTGCGACTCATCAGCCCATTTTACGCGATTTACGCGGCGGCCGGGAGCGCCGGAGGTGCGATCACCGCGTCGATCACGTCGAGCGTTCGCAGCGTCGCGCCCTGTTGGCGCTGGACCAGGGCGCGGGCCGCCGCGCCCGCGCGGCCGCGCCGGTCGGCGTCGGCGAGGAACCGCGCGAGTTCGACTTCGAGTTCGGCCGCGTCCTTTACCATCACCGCCCCGCCGACCTCTACCAGCCGCTTCGCCGCGTCGCGGAAGTTCCACACGTGCGGGCCGAAGACGCACGGCACGCCGTACCCGGCCGGTTCGATCATGCTCTGGCCGCCGCGGACGCCGTCGAGGCTCCCGCCCGTGAAGCCGACGTCCGCGAGCCCCCAGGCCGCACCGAGTTCGCCCACCGTGTCGAGCAGGACCACCGCGGGCATTTCCGCGAGAGGAACGGTGATCCGCGAGCGCCGCACGGACGGCAGTCCGGACGCCTCGACCAGCCGCGCGACCTCCTCGAAGCGGTCGGGGTGTCGGGGGACGAGGACGAGCCGCAGGCGCGGGAACCGCTCGCGCAGCCGCGCGAACGCGCCGAGGACGAGGGCCTCTTCGGGGCCGTGCGTACTGCCGGCGAGGAGAACGAGGGGGGCAGATCCTTCGCTCCGCAATCCCAGCGCCGCTCGGAGCGCGCGCGTCTTCGGCGTGTCGCGCTCGCCCGCCGCGCCGTCGTACTTGATCGAGCCCGTAACCGTCAGCTTCGTCGCGGGCGCGCCGAGGCGCTCCAGCCGCTCCGCGTACTCGGCCTCCTGCACCGCGAACCGCGTGACGTGTCGGAACAACAGCCGCCGGGCCGCGCCCGCGACCCGCGACAGCCGCCGCGCGCTGCGCGGGCTCATCCGGGCGTTCGCAACGACCACCGGAACGCCCCGCGCGCCGGCCGCGGCGAGGAAGTTCGGCCACAGTTCGCTCTCGGTGAGCACCACGAGCGCGGGTTTCACCGCGTCGAGCGCCGCGCCGACCGCCCACGAGAAATCGAACGGCCAAGCGATCACGTCGAGATCGGGGAACCTCTTCCGCGCTTCCGCGAGGCCGGTGTCGGTGGTGGACGAGACGACGACGAGGCAGTCCGGGCGGCGCGCCCGGAACGCGGGCACGAGCGTGCCGAGCAGGTTCACCTCACCGACGCTGACCGCGTGGAACCACGCCACCCGCTTCTTCGCGGGGTTGGTGACGCGCACGCGGCCGAGGAACTTCGCGGACAGTTCGCGCCGGTAGCGGCCGGTGCGAACCGCGCGCCACGCCAGCCACGGCGAGAGCAGACCGAGCGCGAGCAGGTAGACGAGGTCGAGGAGCATGAGAATCCGTTCCCGCGGCCGAGTAGAGGGCTCTAGCCTACTTCGGCCGGCGCCCGCGGGCCAGACGGGTTTGGCGCGTTCAGCCCGCCCGCGCTAAACCGCCGCAACGACGAACGGCCGCGGGCGGGATCGCATCCCCGCCCGCGGCCGTTCAACCCTTCGTCCGGCGATCAGCGCTTGCCCGCCTCCATCTTCATGTGGCAGTTCTTGTACTTCTTGCCGCTGCCGCACGGGCACGGGTCGTTGCGCCCCACCTTCTGGCCGACGTTGCGGATCGGCTCCGCCTTCTTCTGCTCGCCGCCCGCGTTCGTCTGCTGCTGCGACGCGTCCATCTCCGCCTGGCGCGACTGCGACGCCGAGATGGCGGCCGCGTGCGTGGCCCGCGCGCCGGCCCACAGCGCGGCCTGCGCCTCCTCGTCGCCCATCTCCTCCATGCGGAAGACGGCCTCCGTCGTGCGGTCGCGGACGCCCTCCCACATCACCTCGAACTCCTTCATGCCCTCGCGCTTGTAGACGATCTTGGGGTCTTCCTGCGCGTACCCGCGGAGGCCCACGCCGCTCCGCAGGTTGTCCATGACGAGCAGGTGCGACTTCCACGCGCTGTCGATCTGTTCGAGCACCAGCTGGCGCTCCACCGAGTGCATCTCGGGCCGGTACTTCTCGTCGTAGGCGTTCAAGATGAAGTGCCGCACCGCGTCCGGCGCCTTGCCGGTCAGTTTCGCGACGTCGAGCGTCAGACCGAGTTCCTTGAGCGCCCACTCAGCAACTTCCTTCGCGTCCTCCGCCTCCGCGACCTTCGCGCCGCGCAGTGCCTCCTCTACTTTCGCGTCGATCTCGTCGATGTCCCCTCCGGGCATCGCCTTCGGCGCGATCTGCATCAGCTTCTCGCGCAACTTCGACCGCGGTTCGGTGCGGACCAGTTCCTCCGTCCACCCCTCCTCTTCGAGCGCCTTGAACGCGACCGCGAAGAAGCCCGACTGGTCCGCGAGCACCTGCGGGCCGTGCTTCCGCGCCGCGAGCACCGTTCCCAGGCGCTGTGCGGTCCAGCGGTACAGGCCGTCGCGGTCGTAGCGCTGGGCGCCGGCCTGCGGCTTGTCCGCCATGAAGTTCTGCATCCCCACGCGGATCGGGAACTCCACGTCCTTCTGCCGATATGCGGTCCGCACGGCGCGATACAGGAACTCGTTCAGCTCCTCGCCGGAGCGGTTCTGGACGTCGTCGATCGCGACCTTCACGCCGAACTTCTGCCGGCACCACTCCGCCAGCGACTCCGCGCCGTAGGTCCGCGACAGGAACCGCTGCCCCTCGTCGAGGTTCACGGCCCGCACCGCCGCCTCGGCCCTCGTGACGAGGTGCTCCATCAGCTTGTCCGGCCCGATCTTCCGCAGGTCCTTCTCGGTCACCTTCAGGTCGTAGCGGGCGTTCACCGCGCGCGTCAGTTCGGACCACTTCCAGTCCCTCGGGTCCTCGTCCGGGTTGAGGTTCTCCTCCAGGAGCTCCTGCATGAACGTCGGCACGTTCGCGATGGCCTGATCGAGCGCCTGGCGCGACGCGTCCTCGTAGGAAGAGGTGCGGAAATCGCCGGCCTCGAACTCCATCCCGAGCCGGTTGCTCGCGAACTCCGCGAAGCTCGCCGAACCGTAGTTGTCCGCCAGGAACCGCGCCTGCGCGGCCCCGATTTGGAGCCGGATCATCTCCAGGACCATCGCGCGGGGGTTCTTGCCGTCGAGGATCTCCTGCCGGGCGCCGTAAACGCGCTTCCGCTGGAGGTCCATCACCTCGTCGTACTCCAGCAGGTTCTTCCGCTGGTCGAAGTGGTACTCCTCCACCTTCTTCTGCGCCTTTTCGATGCGCCGGGTGACCATCCCGCTCTCGATGGCCTCGCCCTCCTGCATCCCGAGCCGCGTGAGGATGTTTCCGACCCACTCGCCGGCGAACAGGCGCATCAGCTCGTCTTGCAGCGACAGGTAGAACCGGCTGCTTCCGGGGTCGCCCTGGCGGCCGGCGCGGCCGCGGAGCTGGTTGTCGATGCGCCGCGAGTCGTGGCGCTCGGTGCCGAGGATGTGCAGTCCGCCGCGTTCGGCGACCTTCCGCCCCTCCTCCCTCATTTTCTCCTTCGCTTCGATCTCGTTGATCGTCGCGGTCCAGACGTCGTTGGGCACTTCGAGCCGCGTCGGGTAGAGCGGCCGGCCGTCGGCGTCCTTCAACTGCTTGAGCCGCGCCCAGGCGAGCGTTTCGGGGTTGCCGCCGAGAATGATGTCCGTGCCGCGGCCGGCCATGTTCGTGCTGATCGTGACCGCGCCGAACCGACCGGCCTGCGCGACGATCTCGGCCTCGCGGCCGACGTTTTCGGGCTTGGCATTCAAGAGCTCGTGCTTGATCCCGCGGCGCTTGAGCATCGCGGAGAGCTTCTCGCTCTTGTCCACGTCCTTCGTGCCGATCAGGATCGGCCGGCCGCGGTACTCCAGGGAGCGGATCTGGTTCCGCGGGTGCGACTTCCGCTCGCGGGTCGCGCGGTCCTCGAAATCGACCGCCTCCGGCGTCTCGCCCTTCACGGCGCCGGTGATGACCGTCCCGTCGCGCAGCTCGATCGAGTCGAGCGCGTGGATGCGCTCGATCTCGCCGACGACCGCGTCCCACTTCTCCTTGTCGGTGCGGTACACCTTGTCCTTGTGTTCGAGCCGCCGCATCGGCTTGTTCGTGGGGATCGCCACCACGTCGAGCTTGTAGATCTTCCAGAACTCGTTCTCTTCCGTCTTCGCGGTGCCGGTCATACCCGCGAGCTTCTTGTACAGCTTGAAGAAGTTCTGCAGCGTGACCGTCGCCATCGTCTGCGTTTCTTGCTTGATCTGCACCCCGTCCTTCTGGTGCTTGGCTTCCACGGCCTGGTGGAGCCCGTCGGACCACTGCCGGCCGTACATCGCGCGGCCGGTGTGCTCGTCGATGATGACGATCGACAGCTCGTTGTTCTCCCGCGCGTCGCGGTCGATCATGTAGTGGCGGTCGAGCTGGTACAGGTGGTGCGCCTTCAGCGCGTTGTCGATGAGGTGCGGCCACTCCATGTTGCCCGCGGTGTAGAAGCTCTCCACGCCCGCGAGCTCCTCCGCGCGCCGGACGCCGGCGTCGGTCAGGTGGCAGGTCCGCTCCTTCTCCTTGATCTCGAAGTACACGCCCTTGGGCGGCGGGTTCTGCGGGTCGACCTTCGACGGGTCGATCGGCGCGAGCACCGTGAGGTTGTCGCCCTCGACGCCATTGGCCTTCATGGTGCCGGCCGCGACCAGTTCCTTCCGCGCCTTGCGTTCGTCTTCGGCCAGCGCGCGAGAGACCTTGTCGGCCTCGTTGAACCGGCGCGCGTCGGAGAACGCCGGGCCGCTGATGATGAGCGGCGTCCGGGCCTCGTCGATGAGGATGTTGTCCACCTCGTCGATGATGGCGTAGTGGTGCGCGCGCTGGACCTGGCGGTAATACGGGTGGTACTCGGCGTCGTCGAACCGCGCGATCTTCATGTTGTCGCGCAGGTAGTCGAACCCGAACTCGCTGGCGGTGCCGTAGGTGATGTCGCACTCGTAGGCGTGCCGGCGCGCCTCCGGGTCCATGTCCGACTGGATATACGCGGCCGTCACGCCCAGCGCGTTGTAGATGGGCAGCATCCACTCGCAGTCGCGGCGCGCCAGGTAGTCGTTGACCGTGACGACGTGAACGCCCAGGCCGTCCAGCGCGTTGAGGTACGCGGCCAGCGTCGCGACGAGCGTCTTGCCTTCGCCGGTTTTCATCTCGGCGATGCTGCCCAGGCCCGTCTCGTACCCGTGGAGCACCGCGCCGCCGACGATCTGCACGTCGTAGTGCCGCATGCCCTTCGTGCGGCGGCCGGCCTCGCGACAGGCCGCGAACGCTTCGGGCAGGATCTGGTCGAGCGTCGTCCCTTTCTGCAACCGCTCCTTGAACTCCGCCGACAGCCCCTTCAGTTGGTCGTCGGTCAGCCCCTGCATCTTCGCTTCGAGTTCGTTCACCTTCGCCAGCGGCGAGCCGGGAACGACGCTGTGAACCTCGGCGTTTTTGGGGCGGAAATAGCCCAGTGATTTGATGCGCCGTTCGTCGGAGTTGCCGCCCATCATGCGGGAGAGGAGGCGAACGCACCCTTCGACGAACGCGTTGAACTTGTCGCCCAACCGCTCGAAGATGGTCGGTTCCATGCCGGGTTGTGCCGTCGCCATCGCCGTAACTCCTTGTTTCGCCGTCGTTCGGAGCGTGCCC